>DASUJB010000106.1:0-39796 GCA_036279475.1 Acidimicrobiales bacterium | reverse complement strand
TCGGGGGCGGTGCGCCACCCTGCTGGTGGCGGCGGTGGCGATGGTCGCTGGGCTGGCGGCGCCGGCCGGCGCGGGCGAGGGCTGCGCCGCCCGCAGCGGGCCGGTCGACGTCGTCGAGGCGGACGGCCTCGTCGACCCCGTGCTCGCCGACATGATCCTCGACCAGGTCGACCAGGCCAGCGAGTCGTGCGCCCTGGCCCTGGTGCTCCAGTTCGACAGCGGCGGTGCCGTGGTCGACGACGGTGCGCTCGACCGGCTGGCGAGCACCGTGGCCGACGCCGACGTGCCGGTGGGCGTGTGGATCGGGCCGTCGGGCAGCCGGGCCACCGACGAGGCCGTGCGCCTCGTGGCGGCGGCCGACCTGTCCGGGGTCGCCCCCGGATCCAGCATCGAGGTCACGCCCGCCCTCCTGGCGGCCCGGGGCAGGTCCCCCGGCGACCTGGGCACCGTCGACGTGGGTGACCGGGTGGGAGCACGGAGGGCAGTCGAGCTCGGCCTGGTGGACAACGACGCGCCCACCATCCTGGAGTTCGTCGTCGAGCTGGACGGGTTCCGCACGGAGGTGGTCGACGGTCGCCGCCAGCCGGTGACCGACGTGACCTTCGGCGGCTTGGACATCGTGGGCCAGGTCGCCCACACCGTGGGCAGCCCGGCCGTCGCCTACCTGCTGTTCGTGATCGGCCTCGCCCTCCTCCTGTTCGAGATGTTCACGGCCGGGGTGGGCATCGCCGGCATGGTCGGTGCCGCCTCGCTCGTGCTCGGCTGCTACGGCCTGGCCGTGCTGCCCACCCGACCGCTGGGGGTGGCGCTCCTGCTGTTCGCCATGCTCGGCTACGCCGTCGACGTGCAGACGGGGGTGCCGCGCCTGTGGACGGGCATCGCCACGGTGAGCTTCGCCCTCGGTTCGCTCGTCCTCTTCGACGGCCTCTCCATCAGCTGGCTCACGCTCCTCGTCGCCTTCGTGGGCATGACCCTCGGCATGGTGGCGGGCATGCCGACCATGGTGCGCAGCCGGTTCTCGACGCCCACCATCGGTCGCGACTGGATGGTCGGCGAGCTCGGGGCGGCTCGCACGGACATCGACCCCGAAGGGATCATCGCGTTGCGCGACGTCCCCTGGAGGGCGCGCACCAACCGCGCCACCCCGGTCCGCGCCGGGGAGCCGGCACGCGTCGTGGCCATCGACGGCCTCGTGCTGGAGGTCGAGCCCGAGGAGGGCGGCGCCCGCGACCACCGGGAGCGGGTGCGGTCGGCCGAGTGACATTCGATCCCGAGGCCCCGTCACCGCTCGACCCATTTCGGTGCTCGGCCGGACGCCCCATATCGCCCGCGAAGGCGGCACCGCCGTCCCGGCACCGTAGCTGACCTGCGACAGCTGACCTGCGACGTCGCCGTTCCCGGCCGATGGGATCGGCCCGCCTCACCCCTTGTCCCTGGTAAGGACCGGCTGTATGGTCCGCCTGAGAGGGGGGTGTGCCTGTGAGTGCACAGCGTGTCGAGGAGGATTGGCAGCTGAGAGCCGCGTGCCGCGGACCGCAGTCCGTCGTCTTCTTCCCACCGTCGCACTTCGAGCGCAAGAGCGAGAAGCTGCGGCGGGAAGAGCAAGCGAAGTCGATCTGCGCCAGTTGCGGCGTGCGGCAGCCGTGCCTCGAGTACGCCCTGCGCATCCGCGAACCTCACGGCATCTGGGGAGGGCTGAGCGAGGTCGAGCGCAGGGCCTGGACGGGGCAGCACAACTAGCCGTCCGGTCACGACCTCGGCACGGCGCCGCCACCCCGGGGCCGGGGGTGCGGCGCCGCCGGCGGCGGGGTCCCCGTCACGGGCGCCCGCCTACACGGAGAGCGCCCTGGGACAGGCGGCCGGGGGAGGGAGCGCCGAGAGCGGTCCGGACCGGAGGGGGAAGGGGGAGCAGCGCGGCTGGAGCGATGCGATGAGCAACCCCCCGGCTGCCGACCCGGTCCCCACCGGGCGGCGCCACTTGCTCCCCCCGTCGATCACCTCGCTCCAACCACGCCGTGCGGGACCACGCTGCGGCGGTGTCGCACGACACCCACGGTACCCGACCGCTCCTCCGTTGTGAAGGGGGTCACACTCGTGGGGGTGCGGGCCGGTCCCGGCGGGCCGACCGGCGGCCAGGTCGGCCGGTAGGCTGGAAGGCACCCGGCCAGCGATCCTTCCCACCCGGCCGGCACCTCCGCATGGCGCTCGTGCTCATCCTCGTCTTCCTGGTCGCTCCCCTGGTGGAGCTGGCGGTCATCGTCCGGGTCGCGGGCGCCATCGGCGTGCTCGACACGGTCGGCCTCCTCGTGCTCGTCTCCGTCCTCGGCGGCCTCCTGGCCAAGCGAGAGGGCCTGGGCGTGCTGCGGCGGATCCGGGCCACCCTCGGACGGGGTCAGGTGCCCACCGCCGAGCTGCTCGACGGAGGCCTCGTGCTGCTGGCGGGGGCGCTGATGATCGCGCCGGGGTTCGTCAGCGACGTGCTGGCCCTGGTGCTCCTGTTCCCGGTGACCCGGGCGGCGGTCCGGGCCTCGATCCAGAGGAGCGTCACCCGGCGCGGCCGCCTGGTGGTCCTCGACCGCCCCGGCTCGCCGCGCACGACCGGCGCCCGTCGAGGTGGCGACAGCCCGGCCGACGTCTGGGACGCCGAGAGCTGGGAGGATCCCCCCGGTCCCCGGTCGCCCCGCCAGCTGCGGGACGGGTCGTGACCCCCTCCCGCCACGCCGCCACCGACGAGGCGGCCACCGTCGGCCCCAAGCCGATCGCCTACGGGGTCGCCAGCGCCCTCTCCCCCATGGTGCGTCGCATCGTGGCCCACAACCCCGGCCACATGACGGGCCCGGGCACCAACACGTACCTGGTGGGCATCGACGAGATCGCGGTGATCGACCCCGGCCCCTCCGACGCCGCCCACCTGGACGCCATCGCCGGCTGCGGCGGCGACCGCATACGGTGGATCCTCCTCACCCACACCCACGAGGACCACTCCCCCGGGGCTGTCGGGCTGAGGAAGCGGACGGGCGCCGAGGTCCTCGCCTTCGCGCCGGGCAGCGGGCGGGGAGGGGTCCGCCTGGACGGCACGCTGGCCGACGGCGCCGTCATCGAGGCCACGGAGTTCCACCTCACGGCCCTGCACACCCCGGGTCACGCGTCGAACCACCTCTGCTACCTGCTCAACGAGGAGCGCACCCTCTTCACCGGCGACCACCTCATGCAGGGATCGACGGTCGTGATCAACCCCCCCGACGGCGACATGGCCGCCTACCTGGCCTCCCTGGAGCGCATCAAGGCGCTCCGCCCCCGCCTCAAGGCCCTGGCTCCCGGCCACGGCCACGTGATCGACGAGCCCGTGGCCGCCATCCAGGAGGTGATCGACCACCGGTTGGCGCGCGAGTCCCAGGTGCTCCAGCTGGTGCGGGACCGGGGGGCGGTGGACGTCGCCGGCCTCGTCGACGAGATCTACGCCGGGCTGGCGGCACCCCTCGTCCCCGTGGCCCGGCGCACCGTGTGGGCCCACCTTCGCAAGCTGGCCGACGAGGGGCTCGTCAAGGGAGATGACCTCGACGGCACCTGGTCTCCCCTCTGACCCCCGGCAGGGCATCCGCCCGACCGGGGGGATCGGGACGCCGTCCACCGACCTCCCCGCCGCCCCCCGGCGTGGCACCCTCCGTGCCCGCTGGTCCCCTGGCGTGGCCAGGGCCCACCACGACGGTTCGCCGCCGACGGCGGGCGCCCCTATGGTTCGCACCGTGAGCGCCACCCCCGCCACCGCTCCGGATGCGGACGCCGGCTACACGGTGGACCAGGTGGCCGAGATGACCCGCACGACCGTGCGCACCATCCGCTGGTACCAGTCCGAGGGCCTGTTGCCCCCACCCCGGCGCTCGGGCCGCGCCGCGGTGTACGACGGCCACCACCTGGTGCGACTCGAAGCCATCCGAGACCTCCAGGCGCACGGCCTGACGCTCAACGCCATCCGTCGCCTCCTCGACCGGGCCCCTGGCCGTGCCGGTGCCGCCGCCCTGGCCTTCGTCCGGACCGCGGTCGCCCAGTCGGTCGGCGAGGGAGCCGAGGTGGTGACCGACGGCGAGATGGCGGTCCGGCTCGGCCTGCCGCCGGGCATGGCCGCCGTCCCTGCCCTCGTGCGCGAGCTGGGCATCGCCACCGAGGAGCCCGACGGTCGGTGGCGCGTCACCGTGCCGGCGGCCTTCGAGGCGTCGGCCGGCCTCGGCCGGCTGGGCGTCCCGATGGTGGCTCGTGTCGAGCTGGGCCAGGTCATCGCCGAGAGCACGCGGGTGATGGCCGACGCCGTCGTGTCCATGTTCCTCGAGCACCTGCTGCCCCCCGAGGATCCACGCGCCAACGACCCCGAGGTGTGGGACCGCTTGGACGAGGCGGTGTCCCGCCTCCGGCCCCTGGCGGCCGCGTCGGTGATCTCGCTGTTCGACATCGCGCTCACCCGGGCCGCCGAGGAGGCGGCCGAGCACCTCTTCGGCGGCAGTGCCGACGGCGAGGAGGATGCCACCGGCGGGGGGTCGTCCCGCTGACGCACCGGCGCCACCCGGCCCCCCGCCGATGGCGGGGTCAGGCCGGGGCCGCGTCGTGGGCGTCGAGAGCGGCCACGGCGGCGTCCAGCATGCGGGCGCTGCAGCCCGCCATCGCCGCCGGCGGGACGGCCTCGTCGACGATGCGGGCGGCGATGGCCCGGAAGGCCTCGGCGGCCGGTCCGCCCGCCAGGACGACCGGCGCCCCGGCGTCACCGCCGGCGGCCACCGCCGGCTCGAGCGGCACCGAGCCCAGCAGGGGCACCCCGGCGTCGGCCGCGAGCTGCCGACCGCCGCCCTCGCCGAAGAGGGCGTAGCTCTGCCCGTGGTCGCACCGGAAGGCGCTCATGTTCTCGACGACGCCGGCGACCCGGAGGTAGCTCTTGCGAGCCATGCCCACGGCACGGACGGCCACCTTCTGCGCGGCCCGGGCCGGGGTGGTGACCACCACGACCTCGGCCCGGGGAATGAGCTTGGCCACCCCCATCTGCACGTCACCGGTGCCCGGTGGCATGTCGACCAGCAGGTAGTCGAGGTCGTCACCCCAATGGACGTCCTGCAGGAAGTGCTGGACGCCACGGTTGAGCATGAGGCCCCGCCACATCAGGGCGGTCTCCTCGTCGTCGACGAGCAGGCCCATGGACACCACGCGGACCACCCCGTCGCCCAACCGGCGCTCGAGCGGCACGATCTGCTTGCGGCCGGCGCGGGTCGCGCCCATCAGGCGCCCCTCCACGCCGAGCAGGCGGGGCACCGAGAAGCCCCAGATGTCGGCGTCCAGGACGCCGATGGTCAGGCCCCGGGCGGCGAGCGCGGCCGCGAGGTTGACGGTGACCGACGACTTCCCCACCCCTCCCTTGCCCGAGGAGATCAAGACGACCTTGGCCCCGAGCGGGACCGAGGTGTCCTCCGGCCGCTGGGTGACGTTCCAGCGGGCCTTGGCCATGGCGTCGCCACGCTGCTCGTCGGTCATCTCGGTCCACGCCAGGCGCACCGAGCCCACGCCCGGGAGCGACGCGACGCGGGCCCGGACGTCCCGCTGGAGCTGGGCCCGGAGAGGGCAGCCGGCGGTGGTGAGGGCCACGGTGACGACGACCTCGCCGTCGGGGTGGACCTGCACGGCACGGACCATGCCGAGGTCCACGATGTCGCTGCCCAGCTCCGGGTCGACCACCCCGCGGAGCACCCGTCGAACGTCGTCGGCGGTGGGCAGGGAAGGTGTCTCCACGGCCCGGATTCTACCGGCACCGACCGGGGAAACCGGGAGCGGGGATAGACTCCACCCGTGACCGAGGGCAGCCCGTCGGGGCTCGGAGAACCCCGGCTCGCCGTGCTAAAGGCACTCGGCGACAACACCCGCTACGCGATCTACCTCGAGCTGGCACGGTCCCCCCGGCCCCTGGCCACCGCCGAGGTGGCCGAGACCCTCGACCTCCACCCCAACACCGTGCGCCCCCACCTCGAGCGGATGCGCGACGTCGGCCTCCTCGAGGTCGAGACCGACGCTCGCGGCGCCGTGGGCCGACCCCACCACCGCTACTCGCTGGCCAACGACGCACCCTCCCTCGGGCTCGAACCCGCCACGTTCCCCGTGCTTGCCCGCATGCTCCTGCGGCTGGCCGCCAACGGCGGGCTCGGCCACGACGAGGCCGTGGACGTCGGTCGCGAGCAGGGAGGGACGGACGCCCAGTCCCTCGCCCGGGCCCTGGGGCTGGACGACGGCGAAGGCGAGCCGGCCGTCCCCGGCGACGCGGCGGGCGGGGACGGCGAGCCGCCGAGCCGGGGGGACCCCGCCACCTGCGTGGGTGGCCTCATGGCCCGGCTCGACGCCCTCGGCTTCGACCCCGAGCTGGCCGGCGACGCCACCGAGGTGACCGTGGGCTTCGCCCACTGCCCGTTCCGCGAGCTGGCCGAGTCCAACCCCGAGATCGTGTGCGCGCTCCACCAGGGCCTCGTCGAGGGGATCGTCGTCGGGCTCGGCGGCGCCGCGGTCGACGACTTCCACCCGCTGACCGACCGGACACCCTGCCAGGTCGACCTGGCGCTCGCCTCGCCCTGAGCACCGGTACGATTCCCTGGCCGGCCCGCCCGGTGACGATCCCGGTAGGCTGGCCGTGGTCCATGGCACCCCGAGGAGGCACCAGTCACGTGATCGTGCTCACCGAGACCGCAACCGACAAGGTCCGTACGCTCATGGAGCAGGAGGGCGTCGACGACGACCTGGCCCTGCGGGTGGCCGTGCGCCCCGGGGGGTGCTCCGGCTTCAGCTACGAGATGTTCTTCGACACCGACGTGTCCGACGAGGACGAGACCGCCGACTACTCGGGTGTCAGGGTGGTGGTCGATCCGTCGAGCTCCATGCTCCTCGACGGCGCCACGTTGGACTACAAGGACGGCTTGCAGGGCGCCGGGTTCGCCATCGACAACCCCAACGCCCAACGCACCTGCGGCTGCGGCCAGAGCTTCAGCTGACGCCCCGGAGGACGACGGCGGGGGGACGGGTCGTTGGGGAACGGCGACAGCGGGTCGGGGCGGCTTCGCCGGCCACGCCGGAGGCGCCACGACAGGGTGGATGACCTGCCGGCACCTCCCGCCGGGACGGGTCGTCCGGTCGGTGCCAGCCACCCGGGCCGGCGTGCCGACCGGCGACGGCTGGCGGCTCTCACGCTGGTGGTGCTGGCCGCGGCCGGTGCTGCGGTGGTTGCCCAGCAGCTGACGGACGACGAGGCGAGCTCCGACGGCGAGGGCCTCGGTTCCTCTCCCCCCGCCCCCCCGGCCACCCCCCCTCCCACCCGGCGGCCGCCGGAGCTCCCCGCGTCGGGGTTCGCCACGCCCGGCCTGCTCACCTTCCGGGGCAGCCCCACCCGGTCGTACTACGGCGAGGGTCCCGTACCCGCCGCGCCTCGGGTCCTGTGGAGCTACCCGGGCACCAGCGGCGCCATGTGCGCCGAGTCGTCGGAGGGCCACGAGACCCGCACGTGGTGCGGCAGCGGATGGACCGGCCAGCCTGCGGTCTTCGAGCGCCACGGCCGCACCTGGGTGGTGTTCGGGGCCTACGACCGGAAGGTGCACTTCGTCGACGGGGCCACCGGGCAGGACATCCTCCCGCCCTTCGAGACCGGTGACATCATCAAGGGCTCGGTCACCGTCGACCCCGACGGCCTGCCGCTCGTCTACACCGGCAGCCGCGACAACAAGCTGCGGATCATCGCCATCGACCGCCCGGTGCCCACGGAGCTGTGGGCGCTCGACGCCCACGCCGTCAGCCCCACCCGGTGGAACGACGACTGGGACGGCTCGCCGCTGGTCATGGGCGACGTGCTCTACGAGGGCGGCGAGAACTCGCAGTTCCACATCGTGAAGCTCAACCGCGGCACGGGGTCCGATGGCCTGGTGCGGGTGGCGCCGCAGCTGGTGTTCAACGCCCCCGGCTGGGACGACGAGCTAACGGCCGCCCTCGCCGCCCGCCCGAGCGACGTGTCGATCGAGAACTCGGTCGCCTACCACGACGGGGTCGTCTACTTCGCCAACTCGGGCGGCCTCGTGCAGGGCTGGGACGTCTCGGGGCTGGGCGCGGGCGTCGCTCCGTCCCGGGTGCTCCGCTTCTGGACCGGCGACGACACCGACGCCTCGATCGTGGTCGACGACGACGGCTTCCTCTACGTCGGCGTGGAGAACGAGCGCGGCAACGCCCGCGCCGCCGAGGTCGGCCAGCTCCTCAAGCTCGACCCCCGGCGACCCGGGAACCCGATGGTGTGGTCGGTGAAGGACCCCGGCGGGTTCTGGGCCACGCCCGCCCTCCACGGCGACCTCGTCATCGCGGCCGCCGACGGCGGCACCGTCTACGCCGTGGACCGCGCGTCGGGTACGGTCCGGTGGACCCTCGACCTGCCCGGCCCGACGTGGCAATCGGCCGTCGTCGTCGACGACACCCTCATCCAGGGCGACTGCTCGGGGGTGCTGCACGCCTACGACGTCACCGACACGTCGGCGGTCCCACCCGAGCTGTGGACCGTGCAGCTCGAGGGCTGCATCGAGTCGACGCCGGCGGTGTGGCGGGGCCGCCTCTACGTCGGGGCTCGCGGTGGCCGCTTCTACGCCGTCGGTGACGGCTGAACGCCCGGCGCACGTCCCCTCGACCGGCCACGACCCCACGGGACGCTCCGCACGAGCGCCGGGACGGGTGCCATGCTGACGGGCATGGCACCGGCAGAGCGGGTCCCCTACGACGAGTTCGCCTACTTCCACGAGAACGCCGCCGAGTACGGGCTGCCCTACGCCGGCGCCCCCACCGTGCGGCGCGAGCACGTCGACCTGGGGGACGGCCGTCGCCTCAGCGCCCTGGTGTGGGGGGAGGGGCAGCCCCAGGTCGTGCTGCTCCACGGGGCCGCCCAGAACGCCCACACCTGGGACACGGTGGCCCTCGCCCTCGACCGTCCGCTGGTGGCGATCGACCTCCCCGGCCACGGCCACTCCGACGGCGGCCGCGGGGGCGTGCTCGACCCCACGGCCATCGCCCTCGACCTCGCCACGGCCGTCCGGTCCCTGGCACCGGACGCCGCGGCCGTGGTGGGCATGTCGCTCGGCGGGGCGGCGGCCATCGCCCTCACGGCGTGCGCCCCCGACCTCGTACGGTCCCTGGTGCTGGTCGACATCACCCCCGAGGTCGACGAGGGCAAGGCGTCGTCGATCGTCGCCTTCGTCGACGGTCCCCCCAGCTTCGACAGCTTCGACACCCTGCTGGAGCGCACGGTGGCCTTCAACCCCACCCGTACCGTGTCGTCGCTGCGGCGGGGCATCCTGCACAACGCCGTCCAGCGCGAGGACGGGAGCTGGGTGTGGCGCTACGCCCGCGACCGCGCGACCGCCCCACCCGACGGTGGCGGGCAGGCCATGCCCGACTTCCGTCCCCTGTGGGACGACCTGTCCGCCTACCCGGGCCCGTTGATGCTGGTCCGCGGCATGCTGCCCCAGTCCGTGGTGGGTGACGACGACGAGGCCGAGCTCCGCAGCCGACGGCCCGACGCCCGGGTGGAGCACGTCGAGGGAGCCGGCCACAGCGTGCAGGGCGACAAGCCGGTCGAGCTGGCCGCGCTCCTCGCCGACTTCCTGGGACGACCGTGACCACGCCGCCGGTCGGGGTCGAGGCCCGCCCCGACCTCGGCCCGCGCCACGGTCCCGACGCGCGCCCGGTGGCCCGGGCCGGCGGAGAGCACGGCTGAGCCGGGCCCTGGACGGCTCCGGTACAACTGGCCCGGTGGGCGCATCCCCGCGCCACGCAGACAGGTAGAGGACGAGAGGGAGCCGAGACCGATGTCCGGGCACGACGGATCGACCGAGGACGCCCTCGCCGGCGAGGCACCGCCGAGCCTCAGCCGGCTCTGGACCTGGCTGGCCGCCCTGGCCGGCGCCGGCCTCCTCGCCGCCTCGGCAGTCGACGTCATCGGCGGCGACGGTGGGGCGGAGGTGGTCGGCCTGGCGATGACCGGTGCGTTCCTCGTACTGGCCCCCGTGGTGTTCCACGAGGCGCCGGCGCGGGCGCTGGGCGGCGACGCGTGCGGCTCGGTCCTCGCCCGGACGATCGCCGACCTCGGTGCCCCCGACACCGCCCGGCGCATCGACCGGTGGGGCGACGGGCTCGCCGAGGCGGCCGCCGCCTGCGCCGCCGCCCACACGCTGCTGGACGGCACCGAGCTCCTCGCCGCGCGGCGCCGCCTCGACGACCACCTCGCCCGGACCGCCGCGGCCAGCGCCCTCGTCCAGCAGTACGACGCCACCGAGCTCCGCTCCCTCTTCCGGGGCGGACCGCCGGTCGTCCGCACCCTGGTCCTCGGCCTGATGACCGGTGACCCGTCGCTCGCCGACGCCGACACCATCGAGGCCGCGGTCACCGAGTCGCGCACCGCCAACGAGCAGTACCAGGGCCTGCGCCTGGCGAGGAAGGTCGGCCCCCGCCTCGTCCCCGAGGACCGGCGGCGGCTACGGGCGGCGATCGCCGCCGACCCGATGGTGCGGACCGACCGGGCACGCACCACCCTGTCCGCCGAGGTGCTCGTGCTCCTGGGCGAGGATGCACCGGAGCCGACGTCCCGGGACGGCGTCGCCGTGGCCTGAAGGAGGTGCCACCACCGGGCCGGGACCCTGCGGCCGTCCGATCGTCGTCGCCCCGTCCCCGCGTCACTGCCGGCGCCGGCCACCTCGACCTCGTCCACCTTCACGTGACCCGGCTCCAGCCATGCGACCGGGCAGGCTCAGGGACGGTAGGCGACCACGGCTTGCCGCTCGGTGACCGTGAGCCCGAAGGTCGTCGTGCGGGTGGCATCTGCCAGGATGCCAGCCGCGCCGGTCGACGCCTGCCAGCGGACCGACCACCTCACCGTCACGCTGGCCTGGAACTGGCCTCCGGGCTGACCGTCGGAGGTCTGGAGGTAGACGTGCGAGCAGTCCGTGCGCTGGGCGTCGTCGTCCCGGGCCGGATCGTAGGGCGTGCCGGGTCCGTCGCACGTGATGCTGTCGCCGTCGCCCATGTCCCAGGCGACGGCCTCGGGATGGGCGCTGGCCTCGACCCAGAAGCCGGGGATCTCGGCTCGGGCGGAGAGCTCGGTGAAGGAACCCGGTTCGAGCCACAACCACGTGGGGAGGCCGGTGACCTGTTCGACGTCGATGCCAGGTGACGTCCTGGGCACCGGATGGGGGAACGGCACCTCGTCGTAGGCCTGGCGGGCCATGGCGGCGAGGTCGGGACCAGGGTTCACCGGATCGGCGGAGGCGTAGCGCCAGTAGCTCGACCGGACCAGCTCGCCGGTGCCCGCATCGCGGCACGTCTGGTAGTACCACTCCTGGTCGACGTACGTGCCGGAGAACGGTGACAGGGTGTCGTGCTCGCTCCCACCGCCGTCCGGGCCTCCGGGCGCCTCGTAGACCTCGCATGCCAGGTGGCGCCGAGGCGAGGCGGGCCCCGCCGCCCCCTCGACGCTGCTCCCGGGAGCGCCTGTGACCTGCTGGTACGAGACCGAGGCGGTCAACTTGTCGTCAGCACGTGCCGCACCAGAAAATTCATCGCCGCCCAATACCGCCTCAGGCCAGCTTGACTGATTAGTGGATGAACTCGCTCGTTCTGCAAATATAAAAGAGATTGCAATGCTTAGCACTATAAGAACCCACGACTTTAAGGTACGCATGCTACAATGCCCCGAAGGGCTCGTAATGTATTCACTTCACTTACCTGCCATGTCTCGCTGGCTGCTACAACGACTGCCTCAAGCAGACGGGTTGATGTTCCTTGGTTAACGACAGAACCGTTATCTTGATCAATGCGGCGATCATTACCAATTGAACAGATTCGAAGTATGACTCGGTGAGGAGTTTCCAGCTTCCTATTAATAATCGTCTGTTTTGTCCTATCGCCGCGCTCGACGATCTGGTTCTCAGCCCGCATCGTTGCCAAGCTGTCGCGAAAGTGTCCTAGGACGGGATCCGTGGCAAGCCGCGCGAGCTCGGGATCGGAGGGGTCCGGACCGGTCGTAAGGAGCCGATACATCACCTCGATCAGCTCCAAGTAGGCGGCCTCGGCCTGCTCCACGGGAGAGAGGGGCGCCGTGGTGGGAGCGAGCGCCGTGGTCTCACCGAGACGCGGCTCCTCGTCCGCGGCGGCATCCCCGTCCCCACCGCACGCCCCCAGCACGGCGACGATCCCGAGCGCCGTCCCCACGGCCAGCCCTGGCATCCGCCGACGACCAGGTCGGTGTGCTCGTTCCGTCCACATCGTCCGCTCGTCCTCGCCCCCGCGACCGGGCCGTCCCCATTGACCTCGGCCCTGCTCGGCCCCTCTGGGCCGCATGTTGCCACGCAAAGTACCACGGTCACCACGGGCGGAACGCCAGCACCAGGACCGCCCGACCCACGTCCCGAGGTCCGGCAGCGGCCCGGTCGCTCAGGTGCCCAGGGCCACCCGCACCAGCGCCTCGACCACCGCCGCCTCGTGCTCCTCGCGGAAGGTAGGGGCACCCGTCCCCCGCCGGACCCGGGGCGGCAGCTCCAGCTGGGCGCCACCGCCGGGTGGCAGGTTGACGGGGTTGCGCAGGTGGACCCCCCGTAGCGGGGACGGGATCGCCTCGAGCTCGTCGAGGACGGTGAACCCACCACCCATGGTCGACCGCAACCCCGTCGCCAGCCGACCAGCCAGGTGGCGGTTCCCCCCGCCGACCAGGAGCGTCGTCGACAGGCCCCCTCGACGGAAGCCGTGCACCGAGACCGCCGAGTCGACGTGCGCCAGGAAGGCGGCGAGGTGGGGCGACGCCACCGGATCGAAGGCGGTCGACGGCACGTGCCAGACCAGACCGGGCGGCTGGCGCACGGTGTACAACGACGCCCCGGCCCGCTCGGCGGCCAGCGCGGCGATGACGTCGGTGCCACGCTCCAGGTTGCCGCCGTGGATGGCCATGAGCCCGAACCGACCCCGCAGGACGCACTCCTCCTCGACGCCAGGGTGGGCGAGGAGGTGAGCGAGCTGCGTGCCGGCGGCCGGCTCGTAGGGGTCTGCCGTCAAGGGTCGTCCACCGATCCGTCCCCCTCCGACCGACTACCCATCGACGGCGCCCTTGGCACGCCAGAAGTCGTCGAGCGACCTCTGGACGCGCACGTACCAGACGAGGTTCCCGACGACCGGCAGCAGGAACCACAGGCCCCACATCGCGCTGACCGGCGGAACCCGGCCGTCGCGCCGGTACATCCCCTCGATCTCGTTGGGGATGGTGAACATCAGCACCACGGCCAACAAGATCTGGACGATCACCCCCACCACGCCGCCGAGGCCGACCCCGTTGTACCTCCTCAGGTCCTCGCAGGTGCGGTAGGTCCACACCAGGGACCAGACACCGAAGGTGACGATGGTGAGGAGGATCACGACGCCGGTCCCGTAGAAGGGAGGCTCCAACCGAGCGGGCACGACGCCTCGCACCTGGGTGCCCCATGTCGTCGAGGGACCCGAGGGCGGTGGCGGCGGGCCGGAGGGCGGCGTCGGCGACCGGGGCGGAGGGCCGGTGCCCCCATCGGACGGGCCAGGCGGGTCGGGCAGCGGAGGTAGGTCGGACGAGCTCATGGGACATGCTGCCTCGTGGGTCCGTGCTCGGCGAGGACTACGGGACAGCCGCTCGGGTTAACGCGATCACAACGATCGGCCAACAGAGTTGAAACATCCCGCGGCGATGCTGCCGTCACGATCACCGGCGAAAGGACGCGGACCGATGTCGCTTGCCGAGCCCGCCGGGGTGGAGGCCCTCCCCGGATCGCCGCCCGCCTCCTCCCCCGCCCCCCCTCGAGGAGGCCGCCGGCCGGCACATGCCGCGGTGGCCGCCCTGGTGGGCGGCCCCTACCCCAACCTCGCCGCTCCTGGCCGGCTCCGCCGCGCCGCGGGGCGTGACGACCAGCAAGCTGTCGTCCGCCGGCGGCGGTCCCCAGGACGGCCCCTGTTGGCCGTTGGCGGGCCGTACCCGAACCTGACGCTCGCCCTCTGAGGCAGCGCCCTCGACGCCGGGGACCGCCGGCGGCGACCAGGTCGAGGGAGGGCGGCGACGGGACGACGTTGCACGCGGGACGGCGCCGCCCTCGCCGCGACCGGGGAGCGGCGGCACCGTGACCGGAACGGTGGCGCCGTGCGGTCACCGCCCCGTCGGCGAGGAGGGGTCGGAGAGGTCACCGTCGGCCTCCGTGGACGGGGGGGCAGTCGTCGTCGGCGGGGGCTGAGTGGTGGCCGAGGTCGCGGTAGGCCTCGTCGTGGTGGTGGTCCTCGCCGGGCGGGAGGTGGGCGGCGTGGTCGTCGGGTCCCGGTCGGTCGGCGGCTCCCGGGTGGTGGCCGGCGCGCTGGTGGTCGGCCTGCCCGCACCCGTGGATGGAGGCGGCACCACGGCGGCGCTGGTGGACGAGGTCGCCCGCGGCCTGGTCGTCGACGTGGCGGTGGTGCTCGTCGTGGTGCCCTCCGGCCTGTCCGCCCCCCCGTCCTCGCCGGCGACGATCAGGGCGATGCCGAAGGCGACCAGGACCAGGATGGCTGCCACCAGGACGGCGATGAGGAGCCGTCGGCGGAGGCGGTGCCCACGGCCGGGCGGCCGGGCGGCAGCACCCGCGACCGGGTGGGCAGGTCCCGGCGCCGGGCGACCGGCCACCGTCGGCCCGGCAGGCGATCCGACCGGCACCGGGGGACCGGCCACCGTCGGCTCCGCAGGCGATCCGGTCGCCGGCGATCCTGCCGGCGGCCCCTCGGGCTGTGCCCCCGCCGGCGACGTGACCCCGGCGGTCTCCGAGCCCTCGAACACCCTCGTCCGCTCGACCGCGGTGGGGTCGACGTCGTCGACCCGGACGGGCTCGGTGGGCTCCGTGGGCTCGGTGGGCTCGGTGGGCTCGGTGGGCGCGACCGTCGCAGGGGCAGCGGCGCCGAATGCCCCTCCCTCGGAGTCGACCTCCGTGGACGGCGGCACCGGCGGCGCACCGTCGGGATCCACCATGCCGGCGTCGAGCGCCGGCCCCCCGGCGACGCCCTCGACCCCCGGCAACGTGGGGAGCGAACCCGCCTCGCCGTCGCCGGTGGCTGCGGGATCGGCGTGCGGATCGACAGCCGGGCCTCCGGGCACGGGCTCTGTGCCCCGCGGCCGGTCCTCTCCCTCCGGCGCCCCGCCCGACGCAGCCGACCGGTCGTCGTCGGGCCCACCCTCGGCCGGAGTAGAGCCGGACGGCTGCCCGACGGCGTCGTCAGCACCACCCTCGGCCGGAGCAGAGGCGGACGGCTGCGGGCCGGCGTCGTCAGGTGCCATGCCAGAAGCCTGGCACCCGGCGGCGACGGGGACGGCCAACGGTCGGCGCCGACCCGGGTGCGGACGGCGACGGCCCGGGCCGAGGAGCCCCCGGCGTCGAGGCCGGACATCGGATCTCAGGGACGTCCCAGCCCCGGACCCGGGAGGGCACGATCCGTCGGGTGGCGGCGCCCCCCCGGTGGTTGCAAGGATCGGCGCCCGTGAAGGTGGACCACCTGACCGGCACCGATGGCTTCGTCGTCATCGACCTCGACGAGGCCACAACGTCGGTCGGGGTGGTGCGCCTCGCTCCCAAGGTGCTGCGCGACGGGGCCGTGCTGCTGGCCCGCTCGGTGACGTACTCGTTCGCGGCGTTCGGCATCACCGGCCACGGCGGCGCCTCCGCCGCCATCAACGCCCGGCCCGACGGGCGGGACGCCGCCGTCAGCGCCTTCGTCGAGGAGCTCCGGCCCCGGGCCGAGAGCGGTGCCCTGGTGCTCGGCCCCGGGAGCGGGATGACCGGCCCCGACCTCGCGCCGCTGGGGTGGGAGGAGCCGGACGCCCGGCTGGTGGCCGCCGGGGCCCTCGCCGCCGGGCGCGTGGCCGGACCGCACGACTGGCGCAGCGCGGCGGTCGTCGGCTCCGGCCCGGTGGCCGCGGCGGCCGCCGAGCAGCTGGCCGAGGCGGGAGCCACGCTGACCGACGCCCGCCTCGACGCCCCCTGTGACGTGCTGTTCGTCGCCGGCAAGGTCGGCGTGGTCGACCACTCCGCAGCCGCGGCCGTCAGGGCCCGCACCGTCGTGCCCCTCACCCCGGTGCCCGTCACGGCCCGGGCGCTGGCCGTCCTGGGGCGGGACGACCGGGTGGTGATCCCCGACTTCCTCTCCACCGCGGCACCGCTCCTCGCCCGCTTCGACCCGGCCGGCGACGATCCGCTCCGGCGGATCCACGCCGCGGTCACCGACCTCGCCGACCACGGCACCGGCCTGTGGCTCGCGGCCGCCATCGCCGCCGAGGCCCGCCTGGCCGAGTGGACCGGCGAGCGGCCCTTCGGGCGACCGCTCGCCTGACCGGGACCGCCGCTCAGGGCTGCATCGGACCCCGGACCTGCCGTGGCCCCTCAGGCGGGACCGCGCCGCCGGTGGGCGGCACGAGCGGGGGACCGACGGACGGTGGAGCAGCCCCCGTGCCCGGAGCACCGCCCGGGCCCGGAGGGGCCCCCGGCGCCGGCGAGCCGGCCGGGACCGTGGAGCCGCCGGTCAGCGCCTGCTCCAGGCGACCGGCCGCCGCCTCCCGGCGGCCGATGCGCCGGAGGCGACGGCGGTGGACGGCGAGGGCGGCCACGACGAGCACCGCCCCCACCACGAGGGCGCCGAGCAGGGCGGTCCACAGCGGCAGCTCGAAGTCGAGCCACAGCCACTCGAACTCGGTGGGCCGGTCGTTCTGGAGCAGGAAGACGAAGCTGGCCACGGCCAAGGCCAGGGCGAGGGCGGCACCGAGGTTGAAGGCCCGCTCCGGCCTGGTCCGCACCTGGCGCAGGGCGTCGGCCAGCTCGTCGCCGCGTGACCCGCCGTCGGGGGCGTCGGGTGCGCCGGCGTGGGGGGCGAGGTCGCCACCGCCGCCCTGTGGCTGGGCTGGAGGACCGGACGGAGCGCTGGGGGGCATGGCCGACCTCCTGGAGCGATGCGATCGGTTCGATGGTACCCGCCGGTCGCGCCGTCCATCCCCGGGTGGTTGGCGGGACCGGCCCGATCCTTCGCCGTCGCCTGGCGGCACGGTCTAGCGTGGCGCGGCACATGTCCGATGGGGATCCCGGGCCGCCGGGGGGGATGTTGAGCCAGACCACCACCGCCGCAACGACGCGCCGGACCGACCACGGTCACCTTCTCATCAGCGACCAGCCCCGGCTGGTGATGCTCAGCTTCCTCATGCTGTTCGTCGAGCTGTCCGTGATCCGCTGGTCGGGTGCCAACGTCGTCTACCTCGCCTACTTCTCCAACCTCGTCCTGCTGGGCAGCTTCCTCGGCGTCGGCCTCGGCTTCCTGTGGGCAGGCCGCGGGGGCCGCACCCTGTTCCCCTACGCCCCCGTGGTGCTGGCGGCCTTCGTCGCCTTCATCCGGCTCGCTCCCATCGACATCGACGTCGCCGGGGGCCAGCTCATCTTCTTCAACGAGCCGACCATCTCGGGGCCGCCCCGCGAGATCGTCCTCCCCGTCATCTTCGTCACCGTCGCCGTGCTGCTCATGTTCATCACCGACGGCGTGGCCCGGACCTTCCAGAGGCTGGAGCCGCTCGACGCCTACAAGTTCGACCTCATCGGCAGCGCCCTCGGCATCACGGGCGTGGCGGTGCTGTCGTTCCTCGGCATGCCCCCCGTGGCGTGGGGTGCGGTCGCCGGCACGGTGCTGATCCTGGTCTCGCTGCCCAGGGTGCACCTCGTGACCATCCTGGCCGTGGCGGCCGTGGTGGTCATGCTGGGGATCGAGTCGGGCGCCGAGGACACCTGGTGGTCGCCCTACTACAAGATCGAGCGCACCGCCACGGAGCTCAACGGCGGGTACAGCGTCAAGGTCAACGAGGTGCCCCACCAGGCCACGCTCCCCGTGGTGGACAACCCGCTCTACGGGTCGAACTACCTGCAGGCCGAGGACGCCGAGGGTGAGGACGTCCTCGTCATCGGGGCCGGCGGCGGCAACGACGTCGCCGCCGCCCTCCAGAACGGTGCCGCCCACGTCGACGCGGTGGAGATCGACCGCAAGCTGTACGAGCTCGGCGAGGAGGGCCACCCGGACCGGCCGTACCAGGACGAGCGGGTCGACGTGCACATCGACGACGGGCGGGCGTTCCTCGAGCGCTCCGACAAGAGGTGGGACCGCATCCTGCTGGCCCTGCCCGACTCGCTCACCCTGGTGACCGGCCAGGCCTCGGTCCGGCTCGAGAGCTACCTGTTCACCACCGAGGCCATCGAGTCGGCCCGCGACCACCTCGCCGAGGGTGGCGTGTTCTCCATGTACAACTACTACCGCGAGGCGTGGCTGGTCGACCGGTACGCCAACACCCTCGACCAGGTCTTCGGCCGGCCACCCTGCATCGAGACGCTGTCCTCCTTCGACGAGGACGACCCGTCGCACCTGGCCGTGCTCACCGTGTCCGAGGACCCCGCCGCCGTGGCCTGCGACGGCCAGCGGCAAGCCCTGTGGAGCGCTCCCGCCGACGCCCCCGCACCCGCCAGCGACGACCACCCGTTCCCCTACCTGCGCACCGCCTCGATGCCAGGCTTCTACGTCGTGACGATCGGGCTCATCCTGGCCGTGTCGCTGGTGGCCATCCGCTCGGTCGGGGGCCCGGTGCGGCCCATGGCCCGCTTCGTCGACCTGTTCTGCATGGGCGCCGCCTTCATGCTCCTCGAGACGAAGAGCGTCGTGCAGTTCGCCCTCCTCTTCGGCACCACGTGGCTCGTCAACGCCCTCGTGTTCCTGGGCGTCATGCTCAGCGTGCTGTGCGCGGTGCTCCTGTCGAAGCGGGTCACGTTCAGGCATCCGACCCGCCTGTACGCCCTGCTCCTGGCCGGCCTGGTGCTGGCCTACCTCGTCCCGCCCAGCTCGCTGCTCGGCCTCGACCCCGTCCCCCGCTTCGTCGTCGCCGTCACCATCTCCTTCCTCCCCATCTTCACGGCCAACCTCGTGTTCGCCCAGAGGTTCAAGTCGACCGGCGAGTCGGCCATCGCCTTCGGTGCCAACCTGCTGGGGTCCATGTTCGGCGGCCTCCTCGAGTACTCGTCGCTGCTCATCGGCTACCGCGCCCTCCTCGTGCTCGTGGGGGTCCTCTACGCGGTGGCCTTCCTCACGGGCCGTCGCCATCTCGGGGGAGCCGCGGCCGAGGCCGGCGGCGAGGCACGGGGAGGTTCCGCCGCCGTGGCGTCGGCAGGTGCGGGCAGCGGTCCGACCCGCTGACCCGGCGTCGTCGCCCCCGGCCACCCCGGTCCGCCGACCCGACCGACCCCCGCCGCCAGGGCAAGGCGGCGCCATCGGCACGGGCTGACACACCGCGGCACGACGCCTCGCACGGACGGAACCCGCACGGCACCTCGCACGCCACCACGACGTGGACAGGTGCCGTGCGAGGTCAGGCCGTCACTCCCACTCGATGGTGCCGGGCGGCTTCGAGGTGATGTCGTAGGCCACGCGGTTGACCCCTGCCACCTCGTTGATGATGCGACTCGACATGGCCTCCATGACCTCGTACGGGAGGCGGGCCCAGTCGGCGGTCATGGCGTCCTCGCTCGTCACCGCCCGGACGATGACCGGGTGGGCGTAGGTGCGCTCGTCCCCCATGACCCCCACCGAGCGGATGTCGGGGAGCACGGCGAACGACTGCCAGATGTCCCGCTCCAGGCCGGCCCGGCGCAGCTCGTCGCGCACGATGGCGTCGGCGTGCTGCAGCATCGCCACCTTGTCCGGCGTGACCTCGCCGATGATGCGGACCGCCAAGCCGGGCCCGGGGAACGGCTGGCGCCACACGATCTCCTCCGGGAGGCCCAGCTCCTCCCCCACCCGGCGCACCTCGTCCTTGAACAGGGCTCGCAGCGGCTCGACCAGCTCGAAGGCCATGTCCTCCGGTAGGCCGCCCACGTTGTGGTGGCTCTTGATGGTGGCGGCCCCGTCGCCGCCGCCCGACTCGATCACGTCGGGGTAGAGGGTTCCCTGGACCAGGTAGCGGGCGTCCTCCAGGCCCCGGGCCGCCTCCTCGAAGATGCGGATGAACAGCTCGCCGACGACCTTGCGCTTGTCCTCGGGATCGGTGATCCCGGCCAGGCGCTCGAAGTAGCGATCGGCCGCCCGCACGTGGACCAGCTCGATGTGCTGGTGCCGGCGGAAGGCCTCGACCACCTGGTCGCCCTCGCCCTGGCGGAGCAGCCCGGTGTCGACGAACACGCAGGTGAGCTGGGGACCGACGGCCTTGTGCACCAGGGCGGCCGCCACCGCGGAGTCGACCCCGCCCGAGAGGGCGCAGATGACCCGGGCCCCCCCGACCTGGGCCCGGATGGCGGCCACCTGGTGCTCGATGATGGAGGTCATCGTCCACGTGGGCGGGATGCCGGCCAGGTGGTGGAGGAACCGGGCGATGACCTGCTGGCCGTGGGGCGTGTGCGAGACCTCGGGGTGGTACTGGACCCCCCAGATCCGCCGCTCCGGGCACTCGAGGGCCGCCACCGGGGCGTCCGCGGTGACGGCCGTGACCGCGAAGCCCGGCGGCGCCGAGGTGATGGCGCACGAGTGGCTCATCCAGACCATCTGGTCGACGGGCTGCTCCTCGAAGAGGCCGGCGGCACCGGACCGGCCGTCGACCACGGCCATCCGCGTGCGCCCGTACTCGCCCTGGGCCCCGGTGGCGACCTCGCCGCCGAGCTGCTGGGCGATGAGCTGGGCGCCGTAGCAGATGCCGAGGATGGGGACGCCGAGGCCGAGGATCGCCGGGTCGAGCAGGGGCGCGTCGTCGACGTGCACCGACCGGGGACCGCCCGAGAGGATCAGGGCGGCCGGCCGCCGCTCCCGCACCTCGGCGGCGGTGATGGTGGAGGGCACGATCTCCGAGTAGACGTGGGCCTCCCGCACGCGCCGGGCGATGAGCTGGGCGTACTGGGCACCGAAGTCGACCACCAGGCAGGTGGGGAGCTCGTCGGACAACGCCCGGTGGCTCCCCGTCACCGCCACCTCGCCGGCGCGGCCGGCGACCGGTGCGCCCGTCACGGCGCACCGCCCACGACGAGCTCGGCTTTCTGGAGGTCCTTGACGCTCTCGAACCCGCACAGGGCCATCGCCCGGCGGAGGGCGCCCACGAGGTTGACCGAGCCGGAGGCGTCGTGGGCCGGCCCGTGGAGGATCTGCTCGAGCGACCCGTGGCGCTCGACCCGGACCCTCTCGCCGCGGGGCAGGGTGGCGTGGACGGCCGGCATGCTCCAGTGCCATCCCCGCCCGGGCGCTTCGGTGGCCGAGGCGAAGGGGGTGCCGGTCATCACGGCGTCGGCTCCGCAGGCCACCGCCCGGGCGATGTCACCGCCGGTGGTGACCCCCCCGTCGGCGATGACGTGGCAGTAGACGCCGGTCTCGTCGAGGTGGCGCATGCGGGCCGAGCGGGCGTCGGCCAGCGCCGTGGCCAGGGGGACGCCCAGGCCCAGCACCTCCCGGGTGACACCGGCGGCTCCCGTGCCGGCACCGACGAGGACGCCGGCCGCCCCCGTGCGCATGAGGTGGAGGGCGGCCGGGTACGAGGTGCACCCTCCCACCAGGACGGGGATCTCGAAGTGGCGGATGAACGCCTTGAGGTTGAGCGGCTCGACCCGACGGCTCACGTGCTCCGCCGACGTGATGGCGGCCTGGATGACCAGGAGGTCGGGCTCGGCCCTGAGGACGGCGTCGGCCAGCTCCAGCGTCCGGTGGGGCGTGACCGCCACGGCGCAGGTGACCCCGGCCGCCTTGACCTCCTCGATGCGCTGCCCGATGAGCTCGGGCTTGATCGGCTCGGCGTAGATCTCCTGCAGGCGCGGGGTCGCCTTGCCCTCGGGGAGGGCGGCGATCTCGTCGAGCAGCGGCTCCGGGTCCTCGTAGCGCGTCCACAGCCCTTCCAGGTGGAGCACCCCGCCCGAACCGAGGCGACCCAGCTCGATGGCCGTCGCCGGCGACGTGACGCTGTCGGTGGGCGAGGCGAGCACCGGCACCTCGAACCGGTAGGCGTCGATCTCGCAGGAGACGTCGACGTCCTCGGGGTCGCGGGTGCGGCGGTTGGGCACGATGGCCACGTCGTCGAGCCGGTAGGCCCGCCGCGCCGTCTTGCCGATCCCGATCTCGACTTCGGCCATCAGAGGTCGTCACCTCGCACGCTCGCCCGCACCCCGGGGAAGCTGGGAGTCTACCGACGCTCCGGCCCGGCCCCCCGACGTTCGCCCGGGGTCCCCGGCGGATCGCGCCCGGCTCACGCCAGGGCGTCGATGAGGGACCACAGGGCGTCGACGTGGCGTGGCCCGGTGCTCCACACCCCGATGCTGGCCCGGATCACGTAGCGGTCGGCCAACCGGGTGTGGCTCAGGTGGACGCGGCCCGTCCCGTCCAGGGCCTCGTGCAGGGCCCGGGTGGCATCGTCGCCCCCGGCGTGGCGGAAGCACACGAGGGAGAGGTCGGCCGGGGCCGCCAGCACCAGCCGGTCGTCGGCCGCGATCCGGGCCGCCAGCTCGCCGGCCAACCGGATGTGCTCGCGCACGTGGTGGCGCAGGCCCTCGGCGCCGTACCAGCGGAGGACGAACCACAGCTTGAGGGCACGGAACCGCCGGCCGAGCGGCACCTGCCAGTCCCGGTAGTCGATGACCGCGCCCGACTCGGAGGCGGCGTTGCGGAGGAACTCGGGCAGGATCGACAGCGCGCCGATCAGCGGCGACCGGTCGGCGAGGAAGAGGCACGAGCAGTCGAAGCTCGTGAACAGCCACTTGTGGGGGTCGAAGACGAAGCTGTCGGCCCGGTCGAGTCCGGCCAGCACGTGACGGTGCTCGGGGCAGACGGCGGCCGAGCCGGCCATGGCCCCGTCGACGTGGAGCCAGGGCCGGATGCGTGCCCGCCCCCCGGCGTCCGGGGACGTCCCGGCGATCACGTCCGCGACCCGGTCGACGGGGTCGACCGCCAGCGAGCTGGTGGTGCCCACGGTGGCCATGACCAGGCACGGCACCCGCCCGGCGTCACGGTCCTCGGCCAGGGCGTCGGCCAGCAGGTCGGGGCGCATCGCGAACCGGTCGTCGACGCCGACGAGGCGGATGCGGTCCTCCCCGAAGCCGGCGATCCGCGCTCCCTTCTCGAGCGAGGAGTGGGCCTGGTCGGAGGCGTAGACCACCAGGTCGCCCGGTCGTGCCCCCGCCCTCACCGCCCGCTCCCGGGCCGCCAGCACCGCGCACAGCGTGGCCGACGAGGCCGAGTCCTGGATGACGCCGCCCCCGGCCCCCGTCGAGCGAAACCGGTCCGGCAGCCCCAGCAGCTCGACCAGCCAGTCGAGCACGTGGGCCTCGACCTCGGTGCACGCCGGTCCCGTCTGCCACATCATCCCCTGCGTGCCGAGGCCCGACGCCACGATCTCGCCCAGGATCGCGGGGCCCGACGTGTTGGCCGGGAAGTAGGCGTGGAAGCCGGGGTGCTGCCAGTGCGTCGTACCGGGCAGCACCACCCGGTCGAGGTCGGCCAGGACGTCCCCGAAGGGCTCGGGGTGCTCGGGGGGGTGGGGGGGCAACCACGACCGCACCTCTCCGGGCACGACGGTCGGCACCACCGGGTACCGCTCCACGTCGTCGAGGTAGTCGGCGACCCAGTCGACGACCTCGTGACCCCACCGTCGCAGCTCGTCGGCGGTCATGTGGTAGGAGGAGCGGGGATCGGCGCCGGCGGCGGACATGTCCCCAGCCTGCCTCCCACCCGCCCCCCGCCCGCGCCACCCCGCACCGGTCCCGACACGACGCTGGCGGAGGCGGACGGCACCGAGGACCGGGCCACTAGACTCCCGACATGGCAGCCTCCGACGGGTACCCAGCGACTCCTGGCGACGGGCGCGGGGGTGGCTACCCGTCGAAGTTCGCCAAGGAGGGGCTGACCTTCGACGACGTGCTGCTCATACCGGCGGAGTCGACGGTCCTGCCCGCCGAGGTGTCCACGACCACCCGCCTGACGGGCGGGATCGAGCTGGCCATCCCCATCGTGTCCGCCGCCATGGACACCGTGACCGAGTCCACCCTGGCCATCGCCATCGCCCGGGCCGGCGGCATCGGCGTCGTCCACCGCAACCTGTCGATCGACGACCAGGTCGCCGAGGTCGACAAGGTGAAGCGCAACCAGTCGGGCATGATCGTCGACCCCGTCACCCTCCCCGAGGACGCCCTCGTCACCGACGCCCTGGCTGTCATGGAGCGGTACCACATCTCGGGCGTCCCGGTCACCGACGGCGCCGGCCGCCTGGTGGGCCTGCTCACCAACCGCGACCTGCGCTTCATCGACGAGGTCGACCAGCCCATCGCCAAGGTCATGCGGCGGCCACCGCTGGTCACCGCCCCGGTCGGCACCACGCTCGAGCAGGCCAAGGACATCCTGTGGCAGCACCGCATCGAGAAGCTGCCGATCGTCGACGACGCCGGCCTCCTCACGGGCCTCATCACCGTCAAGGACATCAAGAAGCAGGCCCAGCACCCCCACTCCACGCGGGACGACCGCGGACGGCTCCGGGCGGGCGCCGCCGTGGGGGTGGGACCCGACGCCCTGGAGCGGGCCGAGCGCCTCGTGGCGGCGTCCGTCGACGTGATCGTGGTCGACACCGCCCACGGCCACAGCCGGGCCGTCCTCGACGTGGTGAAGCAGGTGAAGGGCGCCTTCGACGTCGAGGTGATCGCCGGGAACGTGGCCACGGCCGAGGCGGTCGACGCCCTGGCCGGCGTGGGGGCCGACGCCGTGAAGCTGGGCGTGGGACCCGGCTCCATCTGCACCACGCGGGTGGTGGCCGGCGTGGGAGTCCCCCAGCTCACCGCCATCTACGACGGTGCCCTGGCGGCCCACCGCCACGGCGTCACCGCCATCGCCGACGGCGGCATCCAGTTCTCGGGCGACGTGGCCAAGGCCATCGCCGCCGGCGCCGACGCGGTCATGGTCGGCGGCCTGTTGGCCGGCGTCGACGAGTCGCCGGGCGAGGTCGTGCTGCACCAGGGCGAGCGGTTCAAGGAGTACCGGGGCATGGGCTCCATGGGGGCCATGAAGTCGCGCTCGTTCTCCAAGGACCGCTACTTCCAGGGCGACGTGGTCGACGCCGACAAGCTCGTTCCCGAGGGGATCGAGGGCCGGGTGGCCTACAAGGGACCCGTGTCGAACATCCTGCACCAGCTCACCGGCGGCCTCAGGGCGGCCATGGGCTATTGCGGGGCGGCCACGGTGGGCGACCTGCAGGAGCACGCCCGCTTCGTGCGCATCACCAACGCCGGGCTGCGCGAGTCGCACCCCCACGACATCGCCATCACCAAGGAAGCGCCCAACTACGGGCGCTGGTGAGCGCGGGGCCCGCCCCTGGCCCCGGCCCCGGCCGACTCCCGCGGCGCCGGGGGCGGCACAGCCACCGTGGCCCCGGCGGGGCACCGGCTAGGGATGCCCGAGATCGCCACGCCCCAACGTGCCCGTGACCAGGCCCAGGAGCTGGCGGAGCAGCGCGGCGGTCGCTCCCCACACGGTGTCGCCGACCAGCTCGAAGAACATGATCGGCTGCTCACGGCCGTCGGGGAACGTCCACCGCTCCTCACGGAAGACGGTGGGATCGAGGAGCTCCGACAGGGGCACGTGAAGGACCGCCGCCACCTCGGCGGGGTTGGGCCGGGTGGGCGGTCGGCCGGGCACGAGGCCGACGAAGGGGACGATGTCAGAGCCGCTCGATACGGTGGCCAGGTGGTCGAGCTGCCCGACCACCTCCACCGCCGCGGGGTCGAGGGCGATCTCCTCGAACGCCTCCCGCCGGGCGGCATCGAGGGGTGACTCGCCGGGTTCGACACGGCCACCAGGGAAGCTGACCTCGCCCTGGTGGGACCGCAACGTCCAGGTGCGGCGGGTGAGCACGACCCACGCCTCGGACCCGCCGTCGGCGGCGCCGGGCACCGGAGCGTCGTAGAGCGGGGCCAGCACCGCCGACGGCCGACCGGGACGGGGCGGGCCGTCCCTCAGCACGCCGGGTGACGGCCGGGCCGGGCCGAGGCCCACGAAGGCGGCACGGACGTCGGCCACGGTGGGACGGCGGTGGAGGGGCGACAGGTGGGCCCACGGCGCCGGAGCCCCGGGGCGGGCGGAGTACGGCCGGGGGATCCGCTGGGCGCCCCCCCGCCCGGGCGCCACCGGTGCGGGGGGCGGTGGTGGCGTCCCGCCCAGTCCGGGGAAGCCAGGGGCGGGCCGGTCGAGCGCCTCGGCCGACTCGGCGGCAGCCGCCGGCCACTCGTCCTCCGGGCGGGCCGGCGGCACCGCGTCGCCACCGGGACCGGGCATCGGCGCGTCGCGCGCGGGCGTGGGCTCAGCCATCGCCGGCAGGACCGGACGGGGCCGGCGACGACGCCACCAGCACCTCGAGGACCTGGCGCAGGCCCCCGGTCTTCAGGTTGCTCATGACCCGCCCGGGAGGTACCTCGCCACGCTCCCATTCCATCCAGTGGGCCAACAGCTTGGCGGGGTCGGGCGGCGGGGTCTCCATCGTCGGCAGGCTACCGGCACCGCCCGGAGGGAGTCGGCGACCGCCGACCCGTCGGTGGGGCGGGGCCCGGGCCGTGGCACCCTTGGCCGGTGCCCTCGCGCCCCCTCGTGCTCGCTTCCGCGTCCCCGTCCCGCCTCCGCCTCCTCCGAGCCGCCGGCCTGGCCCCCGAGGTGATGGTGAGCGGCGTGGACGAGGGCGGTGTCGACGGCACCGACGCCCACACCACGGTCGCCGTCCTCGCCCGCCGCAAGGCGGCGGCCGTGGCCGACCGGCTCCGGGCACATCGCGGGCGGCGGCTCGACGACCTGGGCGACGACGAGCGCCCGGTCGTGGTGGGGTGCGACTCCGTGCTGGCGTTCGACGGCGAGGTGCGGGGCAAGCCACCGTCGGCCGCCCAGGCCGGGAGCTGGTGGCGGGGCTACCGCGGCCGCGGGGGGACGCTGGTCACCGGGCACACGGTCGTCGACGTCGCCACCGGCACCCGGGCCACGGCCACCGCCGAGGCCCGGGTGCGCTTCGGTCGCCCCACCGACGCCGAGATCCGGGCCTACGTCGACACGGGGGAGCCCCTGGCCGTCGCCGGCGGCTTCACCATCGAGGGCTACGGAGCGCCCTTCGTCGACGGCATCGACGGCGACCACGGCACCGTGCTCGGGCTCTCGCTACCTGTGCTGCGGCACCTCCTCGACGAGCTGGGCGTGGCCATCACCGACCTGTGGGCGACGCGATGACGGCCGGCGCGGTGCCGCCGGCGCTCGAGGTGGGTCCGCTCCGGGTGTGGCCGCCGGTGGTGCTGGCCCCGATGGCCGGCGTGACCAACGCCCCGTTCCGCCGGCTGTGCCGGTCCTTCCTCACGACCCTCCCCTCCGGGGACGACCCGAGCGGCCCCGGGGGCACGGCCGTGGCCGTCGAGCCGCCGCCCGCCCCGACCGCTGCCCTGCCCGGACCGCCATCCGCCATGACCGCTGCCCCGCCCCGACCGCCGTCGTCCCCGTCGTCCCCGTCGGCCCCGTCGACCGCCGCCACCGCCGCCACCGCCGCCGGTGGGTTGTTCGTGAGCGAGATGATCACCGCCCGTGGCCTGGTGGAGCGGAACGAGAGGACCCTGCGGATGGCACGGTTCTCCGGCGACGAGCCCGTCCGCTCCGTGCAGCTCTACGGCACCGATCCGGCGTCGGTGGGCGAGGCCGTGCGGTTCCTCGTGGCCGAGGCGGCAGCCGACCACGTCGACCTCAACTTCGGCTGCCCGGCGGCGAAGGTGACCCGCAAGGGCGGGGGCGCCGCCCTCCCGGTGCGCCGCGCCCTGCTCCGCGACGTCGTCCGGGCGGCGGTGCGGGGCGCCGGGCCGGTACCGGTCACGGTGAAGCTCCGCATCGGCATCGACGAGCGGCTGACGACCTTCCTCGACGCCGGCCGGATCGCCCGTGACGAGGGGGTCGCCGCGGTCGCCCTCCATGCCCGCACCGCGGCCCAGCACTACTCGGGCCAGGCCGACTGGGGGGCGATCGCCACGCTGCGAGCCGCCCTGCCCGACGTGGCGGTGCTCGGCAACGGCGACGTCTGGCAGGCCACCGACGCCCTGAGGATGGTCGCCGAGACCGGTTGCGACGGCGTGGTGGTGGGCCGCGGTTGCCTCGGCCGGCCCTGGCTGTTCGGCGACCTGGCCGTGGCGTTCGCCGGCCGGCCCGTACCGCCCTCCCCCCCGCTGTCGGTGGTGGCCGCCGTCCTGGCCCGCCACGCCCGGCTCCTGGCCGCCTGGCTGGGCGAGCCACGGGCCGTGCGCGACGTGCGCAAGCACGTCGCGTGGTACCTCCACGGCTACCCCGTGGGAGCCGAGGCCCGGGACCGGCTGGTCCGGACATCCAGCATCGCCGAGCTGGAGGGCTCGCTGGCCACCCTGGTCCAGGAGCGACCTGGGCTCGGCGTGGTGGACGGAGCGGACCGTCGGCCACGGGGCAGGACGTCCGGTCCCGTCGCCGTCGTGCTGCCCGAGGGCTGGACCGACGACCCCGACGACCCCGCGCCGCCGCCCGCCACCGACGAGCTCGACGCCGTCAGCGGCGGCTGACGGCGTCGCCTGCTGCCAGCCCCCTGCGAAGGCGGGCTCGGGCACGGCCAGCCCCCGCGGGAGGCGGGCTCAGGCGTCGGCCGGTGTCGCCGAGGCCGTGCCACCACCGGCCGCGGCGTCGGCGGGCGGCGAGCCGGCGGCACCGGCTCCCACCCGCATCGATCGCGGTACGGCGCCGCCCCCGTGGGTGAGGTTCTCCCCCGTCTCGGGGTCGAAGACGTGCAGGCGCGCCGGGTCGAGCCACAGCTCGGCCTCGGCTCCTGCCCTCACCCGGCTCTCGGGGTCCAGGGTGACCACGAGCTGGGTGCGGATCTGCTCGCTGTCCAGCTCGGTGGCCAACTCCTCGAGCGGCTGCCGGACCTCTGCCGGCGCCTCGAACGGGATGTAGGCGTACTGCTCGCTGCCCAGCCACTCGATCACGTCGATGGTGGCCGTGAAGACCAGGCCCTCGGCCCGCCGTTGCCGGTCCAGCAGCGAGGCGTCCTCGAAGTGCTCGGGCCGGATGCCGGCGATCAGCACCTCGCGGTCGTCCACCCGGGCGGCGACCTCGTCGCCGAGCCGGATCTCGCCGACGGGCAG
Organism: Acidimicrobiales bacterium; assembly: GCA_036279475.1. Lineage (GTDB taxonomy): Bacteria > Actinomycetota > Acidimicrobiia > Acidimicrobiales > VFJN01 > ZC4RG19. The sequence goes on along the minus strand of DASUJB010000106.1, from coordinate 10,580 downwards.
CGTCAGCGTGCCCCCCTGGACCGAGGCGGGCATGAAGTTCATGGGCGGCGAGCCGATGAACCCGGCGACGAACAGGTTGACCGGCTGCTCGTAGAGCTGCCGGGGGGTGTCGACCTGTTGCAGGATGCCCCTGCGGAGCACGGCCACCCGGTCACCGAGGGTCATGGCCTCGATCTGGTCGTGGGTGACGTAGACGGTGGTGATGCCCAGCTGGTCCTGGATGCGCGAGATCTCGGTGCGCATCTGCCCGCGCAGCTTGGCGTCGAGGTTGGACAGCGGCTCGTCGAAGAGGTAGGCGTCGGCGTCGCGCACGAGCGCCCGCCCCATCGCCACCCGTTGCCGCTGCCCACCGGAGAGCTGCGACGGCTTGCGGTCGAGGAACTCCGTGAGCTCGAGCATGGTGGCCGACCGCTTCACCCGCTCGTCCACGTCGGCCTGGTCGATCTTCTTGAGGCGGAGGGGGAAGGCGATGTTCTCGTAGACGCTGAGGTGCGGGTACAAGGCGTAGTTCTGGAAGACCATGGCCAGGTTGCGCTCACGGGGCGCCTTGTCGTTCATGCGGACGCCACCGATGAGGAGGTCCCCGGACGAGATGTCCTCGAGCCCGGCGATCATGCGGAGGATCGTCGACTTCCCGCACCCGGAGGGGCCCACCAGGATGACGAACTCGCCGTCGCCGATCTCGAGGCTGACGTCGTCGACCGCCGGCGACGACGCCCCCGGGTAGACCTTCTCGATGTGGTCGAGGCGGATGCTGGCCATGGACGTGCCCTCCTGTGGACGGCCGCGGACAGGGGCGCCTAGCCCTTGACGGCGCCGGAGGTGAGCCCGGCGACGATCCTGCGCTGGAACAGCAGCACCAGGATGACGACGGGGATGGTCACTATCACCGCCGCCGCCGAGATGGCGGCGGTCGGCTGCTGGAAGAACGACTCGCCGGTGAAGAACGCCAGGGCGGCCGGCACCGGGCGCGACGCCTCCGTCGCCGTCAGCGAGATGCCGAAGACGAAGTCGTTCCAGGCGAAGAAGAAGGTGAGGATGGCCGCCGTGAACACGCCGGGGGCGGCCAGCGGCACGATCACCTTGCGGAAGGCCTGCCACGGGGTGGCCCCGTCGACCTGGGCCGCCTGCTCCATCTCCCACGGGATCTCCCGGAAGAAGGCCGACAGCGTCCAGATCGACAGGGGCAGCGTGAAGGACATGTAAGGGATGATCAGCCCCAGCCACGTGTCGTAGATGCCGAGGCCCCGCCACATGTCGAACAGGGGGCCCACCAGGGCCACGGTGGGGAACATGGCGATGGCCAGGGCCGCCGACAGGACCAGCTTCTTCCCCCTGAACTCCAGCCGGGCGATGGCGTACGCCGCGAACGTGGCGATGACCACCGAGACGACCGTGGCGATGAGCGAGATCCCCACCGAGTTGCGGAGGGCGCTGGTGAACAGGTCGGTGTCGAACACCGTGCGGTAGTTGTCGAGCGACCAGTCGCTGGGCAGGAACTGCTTGTTGTTGATGTCGTCGCCCTGCTTGAACGACAGCGACACGATCCACGCCAGCGGCAGCAGCGTGTACACGAGGATCACGATGCCGACCAGGACCCACAGCACCTTCTTGCGCGTCTCGCTCACGGCAGCCCCTACTCCCCTCGCACCTGGGACAGGTCCACGCGGAACCCCCTCACGAAGACGAAGGCGATCAGCGCCACGCTGAGGAACAGCAGCACCGAGAGCGCCGATCCCAGGCCCAGCGCCGTGCGGGTGATGGTCTGGCGATAGGTCAGGAAGGAGACGCTCTCGGTCTTCTCCGCGCCTCCCGTCATGATGAAGATCGTGTCGAAGATCCGGTAGGCGTCGAGCGTGCGGAACAGCACCGCCACCATGATCGCCGCCTTCATGTTCGGGACCGTCACCCGGAAGAACCGTTGCCACGTCGTGGCCCCGTCGACCATGGCCGCCTCCTGCAGGTCCTCGGGGACCTGGGCCAGGCCGGCGAGCAGCAGCAGCGAGATGAACGGCGTCGTCTTCCACACCTCCGCCAGGATGATGACGAACAACGCCGACCAGCGGTCCGAGAACCACGCCTTGTCGCCCAGCCCGAACCACTCGTTGACGAACCCCGAGTCCAGGGCGAAGGCGTACTGCCAGGCGTAGGCGGCGACGACGGTGATGATCCCGTAGGGGATGAGGATGGCGGTGCGCACGGTGCGCCGGCCGATGGTGATGCGGTGCATCACCAGGGCGAAGGCGAAGCCGACCACGAGCTCGACGGCGACGGTCACCACCGTGACCACCACCGTGGTGAGCACCGTCTGCCACCACAGGCCGTCGGTCAGGACCACGCCGTAGTTCCGGAAGCCGACGAACTCGCGGGAGTCGGGATCGGTCAGGCGGTAGCTGAACAGCGACAGGTACACGGCCCGCCCCAGCGGGTAGGCGGTCACCAGCAGCATGACCGCCACCGCCGGGGCCACCAGGTACCAGCCGAGGCGCTGCTCTCCCCGGGCCCGTTCGCTGGGCCGGGTCGCCGGCGGGACGGCCGGCGCCGGCGACCCGGTCGGTGCGTCGCGGGCGATGGTGGTCATGCGATGGTCACCTCACAGGAGCTGGCGGTCCTGGAGGACGTCGACGATCAGCTTGTCGGCGTCCTGCGGCGTCGAGTCGGGGTCGACCGATGCCGGCGGGTGGAACTCGCGGACCGTCGCCGCGCTGACGTCCGGGTAGTAGGGGCTCTGCGGCCGCGGCGTGGCGTCGTCGATGGAAGCCCGGATGAGGTCGGCCATGGGGAAGCGCGCCACGACCTCGGGATCGTCGAAGACGGCCGAGCGCGCCGCCGGGTTGCCCTCCCCCAGCATGTAGGCCTTCTGGCTGGCTTCGCTGGTGAGGCAGCGGACGGCGTCGACGGCGAAGCCGGGGTGCTCGCTGAAGGCGCCGATGCCGATGTTGATGCCCCCGAGCGGCGGCGCGCTCTCGGTGCCCTCGTCGACCCGGGGGACGCGGGCCCAGCCGATGTCGTCCGCCACGGACCGGTCGACCGTGCCGTCCTCGACGCCGGCCAGGACGGCCCCGTACACGTAGGGCCAGTTCACCATGAAGCCACCGGTGTCGCTCTGGAACGCCGCCCGGGCATCCTCCTCGAGAGCGGTCGACACCCCGGGCGGCGCCACGTCTCGGGCGACGGCGCGGATGATCTCGGCGGCCCGGCGACCGGCGGCGCTGTCGAGGGTGGGCGTGGCGTCGCGGCCGGCGGTGGCGTCCTCCAGCACCTGGCCCCCGGCCGAGGCCACCAGCGAGCTGATCCACACCATGTAGCCCTCGTACCGGGCGCCGGTCACGTCGACGGTCGTGCCGGTCTCCCGGGCGGCGGCGATGAGCTGGTCCCACGTGACGGGCTCGGCGGCCGGGTCGAGGCCGGCCCGCTCGGCGACCGACTTGCGGTACCAGAGGAGCTGGGTGTTGGCCCAGAAGGGGGCGGCCACCAACCGATCTCCCCACGTCGAGGTCTTCACCGCGCCGTCGAGGACGCCCTTGGTCAGCTCGGCCGCCTCCCGGGCCCGGAACGGCCGCAGGAAGCCCGCCTCGGCGAACTCGGGCACGAAGACGGGATCGAGGCTCATCAGGTCGATCGAGCTGTCGTTGGCGGCCAGCCGCCGGACGAGCTGCTCGCGCTGGCTGTCCGCGTCGCGGGGCAGGACCGACACCTCGACGCGGTACTCGCCGTCCGCCGAGCTGGTGCAGCGCTCGGCGAGCTGCTCCTGACCGCCGTTGTCGGGGTTCGTGTACCAGGTCAGGGTGGGCGTGCCCTCGCCGCCCCCGCCGCAGGCGGCCAGGACGGCCGCCGCCGCCAGGGCGAGGGCCACGGGCAGGGCGCCCGGCCGCCCGGCGACGGTCCGGCAGCGGGAGGCACGACAGCGCAGCGCCCGACCTTGCTCTCCCTGGCGTGCGAGCTCCGGCACGGTCCCTCCTTCGGGCGCCACCTGCTGAACCGTATCGTGGCCGACGTCAGCCGCGGCGCCCGGAGCGGGCCGGGCGCCGGAACGGGGTGCGGGGAGCGGCGGCGGCCCGCACGCCACCACCCCGCGGCTCCCGACCCCTCGGGCCCGACCGGCGAGGGGCCGGGCGCGCCCGGGCCCGCCGCAGCGCGGCGGGCCCGGTGGGTCTTGCCGTGGGTGGCGACGGCCTACATCATCCCCATGCCGCCCATGCCCCCCATGGCGTCGCCGCCGCCGGCGGGGACGGGAGCCGGCGGCTCGGGCTTGTCGGCCACCAGCGACTCGGTGGTGAGCACGAGGCCGGCGATCGACGCCGCGTTCTGCAGCGCCGCCCGGGTGACCTTGGCCGGATCGAGCACGCCGGCCTTGATGAGGTCCTCGAGGTCACCGGTGGCGGCGTTGAGCCCCACCGCGCCCTCCTCGGCCTCGACCTGGCGCACCCACACCGCACCCTCGAGGCCGGCGTTGGCGGCGATGAGCCGGGCCGGCGACTCCAGCGCGGAGTACACCGTCCGGGCACCCGTGGCCTCGTCGCCCGAGAGCGACTCGACCACCTCGGCCACGGCCGGGCGGCTGCGCAGCAGGGCGGTGCCGCCCCCGGCCACGATGCCCTCCTCGATGGCCGCCCGGGTGGCGGAGAGGGCGTCCTCGATGCGGTGCTTCTTCTCCTTGAGCTCGACCTCGGTGGCCGCGCCCACCTTCACCACGGCCACGCCGCCCGACAGCTTGGCCAGGCGCTCCTGGAGCTTCTCGCGGTCCCAGTCGGAGTCGGTGTCGTCGATCTCGCGCTTGATCTGGGCGATGCGGCCCTTGATGTCCTCCCCGGTCCCGGCGCCCTCGACGATCGTGGTGGTGTCCTTGGTGATGATCACCTTCTTGGCCCGGCCGAGCAGGTCCAAGGTCACCGAGTCGAGCTTGAGGCCGACCTCCTCGGAGATGACCTGGCCGCCGGTGAGGGTGGCCATGTCGCCCAGCATCGCCTTGCGGCGGTCGCCGAAGCCCGGCGCCTTCACCGCGACGCTGCTGAACGTGCCGCGGATCTTGTTGACGACGAGCGTGGCGAGGGCCTCGCCCTCCACGTCCTCGGCGATGATCAGCAGGGGCTTGCCGGTCTGCATGACCTTCTCGAGGACGGGCAGCAGCTCCTGGACCGAGCTGACCTTGCCCTGGTTGAGGAGGATGTAGGGCTCGTCGAGCACCGCCTCCTGCCGGTCCTGGTCGGTGACGAAGTACGGCGACAGGTAGCCCTTGTCGAACTGCATGCCCTCGGTGAACTCGAGCTCCATGCCGAAGGTGTTCGACTCCTCGACCGTCACCACGCCGTCCTTGCCGACCTTGTCGATGGCGTCGGCCAGGACCTCGCCGATGGCGGGATCGGCGGCCGAGATGGCGGCCACCTGGGCGATCTCGCTCTTGTCGTCGATCTCGCGCGCCTGGTCCCGGATGGCGTCGACGGCAGCGGCCACGGCCTTCTCGATGCCGCGCTTGAGGCCGGTGGGGCTGGCCCCGGCGGCCACGTTGCGCAGGCCCTCGTGGACGAGCGCCTGGGCCAGCACGGTGGCGGTGGTGGTGCCGTCGCCGGCGATGTCGTTGGTCTTGGTGGCGACCTCCTTGACGAGCTGGGCGCCCATGTTCTCGAAGGGGTCGTCGAGCTCGATCTCCCGAGCGATGGACACGCCGTCGTTGGTGATGGTGGGAGCGCCCCACTTCTTGTCGAGCACCACGTTGCGGCCCTTGGGACCCAACGTGACCTTGACGGCGTCGGCGAGCTTGTTGACACCGGCCTCCAGCGAGCGCCGGGCGTCGTCCTCGAACTTGAGGATCTTGGGCATCTACCCCCTCCTCACTTCACGATGGCCAGCACGTCACGGGCCGACAGCACGAGCACGTCCTCGCCGTCGACCGTGACCTCGGTGCCGCCGTACTTGCTGTAGAGCACCGTGTCGCCGACGCTCACGCCGACGGGGATGACCTCACCGGTCTGCTCGGAACGCTTCCCGGGTCCGACGGCGATGACCTCGCCCTGCTGCGGCTTCTCCTTGGCGGTGTCGGGGATGACCAGACCGCTCGCCGTGGTCTCCTCGCTCTCACCGGGCTTCACGACGATGCGATCGTCGAGGGGCTGCAAAGCCATTTCTCGCCTCCGTTGGCGCTGTGTCTCGACCTAGCCCGACGGGCTAGCAGTCTCCGGATACGAGTGCTAACCCTAGGCGCTCCCCGTTAGCAGTCGCAACCCCCGAGTGCCAGACCGGGGCCGCGCCGCGTGGCGCCGGCGACGGCGGCCGTGGTCAGCCGGCCAGCGGCAACCGCAGGTTGGGGATCGCCCCCGCGTCCAGGGGGGAGGGACCGTCGGACCGCAGCCGCCACCAACCGGCGGCGGCGATCATGGCGGCGTTGTCGGTGCACATCGACCGGCTGGGCACGAACGGGCGGATGCCGTCGTACGCGCACACCTCCACCACCCGGGCCCGCAGAGCGCTGTTGGCGGCCACACCGCCGCCGATGCACAACCCCGCGGCACCCACCTCGCGCGCCGCTCGCCGTGCCTTGTCCACGAGCACGTCGACGACCGCCTCCTGGAAGCTGGCGGCGACGTCGGCCGTCGACACGTCGGGATGCCGGCGGACGTGGTTGATCACCGCCGTCTTCAGCCCGCTGAAGCTGAAGTCGTAGCGGTCGGCACCCGTGCGGTCGGCCATGCCCCGGGGGAAGTCGATCGCCTTGGGGTCGCCCTCGGCGGCGAGGCGGTCGACCACCGGGCCACCGGGGTAGCCGAGGCCGAGGAAGCGGGCAACCTTGTCGTAGGCCTCGCCGGCGGCATCGTCGATGGTGGAGCCGAGCAGGTGGTAGCGCCCGTGACCCTCCATGTGCACCAGCATCGTGTGGCCGCCCGACACGAGCAGGACCACCAGCGGCATCTCGAGGTCCGGCTCCTCCAGGAAGGAGGCGTAGAGGTGGCCCTCGAGGTGGTTGACCCCCACGAAGGGCACGTCCCACACGAGGGCCAGGGCCTTGGCCGCGCTCACGCCCACCAGCAGGGAGCCCACCAGGCCGGGGCCGACGGTGGCCGCCACGGCGTCGACCTCGTCGTCGGCCACGCCCGCCTCCACCAGCGCCTGCGCCACCACCGGGGTGATGGCCTCGACGTGGGCACGGCCCGCGATCTCGGGGACGACGCCGCCGTACCGGGCGTGGCGGTCGACCTGGCTCGCCACCACCGACGACCGCACGTGGCGGGCCCGCTCGACGACCGCGGCCGCAGTCTCGTCGCACGAGGTCTCGATGCCGAGGATGCGATCGCCCATGCGTCCATGGTCCCGCGAACCGCGTGCCGGTGCGAGCCGCGGTCGCCGCCGGGCCGGGAGCGGGGACGGCCCGCCGTCCACGGGAGCCGGGCGGCCCCGCTCAGAGCCAGTCGCCCTCGACGACCGTCCGCCCCGGGATGCGTGCCTCGATGGCGGCCAGCCGGTCGGCGTAGCGCGGGGTGTCGATGTCGTCGGCCCACATCACCAGGGCGTCCTCCCCCGTCTCGGGGTAGTAGCCCTTGCGCACGCCCGCCGGGGCGAACCCGAACCGCCGGTAGAGCGCCTGGGCGCCCGAGTTGCTCATCCGCACCTCCAGCGTGAGGCTGGCGCACCCCCGCTCGACCGCCCCCCGGGCCAGGACGAGGAGCATCCGCGAGGCGATGCCGTGCCGGTGCCATGCCGGGTCGACGGCCACCGTGGTGACGTGCCCCTCGTCGACCGCCCGGAACATCCCCGTGTAGCCGACGGTCTCCCCCGCCACCCGGGCCACGAGGTAGAGCCTGGTGGCCCGCTGGCCGATCTCGGACAGGAAGAGGCCGAACGTCCACGGCCGGGGGTAGACCTGCTGCTCGATGCGGAGCACGCCGCGCAGGTGCCGGCGCCGCATGGGTTGGATGCGCACCTCGAGGTGCCGCGGGTCGTCGGCCGGCGTGGGCAGCGGCCGGGCCATCAGTCCGGCGTGCCCCCCGCCGCCCCGCCTCGCGCCACCCCTCCGATCAGGCCGTCGCGGGTGGTCCAGTTGATCTCCGCGTCCGGCCGCCGGAGGTACAGCGGCTCGAGGTCCCACTGCTGGACGAAGTCCTCGCGGAGGGCCTTGGCGTGGGCGAGCTGCACGAGGGAGGCGGCCGACGGGTGGGCGAGGCCCTGGTCGCCCACCTCCACCCGGTCGAGCTCGGCGAACACCTCGCGGTAGCGGAGGGCCCCGTCCCCCACCAGCAGGACGTCCTCGCCGGAGGCCTCGAGGTCGACCGCCAGGTCGACGGGGGAGGCCACGTCGTGGTCGCTGAGGCGCTGGATGCCCCCGGGCACCTGGCGGTACGTGGCGGTGAACAGCTCCCCCCTCCGGGCGTCGATGGCGGCGACCACCAGGCGGGGGCTCCAGCGCACGGCGAACGCCACCAGGTCGAGGCTGACGACCCCCACCATCGGCACCCGCAGGGCGTGGGCCATGGCCTTGCCGGTGGCGATGCCCACCCGCAGGCCCGTGTACAGCCCGGGCCCGACGTCGACCGCCACGCAACCGATCTCGTCGAGCTCGACGCGGGCCAGCCGGCGCAGGAGGTCGATGGAGGGCGCCAGCGACTCGGCGTGGCGCCGCCCCCGGCACGACTGGACCTGGGCGAGGACCCCCTCGTGACCGCCGATGGCACAGCCGACCTGGTCGGTGGAGGTGGTGATGCCGAGGATCAGCACGTCGACCCGCCGTCGGCCGGGGCTCCCGGTGCCGACGGCGCCTCGGCCCACGGGGCCACGACGTGCAGCAACGAGACCTGGCGGGCCGCCCACGTCGGGCCCACCGAGCGTAGGACGACGCGGCGCTCGTCGTCGTCGGCGTCGGGGCCCGTGGCGAAGGCCAGCCGCACCTCGAGGTAGTCGTGGGGCAGCACGGGCAGGATGGCGTCGCCCCACTCGATCAGGACGACGCCGCCGTCATCCAGCAGCTCGGCCAGGGCCAGCTCCGCCACCTCCGCCAGATCGCCCAGGCGGTAGACGTCGAGGTGGTGGACCCGCAGCCGCCCCGAGTACTCCTGCGCCAGGGTGAAGGTGGGGCTGGTGATGGGCTCGGTCACGCCCAACCCGGCGCCGAACCCCTGGGCGAACGCCGTCTTCCCCGCCCCCAGGTCGCCCACCAGCAGCACGAGGTCGCCGGGTTGGGCGAGGCCGGCGAGGGCGGCGCCCAGGTCGCGGGTCTCGCCCACCGAGATGGTGCGGGCCACCAGCGTCGGGACGTGGCCGGTCACGGCATCGGCGGGTTCGGGGACGGCACGTCCCCGAGACTACCGACCGTCCCCAGCCCGGCCGCTCCCGTCAGGGAGGACACCGCCTCCGCCACCACGTGGGCCGCCAGGCCCCGCACCACGTCGACCTCGGCCGCGACCCCGCCGACGGCCGCCGCGACGAAGGCGTCGCCGTCGGCCCGGGTGTGGGCGGGGAAGACGGCCCGGGCCAGGCCGTCGTGGGCGCTCTGCGCCACCAGGTGGCACCCGACCTTGTCGAGCCCGGCGTTGGTGGCCACCAGCCCCACCGTCGTGTTGCCGAAGCCCACCGCGCCCGGTGCGCCGGCCGACGGCGACCCCGACGCCGTGGCCCGCCGGGCGATGTCGAGGGCCAGGGCGTCGCCCGCCCCCGGCACGCCGGCGGCGTTGACCGCCACCAGCGCCGCCACCACCAGCTCCCCGACCCGCACCCCTGCCGTCACCAGGCCGCCGGGGCGCCGCTCGACCATCCCCACCTCGTCGGCCACGGCGCGGATCCCCGCCACCGTGGCCCCCGTCCCCGCGCCGACCCGACCGACCGGCACGGGGCCGCCGGTGGCCGAGCGGCACGCCAGGTAGCCGTGCTCGGGCCCGGGCCGCACCGACGGGTCGCCCACCATCAGGTCGAACAGCGCCAGCGCCACGACGATGGGGACGGGACCGGCCGGGGTGGGGAAGCCGAGCCCCCGCTCCTCGCAGAAGCGGACGACCCCGTCGGCGGCGGCCAGGCCGAAGGCGGACCCGCCCGTGAGCACCAGGGCGTCGAGGCGGTGGACGGCACGGGTGGGGTCGAGCAGGTCCGTCTCGCGGCTGGCGGGCGCCCCGCCCCGCACCTCACCCGAGGCCACCGTCCCGGCGGGGAGCAGCACGACGGTGCAGCCGGTGGCGGCGGTGGCGTCGGTCCAGTGGCCCACCCGGAGCCCGGGCACGTCGGTCACCTGCGCTGCCGACACCGGCAGCCCGCTCGACGCCTGCCCGCTCGACGCCTGCCCGCCGCTCACCGGTACCGCCGCTCCACCCGGGGGCCGATGGCGCACACGACCTCGTAGGGGATCGTCCCCAACCGCGCGGCCCACTCGTCGGGGGTGATGCGCTCGTCGCCCTGGGCCCCCAGGAGCACGACGACGTCACCGGGCACCACGTCGCCGCCCGGCCCGCAGTCCACCATCAGCTGGTCCATGGTGACCACGCCCAGCATGGGCCGCCGCGTGCCGCCGATCAGGACGTCCTGGCCGGCGAGGGGCAGGGCGCGTCGCACGCCGTCGGCGTAGCCCACGGGCACCGTCGCCACCGTGGTGGCCAGCGAGGTGC
>DASUJB010000105.1:0-4964 GCA_036279475.1 Acidimicrobiales bacterium | reverse complement strand
CTGTGCACCGGCCACGCCAACGACATGGTGGTCGACGCCCGGGGCCACGCCTACGTGGGCAACTTCGGGTTCGACCTGATGGGCGGGGCAGCGCCGGCCGACGCCCGCCTCGCCCACGTGGCGCCCGACGGCACGGTGCGGGCCGCGGCCGAGGACCTGGCGTTCCCCAACGGGATGGTCATCACCCCCGACGGCTCGACCCTGATCGTGGGCGAGTCGTTCGCCAACCGCTACACGGCGTTCACCATCGGCGGAGACGGGTCGCTGAGCGACCGCCGCCAGTGGGCGGCCATCCCCGGGGTGGCGCCCGACGGTTGCGGGCTCGACGCCGAGGGGGCGATTTGGGCGGCCGACGCCGCCGGGGCCCGGGTGGTGCGCGTGGTGGAGGGCACCGGGGTCGTCGACGAGATCGCCGCCCCCGAGGGCCTGGGCATCTTCGCCTGCATGCTGGGAGGTGACGACGGGCGGACGCTCCTGGCGTGCGCCGCCCCCAACTTCCTCGAGAGCGAGCGGGCGGTGACGCGGCTGGGGCGGCTGCTCACCACCACGGTCGACGTGCCCCACGCCGGCCTGCCCTGAGCCGGGCACCGGTCCTCCCCGCGCCTCCGCCGGCGCGGGGAGGACCGCCGATCAGCCCTCCCGCCGGGGCCCCGCCGACGCCAGGGCGCGGCGCCGGGTCAGCTCCCGGTCCCAGAAGCGCAGGGCCCGGCAGGCGGCGACGAAGGCGGCGACGTCGCCGTCACCGGCGAGCGGCAGGAACCCGCCGTCCAGGTGGTCGCCCACGCCGGCCGCCTCCAGGAGGGGCGCGGCCTCGGCGACGTGACCGACGAACTTGCCGTGGGCGAACGCGTCGGCGACGAAGTCCCGGGCCGCGGGGTCGCCGGCGAGCTCGCCGCCGTGACCGGCGCCGGGGAGGACGGCCACCGCGTCGAAGAGCACCGACTGGCCGCCGGCGACGTTGTGGTGGGCGGGGATGCGGGCCCCACCGTCGGTGTCGACGCCGCCGACGGTGGGGGCGACCAGCTCGAGCTGGGCCCCCTCGGCCTCGAGCGCGGTGCGCAGGTCGTCGAGCAGGCGGGGGTCGACCCCGTCGGTGACGAGGGCACCGACCTTGCGGCCGGCGAAGCTGTCCGGACCGTTCCGCAGGATGCTGAGCGCCGGCGAGGGCGCCAGCCCGTCGACGGGCGGCCGGGCCGGCTCGAGCGCCTCGGGCAGGTCGGTGCCGAGCCCGTCGGCCACCGCCCTCGCCAGGCCCTCGTCCACGTTGCGCAAGCCGGCGACCATGCGGCGCCGGATGGCCTCGGTCTCGACCTTGCTGAGCTCGAACACGAAGGCGTCGACGATGTGGTCCTGCTCGACCTCGGTCTGGCTGTGCCAGAACTGGCGGGCCTGGCTGTAGTGGTCGGCGAAGCTCTCGGGGCGGAGGCGGCGCTTCTCGCCCGCCTCGGCCGACGGGAACGAGGTGAACCCGCGCTCGGGGTCCTCCCGGGGCCCGCCCGTGGGCTGGGGCCACGAGTTGGGCTCGTACGCGGCCCGGCCGCGGGGGTTGGTCATGGCCATGTGCCCGTCCTGCTGGAGGGTGGCGAAGGGGCACTTGGGGGCGTTGATCGGCAGGTGGGTGAAGTTGGGGCTGCCGAGCCGCTTGAGCTGGGTGTCGAGGTACGAGAAGTTGCGGCCCTGGAGCAGGGGGTCGTTGGTGAAGTCGACGCCGGGCACGATGTTCTGGGTGCAGAACGCCACCTGCTCGGTCTCGGCGAAGAAGTTGTCGACCACGCGGTCGAGCACGAGCCGGCCGACCCGCCGGACGGGCACGTCCTCCTCGGGCACCAGCTTGGTGGCGTCGAGCACGTCGAAGGGGAACCGATCGGCGAAGTCGTCGTCGAAGAGCTGGAGGCCCAGCTCCCACTCCGGGTGGTCGCCCGACTGGATGGCGTTCCACAGGTCACGGCGGTGGAAGTCGGGGTCGGCCCCGCTGATCTTCACGGCCTCGTTCCACACCACCGACTGCATCCCCGCGACCGGCTTCCAGTGGAACTTCACGTACGTGGAGCGGCCCTCGGCGTTCACGAAGCGGAACGTGTGGACCCCGAACCCCTCCATGAAGCGGAAGGAGCGGGGGATCGCCCGGTCCGACATGATCCACATGAGCATGTGGGTGGTCTCGGGCATGAGCGAGGCGAAGTCCCAGAACGTGTCGTGCGCCGTCTGGGCCTGGGGGAAGCCGCGGTCGGGCTCCTGCTTGGCCGCGTGGATCACGTCGGGGAACTTCACGGCGTCCTGGATGAAGAAGACCGGGATGTTGTTCCCGATGATGTCCCAGTTGCCCTCCTGGGTGTAGAGCTTCACCGCGAACCCGCGGACGTCACGGGCCAGGTCGGTCGATCCCTTGTTGCCGGCCACGGTGGAGAACCGCACGAACGCCGGCGTGCGCCGGCCGGCCTCCTGGAACGGGTCGGCCCGGGTGATGTCGGCCAGGGACTCGTACGCCTCGAAGTAGCCGTGGGCCCCGAAGCCCCGGGCGTGGACGACCCGCTCGGGGATCCGCTCGTGGTCGAAGTGGAAGATCTTCTCCCGGAAGTGGAAGTCCTCCATGGCGTCCGGGCCGCGCTCGCCCACCCGGAGCGTGTTCTGGTCGTCCGAGACGGGGATGCCCTGCTGCGTGGTGAGCGTGGGCACCTCGTCGTTCGCCGTCTGGTGCGTCTCTCCGCCCCGGCCCCGATGGGTGCCGGGGCCCTTGCCGTCTGATCCACCCATCGCCATGCGCGTCCTCCCGGTTGGCCTACTTGCCCTTCGCGCCTTCCCCCAATGGCCGGAGCCAAACCGCGGTGGGTGCGGGCCGGCGCCGGCTGCCATCTCCCGCGGCGGTCGCCGCGTCGCGGCCCCCAACCCGGCACTAGCCTGGGCGGGGCCGTCACCGGGCGGAGCAGGTTGGCACGGGGGGCGTGTGTGCCCGCTCCGCCCTTCGCTCTGGAGGGACCATGACCGATCGCCTCGACGGGACCGCCGGTCCCCTCGCCGCCGCCGACCCCGGGCCCACCCGCGGGTGGCTCATCTCGGCCGACGACCACGTCACCGAGCCGCTCGACCTGTGGACCCGCCTGCCCGACGACCTGGCGCCGCTGGCGCCCCACATCGAGGAGCGCGACGGCGCCCCGTGCATGGTGGTGGAGGGCAAGGTGATCCAGCGCTTGCGGCTGCCCGAGGGCGCCGACGCCGCCTCCTCCCGCACCGGCGACGTGCTGGCCGCGGCCGACCGGGCCGAGCGGGCCGCGCTGCTGGTCCGCGACTCGAACGACCCCGACGGGCGCCGCCGCGACCTCGACCGCGACTCGATCTGGGGCGAGGTGATGTTCCCCAACCTGTTCGTGTTCATGGTCTACCGGCTGTCGAACCCCGCCCTGCAGAGCGCCGTCTGCGCGCTCTACAACGACTGGATCTGGGACACGTTCGGCGGCGACGACCGGTTCCTGCCGGTGGCGCCGCTGCCCGCCCAGGACGTCGACGCCTCGGTGCGCGAGCTCGAGCGCTGCGCCCGCCGGGGGTTCCGGGCCGTGCTGCTGCCGGCGCACACCGACTGGCTGCCCCACGGCTACAACTCGCCGGCCTACGACCCGCTGTGGTCGGCCGCCGAGGCCCACGGCCTGCCCGTCCACTTCCATGCCGGCACCGGCCGCGACAACCGGCCGGCCCACAACCCGGGCGGCGCCGTCGTCAACTACGTCGTGACCGTGCAGGGACCGTCCGAGACCATCAGCTACCTGGCCGGCTCGGGGGCCCTGGCCCGCCACCCCGGGCTGCGGGTCGTGATGGTCGAGTGCGGGAGCGGCTGGCTGGCGTGGACGCTGCACGCCATGGACGACGCCTACCGCGAGCACGAGGTGTGGGTCGACCCCAAGCTCGACATGCTGCCCAGCGAGTACTTCCTTCGGCAGGGCTACGTCACCTTCCAGCACGACCCGGTGGGCTTCCACAACGTGCCCCTCACCGGCGACCGCTGCCTCATGTGGGGCGCCGACTACCCCCATCCCGAGGGCACGTGGCCCGAGTCGACCGCCTACCTGGACCGTCAGCTCGCCGGGGTGCCGCCGGACACGGCCCGGCGGGTGGTGTGGGGCAACGCCGCCGAGCTGTACGGGTTCGCGGCGCCGGCCACGGCGCCTCCCGCCACCCGAGCCGGGAGCTGACGCCGGCCGCCCCGTACGATCGCCGGCCGTGGACACGACCGACGGAACGACCGACGACACGACCGACGACGCGCTCGCCACCCGGGCGGTGGACGACCTGCTGGCCACCCTGGACCTCGAGGCCATCGACCGGGACCTCTACCGGGGGGCCAACCCCGACACGTGGCCCGGCGACCGGGTCTTCGGCGGCTTGGTGGCCGCCCAGGCCCTGCGGGCCGCCATCGGCACGGTGGAGGTCGCCCACGCCGTGCACTCGTTCCACTCGTACTTCGTGCGCCCCGGCCGGCTGTCCCTGCCCATCCTGTACTCGGTCGAGCGCATCCGCGACGGCCGGTCGTTCACCACCCGCCGGGTCACCGCCATCCAGCAGGGCGAGGCCATCTTCACGATGGACGCCTCGTTCCACCGCCAGGACGAGGAGGGCGTCGACTACCAGCTCCCCGTCGCCCCGGGGACGCCCGGGCCGGACTCGCCCGCGGCGCGCTCGGGCGGCCGGTTCCCCGAGGGGATGGCACGCCCCGAGCTGTTCGCGGCGTTCGACACCCGTGAGCTCGGCCCCACCCCGCCCGAGGCCGACGGCACCTACCGGTCGACCCGGCGGGCCTGGATCCGCACGACGGCGCCGCTGCCCGACGACCCGGCCGTCCACGCCTGCGTGCTGACCTTCGTGTCCGACATGGCGGTGATCCTGGCCGTGCGGCCCCCCGACCCCGCCGCCCCCTGGGCGGCGTTCATGGGTGCCCGCCTCGACCACGCCGTCTGGTTCCACCGGCCCGTCCG
>DASUJB010000104.1:0-29762 GCA_036279475.1 Acidimicrobiales bacterium | reverse complement strand
GATGATCGACCGCAACACGACCATCCCGACCAAGAAGTCGCAGACCTTCTCGACCGCCGAGGACAATCAGAACGCGGTGACGATCCGGGTCTTCCAGGGCGAGCGCGAGATGGCCA
This sequence comes from Acidimicrobiales bacterium, assembly GCA_036279475.1. Taxonomy (GTDB): domain Bacteria; phylum Actinomycetota; class Acidimicrobiia; order Acidimicrobiales; family VFJN01; genus ZC4RG19. Next base: position 29,646 of record DASUJB010000104.1, on the reverse strand, counting down.
GCTACAACAAGACGCTCGGCAAGTTCCAGCTCGTCGACCTGCCCCCGGCGCCGCGCGGCGTGCCCCAGATCGAGGTCACCTTCGACATCGATGCCAACGGCATCGTGAACGTGTCGGCCAAGGACCGGGCCACCGGCAAGGAGCAGTCGATGACCATCACCGGCCAGTCGTCGCTCCCCCGGGACGACATCGAGCGAATGGTGCGCGATGCCGAGGCCCACGCCGAGGAGGACCGCCGCCGCCGCGAGGAGGCCGAGGTCCGCAACCAGGCCGACACGCTCGTCTACCAGACGGAGAAGCTGCTCAAGGAGCAGGGCGACAAGATCTCGGGCGACGAGAAGTCGTCGGTCGAGTCCAAGCTCGGAGACCTGAAGGGCGCGCTGTCGGGCAGCGACGTCGAGGCCATCCGGTCCGCCACCGACGCCCTGATGTCGGCCAGCCAGACCTTCACCCAGAAGCTGTACGAGGCGGCCTCCGCCCAGGGCGGTGGCGAGGCGGGTGCCGGTGGTCCCGGTGCCGGGGCCTCCGGGCAGCCGACCGACGACGAGGTCGTCGACGCCGAGATCGTCGACGACGAGGAGAGCCGGTGACGGCCGGGGCCGACCCGTCGGGCCCCCGGCCCACGGGCGAGGAGCAGACCCCGACCGCGCCTCCCCCGCCCCCCACCGGGGCGGGGGAGGGCCACCCTCCCACCGGGGAGGCGACGGCCGGGCGGCCCCCCGCGGGGGAGCGGCACGACGGTGCCCCCGACCCCGCCCTCGAGGCGGCCGCCGAGGCGCTCGAGGTCGACCTGGAGCTGCTGCTGGCCGAGCGGGCCCAGTACCTCGAGGCCTACCAGAGGGCCCAGGCCGACTTCGAGAACTACCGGAAGCAGGCCCAGAGGAGGCAGGACGAGGCCGTCGTCCGGGCCCTGGGTCGCTTCGTCGAGAACCTGCTCCCCGTGCTCGACGCCTGCGACGCCGCGCTGGCCCACGGGGCCCACGAGGTGGAGCCGGTGCTGGCCGCCTTGTACGGCGCCCTGGAGAGGGAGGGGCTCGAGCGCATCGACCCCAAGGGCGCGGCGTTCGACCCGGCGGAGGCGGAGGCCGTCGTCCACGAGCCCGGCGACGGCGGCGAGCAAGTCGTCTCCGAGGTCCTTCGCACCGGCTACCGCTGGCGGGGCCAGGTGCTGCGGCCGGCCCTCGTCAAGGTGACCGGCTGACCGTCGGAGCCGGGCCCGACCCCCCACGGACTGCACGAAGAAGGAAGAGAGACACCGCCGATGGCGCCGCAGCGAGAGTGGTTCGAGAAGGACTACTACCGGGTCCTCGGGGTGAGCGAGGACGCCTCCCAGAAGGACATCAAGAGCGCGTACCGCAAGCTCTCGCGCCAGTACCACCCCGACGCCAACCCCGACGACAGCTCTGCCGAGGAGCGCTTCAAGGAGGTGTCGGCCGCCTACGACGTCATCGGCGACCCCGAGAAGCGCAAGGAGTACGACGAGGTCCGCAAGCTGGGCCCCATGGGCGGCATGTTCGGCGGCGGGCCGGGCGGCCCGGGCGGCCCGGGCGGGCCCGGCGGCGCAGGGGGCTTCCGCTTCGAGGACGTCGGGGACATGGGCGACGTCGGCGACATCCTCGGCGGGCTCTTCGGCCGTGGTCGCCGCCGGCGCCCGGCCGGCGGTGCAGGCCGCGGGCCCGGCCCGCACCGGGGGCAGGACCTCGAGGCCGAGCTCCACCTCGACTTCGAGGACGCCGTGCGCGGCCTCACCACCACCATCCACCTCACCAGCGACGCCACCTGCTCGACGTGCCACGGCAGTGGGGCGCGGCCGGGCACGGCGCCCACGCCCTGCCCCCGGTGCCAGGGCCGTGGCGTGGTCGACGACAACCAGGGGTTCTTCAGCTTCTCGCAGCCGTGCCCCAACTGCGGTGGCCAGGGCTACCTCATCGAGGACCCCTGCCCCACCTGCCGGGGCGCGGGCGTCGAGCGGCGCCCCCGGGAGGTGAAGGTGCGGCTGCCGGCCGGGGTGGACGACGGCCAGCGGATCCGCCTGAAGGGCCGGGGCGGGCCCGGCCGCAACGGCGGCCCCCCGGGTGACCTATACGTCGTGGCCCGGGTGCGGCCCCACCCGCTGTTCGGGCGCCGGGGCGACGACCTGACCATCACCGTGCCGGTGACGTTCCCGGAGGCGGCGCTGGGCGCCGACATCCGGGTGCCGACGCTGGACGGCGGCTCGGTCAAGCTGCGGATCCCCCCGGGCACGCGGTCGGGGAGGACCTTCCGGGTGCGGGGCAAGGGCGTCCCCGGCCGGAAGAGGACCGGTGACCTGCTGGTGACCGTGGACGTCGCCGTCCCCCAGAGGATGACGGAGGAGGAGCGCAAGGCGGTCGAGGCCCTGGCGGCGGCGACCGACGGCCGATCGCCCCGGGTCCACCTGGGGGTCGAGGAAGGATGAGTGAGTGAGCGATGCGTGCCGACGGCCGTGAGCCCACGCGTGCGGTCTACGTGATCTCGGTGGCTGCCGAGCTGGCCGGCGTCCACCCCCAGACCCTGCGCATCTACGAGCGCAAGGGCCTGGTCGACCCGGTGCGGACGACGGGGGGCAGCCGCCGCTACAGCGACGCCGACATCGCCCAGCTCCGCCGCATCCAGGACCTCACCAACGAGGGCCTCAACCTGTACGGCGTCCAGCGGGTGCTGGAGCTGGAGGCGGAGGTGGCCCGGTTGCAGGCGGAGCTGGCGACCCTGCGCGAGGAGTCGGCCCGGGCCGTCGCCGACGCCCATCGCCAGCACCGTCGGGAGCTGGTCCCCCTGCGGCAGGCGGTGGCCGTCATCGAGAACCGTCGAAGGAAGGGCTGAGCGGCGCACTCGCCGGGCGGCCCGGCAAGGGACGCTCCCAAAAAGTTGAGTGCTATAGCATCAAGTTTCCTGAGCTGGAGGTAGACTGGTCTCATGGCTCTTGATCCGAACCGGTGGACCCTCAAGGTCCAGGAGGCCTTCAGCGCAGCCGTCGAGGCCGCCAAGCAGGCCTCCAACCCCGAGGTGACACCCGACCACCTCCTCATGGCGCTGCTCGGCCAGGGCGAGGGCATCGTCCTCCCCATCCTCCAGCGGCTGGGGAGGGAACCCCTGCCCCTGCGCAACCAGGTTGGCGAGGCGCTGGCCCGGCTGCCGCACTCCTACGGGAGCGAGGCGCGGCTCTCCCGTGACCTCAGCCAGGTCATCGATGCCGCCGACCAGGCCCGTGCCGAGCTGTCCGACGAGTACCTGTCGACCGAGCACCTGCTGCTGGCCCTGGCCGACCGGCTGGGCGTCACCCGCGAGGACGTGCTCGCCGCCATGCAGTCCGTGCGCGGTAGCCACCGCGTCACCTCGCAGAACCCCGAGGAGCAGTTCCAGGCCTTGGAGCGCTACGGGCGCGACCTCACCGAGGTGGCCCGCCAGGGGAAGCTCGACCCCGTCATCGGGCGCGACGAGGAGATCCGCCGCGTCATCCAGGTGCTGTCCCGCCGCACCAAGAACAACCCCGGGCTCATCGGCGAGCCGGGCGTCGGCAAGACGGCCATCGTCGAGGGCCTCGCCGCCCGCATCGTCGAGGGGGACGTGCCCGAGTCGCTGAAGAACAAGCGGCTCATCGCCCTCGACCTGGGCTCGATGGTCGCCGGGGCCAAGTACCGGGGCGAGTTCGAGGAGCGGCTCAAGGCCGTCCTCAAGGAGATCACCGACGCCCAGGGCGAGATCATCACCTTCATCGACGAGCTCCACACCGTCGTGGGGGCCGGTGCCGCCGAGGGCGCCATGGACGCCGGCAACATGCTCAAGCCCCTGCTGGCCCGGGGCGAGCTGCGGATGATCGGCGCCACCACGCTCGACGAGTACCGCAAGCACATCGAGAAGGACGCCGCCCTCGAGCGCCGGTTCCAGCCCGTCTTCGTGGGACCGCCGTCGGTCGACGACACCATCGCCATCCTCCGCGGCCTGAAGGAGCGCTACGAGGTCCACCACGGCGTCCGCATCCAGGACGCTGCCCTCGTCGCCGCGGCCGTGCTGTCCGACCGGTACCTCACCGGCCGCTTCCTGCCCGACAAGGCCATCGACCTCGTCGACGAGGCCGCCTCTCGCCTGCGCATCGAGATCGACTCGGTGCCCACCGAGATCGACGTCGTCGAGAGGCGCATCCGCCAGCTCGAGATCGAGCGCGTGGCGCTGGCCAAGGAGACCGACGAGGTCTCGCAGGAGCGGCTGGCCGGCCTCGACGAGGAGCTGGCGAACCTGCGCGAGCAGCGGGACGCCATGCTGGCCCACTGGAACAACGAGAAGCAGGTCATCGGGGAGATCCGTGAGCTGAAGGAGCAGCTCGAGAACCTGAGGAGCGAGGTCGAGCGGGAGACCGACCTGGAGAAGGCAGCCGAGATCCGCTACGGCCGGATCCCCGAGATCGAGCGGAGGGTCCAGGAGGCCACCGCCCGCCTCGAGGAGCTGCAGTCCAGCGGCCAGCGGATGCTCAAGGAGGAGGTCGACGAGGAGGACGTGGCCGAGGTCGTGGCCCGGTGGACGGGTGTGCCGGTCAGCCGCCTGATGGAGGGCGAGATGGCCAAGCTCATCCGCCTCGAGGAGGTGCTGCACCAGCGGGTCGTCGGCCAGGAGGAGGCCGTCACCGCCGTCGCCAACGCCATCCGCCGCAGCCGGGCCGGCCTGTCCGACCCCCACCGCCCCATCGGCTCGTTCCTGTTCCTGGGACCCACCGGCGTGGGCAAGACCGAGCTCGCCCGGTCGCTGGCCGACTTCCTCTTCGACGACGAGCGGGCGATGGTCCGCGTCGACATGTCGGAGTACATGGAGAAGCACTCCGTGAGCCGGCTCATCGGTGCCCCGCCCGGCTACGTCGGCTACGACGAGGGCGGCCAGCTCACCGAGGCGGTGCGGCGGCGCCCCTACGCCGTGGTGCTGCTCGACGAGATCGAGAAGGCCCACGCCGACGTGTTCAACGTGCTGCTGCAGCTCCTCGACGACGGCCGCCTCACCGACGGCCAGGGCCGCACGGTCGACTTCACCAACACCGTGCTGATCATGACGTCGAACCTGCCGGGTGATCCCCGGGCGTTCTTCAAGCCCGAGTTCATCAACCGCATCGACGAGATCGTCCGGTTCCGCGAGCTCACCCGGGACGACCTGGCCCAGATCGTGGACATCCAGCTGCGGGCGTTGCGGGAGCGCCTCGCCGCCCGTCGCATCGGGCTCGAGGTCACCCCGGCCGCCACGGCGCTGCTGGCCGAGAAGGGCTACGACCCCACCTTCGGGGCCCGGCCCCTCAAGCGGGTCATCCAGCGGGAGCTGGCCGATCCGCTGGCCATGCAGATCCTCGACGGCAAGGTCGCCGAGGGCGACACCGTGAAGGTCGACGCGGTGGACGGTCAGCTCGTGCTGACCTGATCCCCGCTCTCGACGGGGGTCCGGGAGGGCCGGCGTGGGATCGCCGGCCCTCCCGCCGCGTCGGCCCGGGGGGCCCGGCGCGCCTGCCTCCCCCGGTCGGCCCCCGTGGCCGGATGCCGGAGCCGGGGCTGGGGACGGCTCCCGTGCCGGCGCTAACCTCGGCCGGCCCGCTCACGAGCGTCGCGAGGAGGTGGGCGTGCCGGCGACCATCGTGGTCGGAACCCAGTGGGGCGACGAGGGCAAGGGCAAGTTCACCGACCTCCTCGCCAAGGAGATGGACCTGGTCGTCCGCTACCAGGGCGGCCACAACGCCGGGCACACCCTGGTGGTCGACGGCGACACCTTCGCCCTCCAGCTCGTCCCCTCCGGTGTGCTCTACGACCACATCGTCCCCGTCATCGGCAACGGCGTGGTGGTCGATCCCCGGGTGCTGCTGGACGAGATCGACATGCTCCAGGCCCGGGGACGCAGCTGCGAGCGCCTCAAGGTGTCCTCCGGCGCCCACCTGATCATGCCGTACCACCAGCTCCTGGACCGGGTGACCGAGCGCCACCTCGGCAAGAGTCGGCTCGGCACCACCAAGCGGGGCATCGGTCCCGCCTACGCCGACAAGGCGGCCCGGGTCGGCCTGCGGGTCCAGGACATGTACGACCCCAAGATCTTCCGCCAGAAGCTCGAGCTGGCGCTGCGGGAGAAGGGCCAGACGCTGGCGAAGGTCTACAACCAGCTCCCGCCCGACCCCGACGCCATCTGCGAGCTGTACCTGGGTGAGCTCGCCCCCCGGATCCGCCCGTACGTCGCCGACACGGTCAACCTGGTGCACGAGGCGCTCGAGGAGGGGCTGAACGTCCTCTTCGAGGGGGCGCAGGCGACCTTCCTCGACCTCGACCACGGCACCTACCCCTACGTCACCTCGTCCAACCCGGTGGCCGGGGGTGCCTGCACGGGGGCTGGCGTGGGCCCCCGCTTCATCGACCGGGTCGTCGGCATCGCCAAGGCCTACGTCACCCGGGTGGGTTCCGGCCCGTTCGTCACCGAGCTGTTCGACGAGGTGGGCGACGCCCTCGTCGAGCGGGGGCAGGAGTACGGCACCAACACCGGGCGCCGCCGGCGGACCGGGTGGTTCGACGCGGTGATGCTGCGCCACGCCGTCCGCCTGAACTCCCTCTCCGAGGTGGCCCTCACCAAGCTCGACGTGCTCGACGCCTTCGACACCGTCAAGGTGTGCGTGGCGTACCGGGCCGGGGGTCGCCGGTTCGAGCGCTTCCCCGACGACCAGTCGCTCCTGCACGAGGCGGCTCCCGTGTACGAGGAGCTGCCGGGGTGGGGGACCGACCTGGCCGCCTCGAGGGCGCCCGGCGACTTGCCGGCGGCCGCCGCCGACTACGTCGCCTTCCTCGAGGAGCAGGTAGGTGTGCCCGTCCGCCTCGTCGGGGTGGGCCCCGGGCGCGACCAGTTCGTGGTGAGGGGCACGTGAGGGCGTCGCCCTGCCGGGCACGAGCGAGGGCGGGGGGGCCTCGGTGAGGGTGTGCGTCGTGGGCTCGGGTGGGCGCGAGCACGCGCTCGCCCACGTGCTCGCCCGCACGGCGGACGTGACGGTCACGCCGGGCAACCCGGGCATACCGGGATCGGTCGCCGCACCCCCCTCCGCCATCGACGCCGACCTCTACGTGATCGGCCCCGAGGGCCCCCTGGTCGCCGGCCTGGCCGACGAGCTCCGGGCCGGCGGGAGGCTGGTGTTCGGCCCGGGGTCGGACGGTGCCCGCCTGGAGGGCTCGAAGGCGTGGATGAAGGGCGTCGTCGAGGCGGCCGGCGTCCCCACCGCTCGGTACGGGGCCTTCACCGACCTGGATCCGGCCGTCGAGTTCCTGCGCACGCTCCCAGGCCCGTGGGTGGCGAAGACCGACGGGTTGGCGGCCGGCAAGGGCGTGATGGTGGCCACGACGCTGGACGCCGCCGTGGCCGACGTCCGGGCCAAGCTGTCGGGGGAGTCCTTCGGCGATGCCGGCCGCACGGTGGTGGTCGAGGAGGGGATGACCGGCCCCGAGCTGTCGTTGCTCGCCGTGTGCGACGGCACCCGGGCTGTGGCCCTCGCCCCCGCCCGTGACTTCAAGCGGGTCGGCGACGGCGGCACGGGGCCCAACACGGGGGGGATGGGTGCCTACTCGCCCGTGGCAGCGGCCGACGACGTGCTGGTGGCCGACGTGATGGCTCGCTTCGTCGAGCCGACCCTGGCCGAGCTCCGGCGCCGGGGCGTCGACTACCGCGGCGTCCTCTACGCCGGCCTGATGCTCACGCCCGACGGGCCGCGCCTCGTCGAGTACAACGTCCGCTTCGGCGATCCCGAGGCCCAGGTGGTGCTGCCCCGCCTCCGCACCGACCTGGCCGAGCTGCTGACGGCGGCGGCGGCCGGCGACCTGAGCGCGGCACCGCCACCGGCCTTCGTCGAGGACGCCTTCGTCACCGTGGTGCTGGCCAGCGCCGGGTACCCGGGCCGGCCCCGGACGGGCGACCCCATCTCCGGCATCGCCGCCGCCCGGGCCACCGGCGCCGTCCTCTACTGCGGCGGCGTGGCCGCCGATCCACGGGCGCCCGACGGCCTCGTGACGGCGGGGGGCCGCGTCCTCGACGTCACGGGCACGGGCCCGACCGTCGCCGCCGCCCGCGACCACGCCTATGCCGCCGCCAGCCTCGTCTCGTGGCCCGGCGAGCACCACCGCACCGACATCGCCCTGGAGGCATCGACGTCATGACAGCCAGGAAGGTCGCCGTCCTCATGGGGTCGGCCAGCGACAGGGACAAGATGGCGCCGGCGGCCGACACTCTGGCCCGCTACGGCGTCGAGGCGGATGTACGGGTGCTCTCGGCCCACCGGTCGCCCGCCGCCGTGGCCGAGTTCGCCTCGACGGCCCGGGAGCGGGGCTTCGCTGCCGTGATCTGCGGCGCCGGCATGGCCGCCCACCTGGCCGGCGCCGTGGCCGGCCAGACCACGCTCCCGGTCATCGGCGTGCCGCTCTCCGGTGGGGCGCTGGGCGGGGTCGACGCCCTGTACGCCACCGTGCAGATGCCCAAGGGCATCCCGGTGGCCACGGTGGCCGTCGACGGCGCCATGAACGCAGCCCTCCTCGCCGTGCAGATCCTGGCCGTCGACGACCAGGCGCTGACCGACGCCCTCCTGGCCCACCGTGCCGAGATGGTGCCCGCCCCGACCTGAGAGCCGGCGCTCAGCGCGGCGACTGGCCCACGGCTGCCGCCAGGTCGGCCATGTCACCCGCCGACCCCACCACGATCAGCACGTCGCCCGCGTCCAGCAGCCGGTCGCCGGTGGGGGTGAAGGCGTAGGTCCCGTCCGGGTCCTTCACCGCGAGGACCGGGGCACGGCACACCGAGCGCAGCTCCGCACCCACGGCGGGGGACCCGGGTCCCACCCTGACCTCGTGGATGTCGACGTCGTGCTCCTCGCCGGCGACGACCTCGTCGAGGAACTCGGCCACGTGGGGCCGGAAGGCGATGGCGGCCATGCGCGAGCCGCCGATCTCGTAGGGGTTCACCACCCGGTCGGCTCCGGCCCGGGCGAACTTGCGGTCGTCGCCCTCCCGGTCGATGCGGGCGACGATCAGCAGGTCGTCCCGCATCGACCGGGCGGTGAGCACCAGGGCCAGGTTGTCGCGGTCGTCGCCCAGCGCGGCGATGAGGCTGGCGGCCCTGTCGATGCCGGCGGCCAGGAGGGTGTCCTCGTCGGTGGCGTCCCCCACCACGACGGGGAGGCCGGCGTCGGCCAGCTGGGCGCCGTCCCGGTCGAGGGCGACGACGCTCATGCCGTGGCGGCGGGCGTAGCCGGCGATGGACCGCCCCACCCGCCCCCAGCCGGCCACGATCACGTGGCGGTCCATCCTCTCCACCTCGCGTTGCATGCGCCGCCTCCGGAAGCGGTCGTCCAGGCTGCCCTCCACCAGGGTCTCGAAGAGCACGCTGGCCGTGTACACCAGCGAGCTTGCCGCCACGAGCACGAGGACGAGGGTGAACACCCGGTAGGCACGGTCGACCTCCGCCGGCGGGCCCACCTCGCCGTACCCCACCGTCGAGAGCGTGATGGCGGTCTGGTAGAAGGCGTCGAAGGGGTCGAGGCCCACCGCGACGTAGCCGACGGTGCCGAAGGTCAGCACCGCGGCCACCAGCACGAGGGCGACCTCGAACCGGTGCCACGGCCCGCCGCCGCGCACGAGCCACCGGCGGTCGGGACGGGATGGGCGGGGCGCCACGCCCGCACGTCTAGCAGCAGCGCCCCCGGTGCGCCGCCCTCCGCCCTCCTCGCCCCCGACGCCGCCTCCTCGCCCCCGACGATGACGAGCGGCGACAATGGGGTGGTGACCCCGGTGCTCCCCGACGTCGTCGCCGCGCGCTACGCCAGCCAACCGATGGTCGACCTGTGGTCCCCCGAGCGCAAGGTGCGCCTCGAGCGTGCGCTGTGGGTGGCGGTCATGCAGGCCCAGCGCGACCTCGGCGTCGACATCCCCCAGGCGGCCATCGACGACTACCGCGCCGTCATCGACCTCGTGGACCTGGCGTCGATCGAGGCACGGGAGCGCGTCACCCGCCACGACGTCAAGGCGCGGATCGAGGAGTTCTCCGCCCTGGCCGGCCACGAGCACGCCCACAAGGGCATGACCTCGCGCGACCTCACCGAGAACGTCGAGCAGCTCCAGGTGCGCCGGAGCCTCGAGCTCGTGCGCGACCGTGCCGTCACCGCGCTCGCCCGCCTGGCCGAGCACGCCGCCGGCCACGCCGAGCTCGTGGTCACCGGTCGCACCCACAACGTGGCGGCCCAGGCCACGACGCTCGGCAAGCGCTTCGCCAACGCGGGCGAGGAGCTGTTGCAGGCCTACCACCGGCTCGATGACCTGCTGGCCCGCTACCCGCTGCGAGGCGTGAAGGGCCCCGTGGGGACCCAGCAGGACCAGCTCGAGCTGCTGGGCGACCCCGACCGGGTGGACGCCCTCGAGCAGGCCGTCCTCCGCCACCTCGGCTTCGGCGCCGCCCTCGCCAACGTGGGGCAGGTGTACCCCCGGTCGCTGGACCTGGATGTGGTCGCAGCCCTGGTCCAGACCACCGGCGGCCCGGCCAGCCTGGCCACCACCATCCGCCTGATGGCGGGCCACGAGCTGGTCACCGAGGGGTTCGCCCCCGGGCAGGTGGGCAGCTCGGCCATGCCGCACAAGATGAACACCCGCTCCTCCGAGCGGGTCAACGGCCTGGCCGTCGTGGTGCGCGGGTACCTGTCGATGGTGTCGGAGCTGGTGGGCGACCAGTGGAACGAGGGTGACGTCTCGTGCTCGGTCGTGCGGCGGGTGGCCCTGCCCGGGGCCTTCCTCGCCACCGACGGCCTGTTCGAGACGTTCCTCTCCGTGCTGGACGGGTTCGGTGCCTACCCCGCGGTGATCTCCCGGGAGCTCTCCCGCTACCTGCCCTTCCTGGCCACTACCAAGGTGCTGATGGCCGCAGTGCGCCGCGGCGTGGGCCGCGAGCAGGCGCACGAGGCCATCCGCGAGCACGCCGTGGCGGTGGCGCTCGCCCTGCGCGAGGGCGCGGAGGCCAACGACCTCGCCGACCGCCTGGCCGCCGACGAGCGCCTGGGGCTCGACCGTGCCACCCTCGACGCCGTGCTGGCCGACCGGGTCGGCTTCGTCGGCAACGCTCCCCGGCAGGTGGCGTCGTTCGTCTCCCAGGTCGAGGCGGTGGTCGCCGTCCACCCCGACGCCGCCCGCTACCGTCCCGAGCCGATCCTCTGACCCGGTGCCGCCCGCCTCGCGACGGGCACCGAGGTCCCCCACCAGCAACGCCGCCGAGCCTCCCGGAGGACCCGCTCCCATGTCCACGACCGACCTCGGCCTCCCCCACGTCCACTCCGGCAAGGTCCGGGACATCTACGCCGTCGGCGACGACCGGCTCCTCATGGTCACCAGCGACCGGATCTCGGCCTTCGACGTGGTCATGCAGGAGCCGATCCCCCACAAGGGCCGGGTGCTCACGGCCATGTCGGCCTTCTGGTTCGAGCTTCTGTCCGACGTGGTGCCGGGCCACCTCGTGTCCACCTCGCTGGAGGACCTGCCCCGCCCGGCACGCGAGGTGGCGGACGAGGCGGACCTCGCGGGACGGGTCATGCTCACCCGCCGAGCCGACATGCTGTCCGTCGAGTGCATCGTCCGGGGCTACATCACGGGCTCGGCCTGGAAGGAGTACCGGGCCACCGGCACCATGCACGGCTCGCCCCTGCCCCCCGGGCTGGTCGAGTCCCAGCAGCTCCCCGAGCCCGTGTTCACGCCGTCGACCAAGGCCGACGTGGGCGACCACGACGAGAACATCTCGTTCGCCGCCGCCGCCGAGCTGCTCGGCGACGACCTCGCCGCCGACCTGCGCGACGTCTCGCTCGAGCTCTACCGCCGTGGCGCCGACTGGGCGCGCCAACGGGGCATCGTCATCGCCGACACCAAGTTCGAGATGGGCCTGGTCGACGGGGAGCTCGTCCTCTGCGACGAGGTGCTGACCCCCGACTCGTCCCGGTTCTGGCCCACCGACGCCTGGGAGCCGGGGACGACACCGCCCTCGTTCGACAAGCAGCCGGTGCGCGACTACCTCGAAGGGCTCGGGTGGGACAAGACCCCTCCGCCGCCCCCGCTGCCGGCCGACGTCGTGGCCGCCACCACCGGGCGCTATGTCGAGGCCTACGAGCGCATCACCGGCCGCTCGTTCGCCGACTGTCCCGGCACGGGCGGCTGAGCCCGGCGGTTCACGGCACGCGCCGAGGCGATCTACGCTGGTGCGATGCGGTTCTCGGTGCTGGTGGAGACGCGGCCACGTCCCGGGGTGGCCGACCCCGAGGGCGCCACCATCGAGCGGTCGCTGCCCGCCCTCGGGTTCGGCGGCGTGTCGGACGTGCGGGTGGGCAAGGCGTTCCGCTTCACCGTCGACGCCGCCGACGAGGCCACTGCCCGGGCCGAGGTCGAGGACATGTGCCGCCGGTTCCTCACCAACCCCGTCATCGAGGACGCCACCGTCTCGGTGGCGGGGGCGCCCGCCCGATGACCGCCCTCGTGGGCGTGGTGGTGTTCCCGGGGTCGAACTGCGAGCTCGACGTGGTCGAGGCCGTCGAGGCCCTCGGGGGACAGGCCAAGCTGCTCTGGCACGCCGACACGTCCCTCGGGGGGGCGGACGCCGTGGTGCTGCCGGGCGGGTTCGCCCACGGGGACTACCTGCGCCCGGGGGCCATCGCCCGCTTCGCGCCGGTCATGGCGGCGGTGCGCCGGCACGCGGCCGCCGCCGGCCCGGTGGTGGGGATCTGCAACGGCTTCCAGGTGCTGACCGAGGCGGGCCTGCTGCCCGGAGCCCTCCAGAGGAACGCCGGGCTCAAGTTCGTCTGCCGGCCCGTCCGGCTGCGGGTCGACGCCACCGGCACGGCGCTCACCGGCGACGTGGCCGTCGGCACCGAGCTGACGATCCCCGTGAACCACTTCGCGGGCAACTACACGTGCGCTCCGGACACGCTGGCCGAGCTCCGCGGCGAGGATCGCGTCGTGCTGCGCTACGTCGACAACCCCAACGGCTCGACCGACGACATCGCCGCCGTCTGCTCGGCCGGGCGGAACGTCGTGGGCCTGATGCCGCACCCGGAGCGGGCCTCGCACCCCTTGCTGGGATCGACCGACGGCGTGCCGCTGCTGCGGTCGTTGCTGGCCGCTGCGGGCGCCCTCACGGGCTGAGGGCGCCGGCGCCCGGCGCGCCGACCCCGGAGGCGGGAGTGGACGTCGCGTGCCGAGCAGGCCCGGAGGGCTCCGGCGGGGGCGGCGGCACCGCCGGCGGGCGCCGTCCGCGGGCCGTCACGACGAGCGTGACATGCCCCCCCGCTCCAGCACGGTGGCCGGCACGCCGACCTCGCGCCAGGTGGCGTAGCTGATGCCCTTGCGGGCGCTGTAGGGGGCCACCGAGGCCACGAAGTCCCTCTCCAGCGCCTCGAGGTCGAACGAGGGCTCGCTGCTCTCCAGGGCCGCCTGGAGGTCCGACCGCTCCTGGACCAGGTGCACGCGCCGCAGCGGGTCGGCGGTGGCGAGCTCCGACTCGACGGCGGCCAGGCGCTTCCTCACCGATTCGGGAGATCGCCGACGGCCACGACGGGGCTTGTTGGCCTCGAGGGCCTCGAGGTAGCGGCGGACCGCCCGACCCTGGTCACGACCCTGGGCGAGGGCAGCCTTGTGCTGGTCGCTCATCGGGGTTCGTTTGCGAGCAGAACGGGACATGGTTGCCAGCATATTTCCGAAGATGGCAACCCGCTCATTTGCTCTTAGCGGCGTCGAACGCCGAGAGCGCCGAGGTGGTCGGCGGCGTGGCGACGTGGCCTAGCCTGGCGTGGTGGACGACGACGAGCTGATCCATCGGGCGCTGGGCCTCACCGACGACGAGGCCGCCGCCATCGAACGCGTCCTCGGGCGCTCCCCGAACCACCTCGAGCTCGCCATGTACGCCGTCATGTGGTCCGAGCACTGCTCCTACAAGTCCAGCCGGCTGCACCTGCGGCGGCTCCCCACCGAGGGTCCGGCCGTGGTGCTCGGTCCCGGCGAGAACGCCGGGGTGGTCGACGCCGGCGACGGCATCGGGCTCGCATTTCGGATCGAGAGCCACAACCACCCCTCGGCCATCGAGCCCTACCAGGGCGCCGCCACCGGCGTCGGCGGCATCCTGCGCGACGTGTTCACGATGGGAGCCCGTCCCATCGCCCTGATGGACCCCCTGCGGTTCGGTCCGTTGTCGGACGCGCGCAGCCGGTGGATCGCCGACGGTGTGGTGTCCGGCATCAGCTCGTATGGCAACTCGGTCGGCGTCCCCACCGTGGGAGGTGAGACCGTCTTCGACGAGACGTATCAGGGCAACCCGTTGGTCAACGTCTTCTGCCTCGGCGTGCTCCCGATCGATCGGCTGGTGCTCGGGCGGGCGTCGGGTGTCGGGAACCGGGCCGTCCTCTTCGGTTCGCGCACCGGTCGCGACGGCATCGGTGGTGTGTCGGTGCTGGCGTCCGCCGGCTTCGGCGACGGCGAGGACGACGCCGCCAAGCGGCCGAGCGTGCAGGTCGGTGACCCCTTCGAGGAGAAGCGGCTCATCGAGGCCTGCCTCGAGATGCTGGGCGCCGGCCTCGTCGTGGGCATCCAGGACCTCGGTGGCGCCGGGCTGACCTGCGCCACCAGCGAGACCGCCAGTCGAGGCGGGGTGGGCATGGACGTCCACGTGTCCGAGGTGCCCCGGCGCGAGGCGGGCATGGCGCCGTTCGAGGTGATGACCAGCGAGAGCCAGGAGCGCATGCTGGCCATCGTCGAACCGGCGCAGGTGGACGCCGTGCTCGCCATCTGCGACCGGTGGGAGGTCACCGCCGCGGTGGTGGGCGTGGTGACGGAGGGGGGCTCCCTCCGGGTGCTCGACCGGCCCGGCGGCCGGGTGCTGGCCGAGGTCCCGGCCACCTCCCTGCACGAGGACGCCCCGCTCCTCGATCGACCACGGGCGGAGCCCCTCGACCGGGCGTCCCGGCTGGCCCGGGCGGCCGACACCGCCCTGCCAGCGCCCGCCGACCCCACCGCCGACCTGCTCGACCTGCTGTACGACACGTCGTGGGTGTCCGACCAGTACGACCACCAGCTCTTCCTCAACACCGTGGTGGGGCCGGGCGGCGACGCCAGCGTGCTCCGGCTCAAGCACCCCGGCACCGGGCTCGACACCGGTCGGGCCGTCGCCCTCACCTGCGACGGCAACCACCGCTGGTGCGCCCTCGACCCGCGGCGGGGGACGGCGCTGGTGGTGGCCGAGGCGGTCGCCAACCTGGCATGCGTGGGGGGCCGGCCGCTGGGCCTGGTGAACTGCCTGAACCTGGGCAACCCCGAGCACCCCACCACCATGTGGCAGCTCTCGGAGGCCGTCGACGGCATGGCCGAGGCCTGCAGGGCGCTGGATGTCCCCGTGGTGGGCGGCAACGTCAGCCTCTACAACGAGAGCCGCGGGCGCGACATCGACCCCACCCCGGTGGTGGGCGTAGTGGGCATGGTGGACCGGCTGCTGGCGCCGCCCCCCGGCGCGGGGCTGGTGGCGGGCACCCGCATCGTGGTGCTGGGGGCCGAGCCCGACACGCTCTCGGGCTCCCGATGGGCCTGGCGCCGCGGTCACACGGCTGGCGCGCCGCCCGCGCTGGACCTCCCGTCCCACCGTGCCGCGTGCGATCTGGTGCGGGGCCTCGTCGCCGACGGCCTTGTGCTCGGCGTGAAGGACACCGGTGACGGTGGCCTGGGCGTGGCCCTCGCCGAGATGGTGGCGGCCAGCGGCGTGGGCGCCACGGTGCGGGCGCCGGCGGGGGCCGGCCATCGGTGGCTCTTCGGCGAGGCCCCGGGTCGCTTCGTCCTGGCCGTGGACCCCGCCGCCGTGGCCGAGGTCCACCGGCGCCACACGGCGGCCGGCGTGCCCGCCACGCTGGCGGGAGGAGCCGGCGGCGACCGCCTCGCCGTCACCGGCCTGGACGGCGTGCCCGACGTCGACTGCCCGGTGGCGACGGTGGTCGACGCCTGGCGGAGCGCCCTGCCCGCCGTGCTCGGCCACGGGACGGCCCAGGCATGACCGCCGCGGCCGGCCACCTGCCCCGGTCCGGCGGCCGGCCCGTCCGAGTGGGGGGATCGGTGGCGGCCATCGCCCGGCCGGCGGGGGACCCTGCGGGGCGCCCGGCCGGTGCCGGGGGGCGTCAGCCGGGGTGGGCGGAGGAGCGGCCGGTGGCCCCGGCCGTGGGCACGGAGCCGCCGTCGACCCCGCGTGCCGGGCGGACCTGGTCCGGTGTCGGCGGCTCGCCGTCGGTGCCGTCGAGGGACAGGGCACCCACCAGCCCGGCTTCCCCCTCGTCGATGGCCACGTCGGGGTGGAGGTCGTGGACGATCCTCCACATCAGCTTGTCGAGGACCACGAACTTGGCCACCCACAGCACGCTGAACCCGACGAGCTGGGCCAGCCCGACGGCGAGCGCGGTGTCCCAGCGCTCCTCGGCGTAGGCGACGGCGAACAGCGACGCCACCATCCCCAGAGCCGACATCACCCAGAAGGGCACCACCTCGCCCCACAGGCGGTTCCGGCCCGACTGCCGCCAGGTCCACCGCCGGTTGATGAGGTAGTTGGGGACGGCCCCGGCCGTGACGGACACCAGGTTGGCGGGGATGGCGGCCCAGGCGAGGGCGTCGTAGAAGCAGAAGAGCACCGACTGGCCCACGACGAGACCGGCCAGCGAGGCGGTCGAGTACTTGAGCAGCTTCACGATCGTCGGCGAGCGCAGGTCGAGGGCCATCGGGGCGAGCGTAGGTGACGAGGCACGCGGGGGGGCCAAAAGGCGCGGACGGACGCCGGTGCATGGTTCTCCGGGCGTGACCGGGCAGACTGGCATGGTGATCGCCGCACACCAGCACGGGTCGGGACCGGGCGACGGCGACGGGCATCCGAAGGAGGCGTGCGGGGTGGTGGCCGTGCACGCCCCGGGGCAGTCGGCCGCCCACCTCACCTACCTCGCGCTGTTCGCCCTCCAGCACCGGGGGCAGGAGGCCGCCGGCATGGCGGTGAGCGACGGTGAGCTCCTGACGGTCGTCAAGGACCAGGGTCTGGTGGCCAGCGTGTTCGACGACCGGACGCTGGCCGGCCTCCACGGCCACCTGGCGATCGGCCACTGCCGCTACTCGACCACCGGGTCGTCGACGTGGCGCAACGCCCAGCCGGCCTACCGCTCGGTGGGGGAGCGCATGTTCGCCCTGGGCCACAACGGCAACCTGGTGAACACCGAGCAGCTGGCCAAGGAGGCCGGCATGCTCGACGGGACGGTGACCAGCGACAGCGACCTGGTGGCGGAGCTGGTGGCGGCCGAGCTCGCCGCGCCCGACGCCACCGCCGCCCACCCCCACGAGGGTGGTCCGGACCATGCCGGGGGGGAGGGCGCCACCACACCCGGCGGCGACGGCCGCCTGGCGGCCGCTGTCGCCGCCGTCGTGCCCCGCCTCGAGGGCGCCTTCTCGCTGGTGCTCATGGACGAGGCCCACACGGTCGCCGTCCGCGACCCCAACGGGTTCCGCCCGCTGTGCCTCGGCCGGCTGGGGACGGGTTGGGTGGTGGCGTCCGAGACCCCGGCCCTGGACATCGTGGGTGCCGACCTCGTCCGCGAGCTCGATCCCGGCGAGATGGTCGTCATCGACCAGGCGGGGGTGCGGTCGTCCCGACCGTTCGACCCGGCGACGGTCGACCCCCGGCTGTGCCTGTTCGAGCTCGTCTACTTCGCCCGGCCCGACAGCCGCCTGGTGGGCCAGAGCGTGCACCAGGCCCGGATCCGAATGGGCGAGCAGCTGGCGGAGCAGGCGCCGGTGGACGCGGACATGGTCATGGGGGTGCCCGAGTCCGGTGTGCCGGCGGCCGAGGGGTTCGCCCGCCGCAGCGGCACCCCCTTCGGCCAGGGCCTGGTGAAGAACCGCTACATCGGGCGCAGCTTCATCGCCCCCGACCAGCAGGCCCGTGCCCGTGCCGTCCGCATGAAGTTGAACCCACTGCGTGAGAACGTCGAGGGCAAGCGCCTGGTGGTGGTCGACGACTCGATCGTCCGGGGGACGACGCAGCGCCAGCTCGTGCGCATGCTCCGTGAGGCAGGGGCCCGGGAGGTGCACCTGCGCATCACGTCGCCGCCGGTGGTGTGGCCGTGCTTCTACGGCATCGACACCGGGGACCGGACCGAGCTGATCGCTCCCGACCTCGACGTGGAAGGCGTCCGCGCCTACCTGGGCGCCGACAGCCTGGCCCACCTGGCGCTCGATCGGCTGGTGGCCGCCACGGGCGCACCGCACGCCGGGTTCTGCGACGCCTGCTTCACCGGGAGGTACCCGGTCGAGGTGCCCCTCACCCTGCGCAAGCACCGGTTGGAGGACGTCGGAGCCACCCCCGAGCGGGTCGTGCAGCCGGCCCTCGACGGCACGGCCGGCTGATGGGCGAGACCTACCGCGGGGCGGGGGTCGACGTCGTCGCCGGCGAGGCCGCCGTGCGGCGGATCGCCCCCAAGGTCCGTTCCACCTACCGGCCCGAGGTGCTGGGCGACATCGGTGGGTTCGGGGGCCTCGTGGCCCTCCCGGCCGGCTACCGGTCGCCCGTGCTCGTGTCCTCGACCGACGGCGTGGGCACGAAGGCCGTGGTGGCGGCGGCGGCGCGGCGGTACGACACCATCGGCGTGGACCTGGTCGCCATGTGCGTCGACGACGTGGTGTGCCAGGGGGCCGAGCCGCTCTTCCTGCTGGACTACGTCGCGGTGGGGGCCCTGGACCCGGACCAGGTCGACGCGCTGGTGTCCGGGGTCGTCGAGGGCTGCCGGCAGGCCGGCTGCGCCCTCGTCGGCGGGGAGATGGCGGAGCATCCCGGGGCGATGGCACCGGGTGACTTCGACCTCGTCGGCTTCGCGGTGGGTGTCGTCGAGCGGGACCGCGTCATCACGGGGGGAGCGGCGCGGGCGGGTGACGTCCTCATCGGCCTGCCGTCGCCGGGGCTGCGGGCGAACGGCTACTCGCTGGCTCGGCGGGTGCTGCTCGAGCGGTCCGGGCTGGGGCTCTACGACGAGCTCTACCCCGGCCACCTGGTGGTGGACGAGCTCCTGCGTCCCTCGGTCGTCTACGCCCCGGCCGTCACCCGCCTCCTGGGTACCGTGGACGTCCGGGCGGTGGCCCACATCACCGGTGGCGGCCTGGTCGGCAACCTGCCCCGGGTGCTCCCGCCCGGCGTCGACGCCCACCTCGAGCGGTCGGCGTGGCAGGTGCCCCGTGTGTTCACCGAGATCCAACGGCTGGGCGCCGTGGCCGACGAGGAGATGGCGCGGGTGTTCAACCTCGGCCTCGGCATGGTGGTCGTCGTGCCCCCCGACGACGCCGGCCGGGCCCGGTCCGTGCTGGCCGCGGCCGGCCACGCCGCCGCCGAGGTGGGTCGACTGGTCCCGGCGTCCGGGCCCGGGGGCCGGGTGCACCTGCGGTGACGCCGACGGCCACGATCGAGGCGTTGGTGGGCCACCTGGCAGCCCACGCCGTCCGGCGGGGGGACTTCGTGCTGAGGTCGGGCCGGCGCAGCGACTGGTTCATCGACGTCAAGCAGACGACGTGCCGGCCGGAGGGCATGCTGCTGGTGGCCGACGCCATGCTGGCGGTGCTGCCGGACGAGGTGACGGCGGTCGGCGGCCTCACGATGGGAGCCGACGCCGCCGCCTTCGCCACCGCCGGCATCGCCACCACCAGGGGTCGCCCGCTCAAGGCGTTCAGCGTGCGCAAGGAGGCGAAGGACCACGGCGCTGGCGGTCGCATCGCCGGTGCGCTCGAGCCCGGCGACCGGGTCGCCATCACCGAGGACGCCGTGACGCGGGGGGTGTCGATGCTCGAGGCCGCGGAGGCGGTGCGGTCGGTGGGAGCCGAGCCCGTGCTGCTGGTCCCGGTGGTGGACCGGGGGGGCACGGTCACCGCCCTCGCCGCGGCCCACGGCCTCGAGGTGCGAGCCCTGGTGACGGCGCCGGACCTGGGCTTCCCCTTCGAGAGGGACGTGGCCTGACCGGCGGCCGGAGGCGTGGCGGCGGGCCGGGCGGCGCCGGGCCGGATCAGCGGGGGTGGGAGGTGGCGGTGACCACGGGCCGGTGGTGCAGGACGACGCGCACGCGGTCGTCCTCCGCCTCCAGGGGCCCCAGCGCCACCCCGGCCCGCTCCGAGCGCTGGTGGGCGGCCGAGACGTCACCGTAGGGGTCGACCCAACCCTCCCCGGTGAGGACGATGGCGTCGCCCACCTCCACGGCGACGCTCTGGGCGGTGCCCGCCAGCGCTCCCAGGAGCTCGAGGGCGGCGACCAGGACGGCGACGCGGTCGCCGGCGTCGGTGGGGACGGTCGGGTGGGTCGCCTCGGGAGCCACGGCGGACATCTCCACGTCGACCCCCACCTCCTCGCGGAGGCGCTCCGTCTCGCGCCCCAGGGCCTCCACCAGCTGGTCGTCGGGATCCTGGGCGTGGACGCCGCGACCGTCGGGCGGCACGCCCACCACGGCCGCCCACCGCCGAGCCACGTGGGCCAGCAGCAGCCGCCACAACCCGTCGCCGTCGTCCGTCGCCGGTGCGGCGGTGGCCGCCTCCAGCAGCAGGGACAGCTCGTCGATCCGCTCGCGGGACCGCTGGAGCTCGTCGGCGAGCCGGGTGCTCTCCGCGGTCAGCTCCGCGGCGGTCCGCTCGAGGGCGTCACGGGCCTCCGCCGTCCGGGCGGCCTCGGCCCGGGCGGCCTCGGCCTCCTGCCGGCGGGCGGCGGCGGTGCGGGACTGGAGGACGGCCGCCACCACGGCGGCGACGGCCACGACCGAGACGAGGGCGACGACCACGGGCGCCGACGTTAGCCACCGCGCCGGCGTCCCGGGTGCGGGGTGGTCGAGCTCGGTCAGCGAGCGGTGTGGTGACCGGTGTGGATGAGGCGGGTCCTGGTGACGGCGGCGATGCGCTCCTCCGCCAGGCGCTCGGCGGCGGCGGCGGTGCTCACGTCGTCGGCGTCGGACCGGTCGAGGACCCGCACCAGCGTGTCGTGGATGGCGCGGATGCGCTCGCCGGCCCGGGCCCGGTCGTAGCCGTTCCGCTCCTCGGCGATGTTGATCACACCGCCGGCGTTGACGACGAAGTCGGGCGCGTAGAGCACGCCGCGGCGTCGGAGCCGCTCGGCGTCGGCGGGCGAGGCGAGCTGGTTGTTGGCTGAGCCGACGACGGCCTGGCAGCGCAGCTCGGGCACGGTGCGGGCGTCGAGGACGCCGCCGAGCGCGCAGGGGGCGAAGACGTCGCACGGCACCGTGTGGGCCACCTCCGGGTCCACGGGCACGGCCCCCAGCGAGTCCACCAGGCCCTCGACGGCCCGGGCCCGGACGTCGGCCACCGTGAGCTTGGCGCCGTCCTCCGCCAGCCTGCGGGCCAGGGCGGCACCCACCTTGCCGACGCCGGAGATGCAGACGTGGCGCCCACCCAGGGACGGCGTGCCCCACAGCCGCTCGGCGACGGCCCTCATGGCCCACTCGACGCCGGCGGCGGTGGCGGGGGAGGGGTCGCCGGAGCCGCCCAGCGACTCGCTGACGCCGGTGACGTAGCGGGTCTCCCGCCGGATCACGTCCATGTCGGCCTGGGTGGTGCCGACGTCCTCGGCGGTGACGTAGCGGCCGGCCAGCCCCTCGACGAAGCGTCCGTAGGCTCGCAGCAGCGCCTCGGACCGGTGCGTGGCCGGATCCCCGATGACGACCGCCTTGCCGCCCCCCAGGTCGTTCCCGCACAGGGCATGCTTGTAGGTCATGCCCCGGGCCAGCCGGCACACGTCCCGCAGGGCCTCCGCCTCGTCGGCGTAGGGGTGGAAGCGGGTGCCGCCCAGCGACGGGCCGAGGGCGGTGGAGTGGACGGCGACGATGGCCCGGAGCCCGGAGCCGGCGTCGTGGCAGTGGACCACCTGCTCGAACCCACCGGACGCCAGGATGTCGAACACTCCGGGCACGAGCCGAGGCTACTGCGCCGTTTACGGGGCACCGGACGGCGCGGCTACCGTCCGTCCGTGGCAACCCCGACCGCCGCCTACTCGATCCGCCTGCGGGTCCGCCTCGACAACCGCCCCGGCTCGCTGGGCCGCCTCGCCACCGCCGTGGGCCAGGCCGGAGGCAACATCACCGCCATCGGAGGGTTCGACGTCCGGGGGCCGGCGCTCGAGGAGGACGTGGTCGTCAACTGCCGTGACGACGCCCACATCGCCCAGGTGCGAGCAGCCGTGGAGGGCATAGACGGCTGCGAGGTGCTCGAGGTGCTCGACCGCACCTTCCTGATGCACGACGGGGGAAAGATCGAGGTCCTGGCCCGCATGCCGGTGGCCGACCGCGACGACCTGTCGATGGCCTACACCCCCGGCGTGGCCCGCGTCTGCAACGCCATCGCCGCCGAGCCCGACCGGGTGCACGACCTCACCATCAAGAAGAACACGGTGGCCATCGTGTCCGACGGCACGGCGGTGCTGGGGCTGGGCGACATCGGTCCGGAGGCGGCCCTGCCGGTGATGGAGGGCAAGGCGCTGCTGTTCAAGCACTTCGCCGGCGTCGACGGCTTCCCGGTGTGCCTCGACGTCTCCTCGCCCGACGAGATCGTCGAGACCGTCCAGCGCATCGCTCCCGTGTTCGGTGGCATCAACCTCGAGGACATCGCCGCCCCCGAGTGCTTCGAGGTGGAGGAGCGCCTCAAGGAGGTGCTCGACATCCCGGTGTTCCACGACGACCAGCACGGCACCGCGGTGGTCACCCTGGCCGCCCTGGAGAACGCCCTCCGCATCGTCGCCAAGGAGATGTCCGACCTGCGGGTGGTCATCGCCGGGGTGGGGGCCGCCGGGGTGGCGATCAGCAAGATCCTGCTGGAGGCCGGGGTCGAGGAGATCATCGGGGTCGACCGCAAGGGCGCCATCTGGGCGGGCCGCGACGACCTCAACGTGGCCAAGCTCTGGTTCGCCGAGAACACCAACCCCGAGCGGCGGGAGGGCACGCTGTCCGAGGTCCTGCCGGGAGCGGACGTCTTCATCGGCGTGTCGGGTCCCGGGCTGGTCACCGCCGCGGACCTGCGGTCCATGGCGCCCGACCCCATCGTCTTCGCCCTGGCCAACCCCGACCCCGAGATCCGGCCGGAGGAGGCGGACGGCCTGGCGACCGTCATCGCCACCGGCCGCAGCGACTACCCCAACCAGATCAACAACGTGCTCGCCTTCCCCGGCATCTTCCGGGGGGCGCTCGACGTCGCCGCCACCTCGATCACCGAGGGAATGAAGCTGGCGGCGGCCAAGGCGATCGCCGCCTGCGTGTCGCCCGGGGACCTGGCGGCTGACCACATCGTCCCGTCGGTGTTCGACGTGCGGGTCGCGGTGCACGTGGCCGAGGCCGTGGCCGGGGCGGCCGTGTCCGAGGGCGTGGTGCGGGGGCACCGCCCCCCGCAGCCCTGAGCGGCGCCCGGCGGGTCCGCCGGTCAGCCGGCCGGGGTGAAGACCTCGACCGGGGGGGTCACGTACCAGGCGCTGGCGACGCAGCGCGAGACGTCGGTCAGGTTGTCACGGGGTCCGTCCTCGCCGACCATGCGGTGCAGCATGGTGGCGAGGCGCTCGACGTCGGGGCTGAACGCCACGAAGACGAGCCCGTTGGTGATGACCCCGCCGTAGGCGGTCGAGCGGCGGAAGATCTCGAGCTCGTGGCCGTCCTCGTCCTCGATCGCCACCCGGCTGATGTGGGACCGTGGGGAGCGCTCCGCCTCGTCGATCTCCCGGCCGTCGGCCAGGCACCGACCGATGACCTGGTCCTTGGCCTCAGGGTCGAGGCGATCGAAGGCGTCGAGGTCGTGGACCCACCGTTGCAGGAGCACGACGCTGCTGCCCGCCCCCGGCTCGTCCGCCGGGACGACCACCAGTCGGGCGGCCACGTCGAGGGGCGGGTTCTCGGTGCCGTCCTCGAAGCCCGTGAGGTCCTGGCTGGCCAGGTAGGTGAACGACGGCTGCTCGCCTACCACGGTGGCCAGGCCGCCCAGCGCACGGTCCACCCGGCGGGCCAGGTCGAACACGCTGTCGGGCCCGGCTCCGTGCAACCAGATCCACAGGTCGTGCTGGTCCGCGGGCACGACGACGCCGTCGCGGCCGCGCAGGGTCTCGAACGGCGCGACCCCGGTGGGCAGCGACGCCGGGGCCAGCCGGGCGCACAGCTCGGCGCCGAGGCCGACCACCACGTTGACCCCACCCACGGTGGTGGCCTGCTCCCGCACGCTCCCCAGGGCGGTGCGGAGGGCCGCGAGGTCGACGTCCTCGCCGACGTCGTACTGGAGGTGGTGGTGCGAGCGCGTCCCGAGGGCGAAGATCCCGGGCTGGGGGGTGGCGGCCATGGGCCGGTATGGAACCACGACGGTGCCCGGGGCCGGAAGCGGAACCCTTCACCCCGGTGTCACGGCCTTGTGACGTCCATGTCACCTTTCTGGGTAGAGGGCACGCCAGAGGCGCTACGTTGAGGAGAGGTGAGCCGCGGTCTGGAACCGGTGACATCGATCCGGGCGGCGCAGGTCAGAGGCTCCATCACTGGAGGTTGGTCCGTGCCAGTCGATCCTTCGCGCAGCTCGGCACGGGATCCGAGGCCCGGGACAGCGGCTGGCGACCGGGTCGTCGTCGCCGATCCCCTCGGGCGCACTCGACCGCGCCTCGTGGTGGCCGCGGCTCGTGCCGGGGCGTTGGGGATCCTCGACGTCGCCGACCCGGCCGGCGCCGAGGCCCGGCGCGACCTCGACGTCGTCGTGGCCCGTGCCCCGCGGGCGGCGGTGCGCGTCGCCCCCCGCCACCTCGGGGCCGCCGCCCCGCTCCACGTACCCGGCAGCATCGAGACCCTGGTCGTGGCGGGCCTTCCCGACCCGGGCTCGGGCCGTTGGCGTACCGCCTGGCCGGGGCGGCGCCTCCTTGCCGAGGTCACCTCCCTGGCCGAGGCCCGGGAGGCCGGGGCCGCCGGGGTGGACGGCCTGGTCGCCACGGGCAGCGAGTGCGGTGGTCGCATCGGTGACACCGAGTCTTTCGTCCTGCTCCAGCAGGTGGCCCGGCTGGGACTGCCCTTCTGGGTGCGGGGAGGCGTGGGCCTGCACACGGCGGCCGCGGCCGTCGCCGCCGGTGCCAGCGGCGTCGTGCTCGACGCCCAGCTGGCCCTGGTCCGCGAGTGCGACCTGCCCCCCGCCACCCGTGACGCCGTGCGGGCCATGGACGGCAGCGAGACCCGGGTGGTGGGCGGCCATCGCGTCTACACCCGCCCCGACCTGCCGGCCGCCCGGGTCGCGGCGGACGCCCCGCCCGCCGAGGTGGCGGCCCGCCTCGGCGACGACGTGCGCCGCCACCTCCTCCCGATGGGTCAGGACGGCGCCGTGGCGGCGACCCTCGCCGAGCGCTACGTGACGGTGGGCGGGGTGGTCACCGCCGTCGAGCGCCAGATCGCCGACCAGCTGGCGGCGGCGCGGGCCACCACCCCGCTGGCACCGGGCCACGGGGTCGCTGTCTCGCACGGCACGCGGTACCCGGTCGTGCAGGGCCCGATGACCCGCGTGAGCGACCGCTCGGCCTTCGCCGGGGCGGTGGCCGACGCCGGTGGCCTCCCCTTCCTGGCGCTGGCCCTGATGGACGGTCCCCAGGTGCGCTCGCTGCTCGGCGAGGTGGGAGCGCGGCTGGGCGAGCGTCCCTGGGGCGTCGGCGTGCTCGGCTTCGTGCCACCCGAGCTCCGCGAGGAGCAGCTCGAGGCCATCTGCGCCGCCCGACCCCCCCTGGCCCTCGTGGCCGGAGGCCGGCCCTCGCAGGCGGCCCCCCTCGAGGCCGAGGGCATCCGCACCTACCTCCACGCCCCGTCACCGGGCCTGATCGACGCCTTCGCCCGGGCCGGGTGGCGACGGTTCGTCTTCGAGGGTCGCGAGTGCGGGGGCCACGTCGGGCCCCGCTCCAGCCTCGTCCTGTGGGAGGCCGCCGTCGACCGCCTGGCGCGGATCGACGACCCCGAGCGGCTCGACCTGCTGTTCGCGGGGGGCATCCACGACGAGAGGTCGGCGGCGGCGGTGGCGGCGACGGCCGCACCGCTGGTGGCGCGGGGCGCCCGCATCGGGGTGCTGATGGGCACCGGCTACCTGTTCACCGCGGAGGCGGTGTCCCACGGCGCCATCACCCCGGCCTTCCAGGAGGAGGCGCTGGCCTGCCAGCGGACCGCGCTGCTGCAGACGGGGCCTGGCCACGCCACCCGCTGCGCGCCCACGCCCTACGTGACGGCGTTCACCGAGGCGCGCGCCCGGCTGGAGGCGAGCGGCACCGAGCCCCAGGAGGTGTGGCAGGAGCTGGAGCAGCTGAACCTGGGTCGCCTGCGCCTCGCCAGCAGGGGCCTGCGGCGGGTGGGAGCCGAGCTGCGAGCGGTCGACGAGGACGAGCAGCGGCGGGAGGGCATGTTCATGCTCGGCCAGGTGGCCGCCCTGCGGGACGAGGTCACGACCGTCGCCGAGCTGCACGCCTCGGTCACCAGCGGTGCCACCGCCCGGCTGGCCGCTGCCACCGGGCCGGGGGCGGGGAGGGCGGCGCAGGTCCACGAGCCCCCCCGCCGGCTCGACGTCGCCGTGGTCGGCATGGGCGCGGTCATGCCGGGTGCCCGCGACGTCGAGGAGTTCTGGGCCAACGTCGTCGCCGGGATCGACGCTGTCGGCGAGGTGCCGCCGGGGCGGTGGGACCCCGACCTCTACTACGACCCGGCGGCGGTCACGGTCGATGCAGGACGTCGCACCCCCTCCAAGTGGGGTGGCTTCATCCCGGCCGTCGGGTTCGACGCACTGGCCTACGGCCTGCCCCCGGCTTCGCTGGGCGCCGTGGAGGCCGTCCAGCTCCTCGCCCTCGAGGTGGCGGCCCGCGCCCTGGCCGACGCCGGCTACGCCACCCGGGTCTTCGACCGCTCCCGGGCCTCGGTGATCTTCGGCGCCGAGGCCGGCAACGACCTGTCGGCCGCCTACAACCTGCGCGCCCTGCTCCCCTCCTACCTGCCGCCGGCCGAGGGGGCCCGGCGTGGCCGGCTGCCCGGCACCCTCGACGCCCACCTCCCCGAGCTCACCGAGGACTCCTTCCCCGGGGTGCTCGCCAACGTGATCGCCGGCCGGATCGCCAACCGCCTCGACCTGGGCGGGGTGAACTACACCGTGGACGCCGCCTGCGCCTCGTCGCTCGCGGCCCTCGACCTGGCGTGCAAGGAGCTGGTCTCCGGGGCGAGCGACCTGGTGCTGTGCGGCGGCGCCGACCTGCACAACGGCATCAACGACTTCCTGCTGTTCGCCTCGGTCCACGCCCTGTCGCCCGGGGGGCGGTGCCGGCCGTTCGACGCCGCCGCCGACGGCATCGCCCTGGGCGAGGGGGTGGCCTGCGTGGCCCTCAAGCGCCTGGCCGACGCCGAGCGGGACGGTGACCGCGTCTACGCGGTGGTCGAGGCCGTGGGCGGTGCCAGCGACGGGAGGGCGCTGGGGCTCACCGCCCCCCGCGCCGAGGGCCAGCGGCGGGCCCTCGCTCGCGCCTACGCCCAGGCCGGGTGCTCACCGGCGACCCTGGGGCTCGTCGAGGCCCACGGCACCGGCACGGTCGTGGGCGACGCCACCGAGCTCGCCACCCTGACCGAGCTGTTCGCAGCCGAGGGGGCGGCACCGGCGTCGTGCGTCCTCGGCTCGGTCAAGTCCCAGATCGGCCACACGAAGTGCGCCGCCGGCCTGGCCGGCCTCATCAAGGCCGCCAGGTCGGTCTACCACGGTGTGCTGCCCCCCACCATCGGCCTCGCCGAGCCCAACCCGGGCTACGACGAGGGGACCAGCCCCTTCGCCTTCGTCGAGGGGGCCCGGCCGTGGGCGGAGGGGCAGCGGCGGGCAGGGGTCAGCGCCTTCGGGTTCGGGGGCACCAACTTCCACGCCGTCGTGTCGTCCTACGACGGCGACGAGGGACCGTCCCACGGCGTGGGCGTGTGGCCGGCCGAGCTCTTCCTCTTCCGGGCGCCCGACCCGGACGGCGGGCGCGCCGCCGTGGAAGCTCTCGAGGCCCTCGTGGACGCCATCGTCGCCGCCGACCCGACCGGCGAGCGGCACCGCCTGGCCGACCTGGCCCGCACCGTGTGCGAGGCCGGGGAGGGGCCGGTCCAGGTGGCCCTGGTGGCCGCCGACCTGGCCGAGCTGCGGCGGCAGCTCGCCGCCGTGCGCAGGGGCGAAGCCACCGGGCACGACGGCGCCTTCGTGGCGCCCGCCGTTCCGTGGGCCGACGGCGCGCCACCGGCCGTCGCCCTCCTGTTCCCGGGACAGGGGAGCCAGCGGGTGGGCATGCTCGCCGACCTGTTCGTCGCCTTCCCCTCCTTGCGGCGCCACCTGCGGGCCGGCGCCGCCTGGCTGCCGTCGGTGTACCCGCCCCGGGCCTTCGGGCCGGACGCCCGCCGGCAGCAGGCGGCGGCGCTCACCGACACCCGGGTGGCGCAGCCCGCGCTCGGCATCGTCGACCTCGCCCTCGCCGACCTGCTCGGGCAGGTGGGCGTGGTGCCGTCGGCGGTGGCCGGGCACAGCTACGGCGAGCTGGTGGCCCTCTCGGTGGCCGGCGCGTTCGACGCCGACACGCTCCTCGAGCTCAGCGCGGCCCGGGGGCACGCGGTGCACGAGGCGGCCACCGCCGCCGGTGACCCGGGGGGCATGGCCGCCGTGGCCGCCCCCGCCGCCCACCTCCGCTCCCACCTGGCCCGCCACCCGGAGGTGGTCGTGGCCAACGACAACAGCCCGCGCCAGACCGTGGTCGCCGGTCCCACGGGGCCGGTCGAGGCGCTGGTGGCCGAGCTGCGGGACGACGGCGTCACGGCCAGGCGCCTGCCCGTGGCCTGCGCCTTCCACAGCCCCGTCGTGGCGGGCGCCCACGAGGTGCTGGCGGCGCGGCTGGCGTCGACGCCGGTGGCACCGCCGGTGCTGCCGGTGTGGTCGAACGCCACGGCGTCGCCCTACCCGGGCGACCCGGAGGAGGTGCGTCGCCTGCTGGCCCTCCAGGTGGCGCGCCCGGTCCGGTTCGCCGAGCAGGTCGACGCCATGTACGGGTCGGGTGCCCGGGTGTTCGTCGAGGCGGGTCCGGGCCGGGTGCTGACGGGGCTGGTGGGCGACGTCGTGGGCGACCGGCCCCACCTGGCCGTGGCGTGCGACGGGGGCGGGCACGGGGTGCGGTCCTTCCTCCTCGCCCTGGCCCGGCTGGCGGTGCACGGGGTCGACGTCGACCCGACGGTGCTCTTCGCCGACCGGGCCCGGTGCCTCGACCTCGCCACCGTGCCGCGGCGCCGTCCCGGCTGGACGGTCGACGGGCAGATGGTCCGAACGGCCGCCGGCGAGCCGGTGGACGGCGGTCTGCGACCGGCCACCGAGAACCCCGTCCTCGGGGTGGAGGCGGCCGAGAACCGGTCACCGGCGCCCTTGCACGGCGAGGGGGCGACGGCCGAGGTCGTCGCCGAGTACCTCCGCGGGCTGAGGGACACCGTGGCCGCCGAGCGCGACGTCATGCTCCGCTTCCTCGACGGTGCCGCCGGGCCGGCGGCGGATCGCGCCGCCGGCGACGGCAGGCTCGGGGCGGCCGGAGACGACGGGATCGCCGGTG
>DASUJB010000103.1:0-21422 GCA_036279475.1 Acidimicrobiales bacterium | reverse complement strand
GGTAGTCGTCGGGCACGTCGATCGCCAGGCGCTCGATCGGCTCGTGCAGCTTTCCGTTCACCTGGCGCGTGACGACGGTCGGCTTGCCGACGGTCAGCTCGAAGCCCTCACGGCGCATCGCCTCGACCAGCACCCCGAGCTGCAGCTCGCCCCGGCCCTGCACCTCCCACGTGTCGGGCCGCTCGGTGGGTCGGACCCGGATGCTGACGTTGCCCACCAGCTCCTGGTCGAGCCGGTTCTTGACGAGGCGTGCCGTCAGCGCCGTGCCCTCGCGCCCCGCCAGCGGGGAGGTGTTGACCCCCACCGTCATGGCCAGGCTGGGCTCGTCGATGGTGATGACGGGGAGGGGACGGGGGTCGTCGGGGTCGGCCAGGGTCTCCCCGATGGTGATGTCGGCGATGCCGGCGACGGCCACGATCTCCCCGGGGCCGGCCTCGTCGGCCGCCACCCGGTCGAGGGCCTCGGTGACGTACAGCTCGGTGAGCCGGGCCCGCTCCACCGACCCGTCCGCCCGGCACCACGCCACCGGTCGCCCCCGCCGCAGGCGGCCGCTCCGGACACGGCACAGGGCGAGCCGGCCGACATACGGCGAGGCGTCGAGGTTGGTGACGAGCGCCTGCAACGGCAGGTCGGGATCGTAGGTGGGGGCGGGGATGCGCTCGATCAGCAGGTCGAACAGCGGCTTCAGGTCGCTGCCCTCCAGGCCGGCACCGTCGGCCGGGCGGTCGAGGGAGGCCCGGCCCTCCCGGGCCACGCAGTACACGACGGGGAAGTCGAGCTGGTCGAGATCGGCGTCGAGGTCGAGGAACAGCTCCTCGACCTCGGACACCACCTCGGCCACCCGGGCATCGGCCCGATCGACCTTGTTGACCACGAGGATGACGGGGAGGTGCGCCTCCAGCGCCTTGCGGAGCACGAACCGCGTCTGGGGCAGCGGGCCCTCGGAAGCGTCCACCAGCAGGAGCACGCCGTCGACCATCGACAGGCCGCGCTCGACCTCGCCGCCGAAGTCGGCGTGCCCGGGCGTGTCCACCACGTTGATCTTCACGTCGCCGTACCGCACCGCCGTGTTCTTGGCCAGGATCGTGATGCCCTTCTCCCGCTCGAGGTCCATGGAGTCCATGACCCGGTCGGCCACCTCCTGGTGCTCGTGGAAGGCGCCCGACTGCCAGAGCATCTGGTCGACGAGGGTGGTCTTGCCGTGGTCGACATGGGCCACGATGGCGACGTTGCGCAGGTCGGCACGGGTCTGCACGAGGGAACCTCTCCTGGTGAGCGACGGGGGGACGGGCCAGCCTACGGGAGGCGGCCCGCGCTCCCCCGGGTCGGTAGCGTCCGCCGGCGCCCGGCACCCCCTCCCGGGTCGGCCGGGGGCCGGCCCGGCCCGTCGCCGGCCGGTGCCGGGGAGGGCGCCCCCGGCCAGGCGCTCTCCCCCGGCCAGGCGTTCTCCCCCACCAGGTCCCGGAGGTCGCGGCGGTGGTCCCATCCCTCCTCCTCGAGGAGAGGCCGGTCGTAGAAGCGGTCGACGTAGCCGAGGCACAGGATCGCCAGCGGCTTCGCCCCTTCGGGCATGCGGAGCACGGCGGCCAGCTCCGCCGGGTCGAAGATGGAGACCCACCCCATGCCGAGCCCCTCCACCCGGGCGGTGAGCCACATGTTCTGGATGGCGCACGCCGCCGAGGCGACGTCCATCTCCGGCAGGGTCCGCCGCCCGAACACGAAGCGCTCGCGCCCGTCCGCCAGCGCGACCACCAGCACCTCACCGCACTCCCCGATGCCTTCGACCTTGAGGCGCAGGAACTCGGCCTCCCGCTCGCCCAGGGCGGTGGCGGTGCGGTGCCGCTCGGCCTCGACCACGGCCCGGACCCGGCACCGGAGGCCGGGATCGGTGACCCGGACGAACCGCCACGGTTGCATGTAGCCGACGCTGGGCGCCATGTGGGCGGCCTGGAGCAGCCGGTCGAGGACCTCGTGGGGCACGGGATCGGGCCGGAAGTGCCGCATGTCGCGCCGGAGGGCCATGGCCCGACGGACGGCGGCGGCGTCCGCCGTGGTGAAGTCGGGGCGGGGACCGGTGGCCGGGAGGTCGGGACGGGGACCGGTGGCCGGCGTGGGCCCCGCCGCCCCCCGCTCACCCCGGGCCGCCGCGGGCGACCCCGGGGCCGGCTCGCCGGCCGTCACAGGCCGAGGAGGGGCTCGAGGCCGACGGTGACCCCGGGGCGGGCCCCGACCTGCTTGACCGCCAGCAGCACCCCGGGCATGAAGCTGGCGCGGTCATAGCTGTCGTGGCGGACGGTGAGCGACTGCCCGGTGGTGCCGAGGAGGACCTCCTGGTGGGCGACCAGGCCTCGCAGCCGCACCGAGTGCACCCGGATGCCACCCGGGCCCCGGCCACCACGTGCCCCGGGCAGGCTCTCGTCCCGGGTGGGATCGTCGGCCCACGAGTCGGACGCCGCCGCCATCCGCTCGACGGTGAGCAGGGCCGTGCCCGACGGTGCGTCCACCTTGCTGTCGTGGTGGAGCTCGACGACCTCGGCCGTCTCGAACCACGGGGCGGCCAGCTCGGCGAAGCGCATCATCAGCACCGCGCCGATGGCGAAGTTGGGGGCGACGAGGCAGTTGCTGGTGGTGAACGCCGCCCGTAGCCGGGCGTGGTCCCCGGGGGTGAAGCCGGTCGTCCCCACCACCGCGTGCACGCCGCTCCCCGCCGCCCAGGCCAGGTTCCGCCGGGCGGCGTCGAGCACCGTGAAGTCGACCACCACGTCGACGCCGGCGGCGGCCAGCGCCGAGGGGTCCGAACCCACGTGGAGGCCGGGCACGTCGGCGCCCGTGACGTCGCGGAGGGCGAGCCCGGCGTGGTGGGGATCGACGGCCCCCACCAGCTCCAGGTCGGGGTCGGCCACCACCGCCCGGCACACCGTGCTGCCCATACGCCCGCCCGCCCCGAAGACTCCCACTCGCACCGTCACGCCGGGCAACCTACCGGCCTCCCGAGGCTCCCCTCGCCGGGGTCCCGGCGAGGCTCCCGCCAGCGTCGCCCCCGGGCCAGCCGCCGTACCCCGGGGGCGCGGGGCGCCGGCTCCGGGGCCCGGCCCGCCGCCGGCAAACCTCCCCGGCGGCACCGAGGCCCGCCGCTAGCCTCCGATCCGTCGACGGCGCGGGGGACGGCCCACCGCGGCCGTGCCCCCCCTCACCCCGGAGACCCCGTGCCCGCCCGTGCCACGACCCTCACCGCCCACGGGCTCGACGTCGCCGCCGGACCGTGGCCCCTCCTGGCCGGCGTCGACCTCGTGCTGGCGCCGGGCGACAGGCTCGGGCTCC
Source organism: Acidimicrobiales bacterium (assembly GCA_036279475.1). Taxonomy (GTDB): domain Bacteria; phylum Actinomycetota; class Acidimicrobiia; order Acidimicrobiales; family VFJN01; genus ZC4RG19. The sequence continues at coordinate 18,101 of DASUJB010000103.1, read as the reverse complement.
TGGGGCCCAACGGGTCGGGCAAGTCCACGCTCCTCCGGGTCCTCGCCGGCATCCGGGCCCCCGAGGCCGGCACCGTGCGCCTCGCCCCGCCCACCGCCACGGTGGGCTACCTGCCGCAGGAGCCGCACCCCCGCCCGGGCGAGACGGTGCGGCAGTTGCTCGCCCGTCGCACCGGCGTGGCGGCGGCGTCGGCCGCCCTGGACGAGGCCACCGTCGCCCTGGCAGCCGGCGGGGACGCCGCCACCGAGCGCCACGCCGCCGCCCTCGACCGGTGGATGGCGCTGGGCGGCGCCGACCTCGACGCTCGCGTCGCCGCCGTCGCCGCCGACCTCGGCCTGCCCGCCGGGGCGCTCGACCACCAGGTGGCCCGGCTCTCCGGCGGCCAGGCGGCCCGGGCCCAGCTGGCGGCGCTGCTGCTGGCCCACTTCGACGTCGTCCTCCTCGACGAGCCCACCAACGACCTCGACCTCGACGGCCTCGCCCGCCTCGAGGCGTTCCTCGTCGACCTCGACGCGCCCGTGGTGGTCGTCTCCCACGACCGCACGTTCCTCGAGGGCGTCGTCACCGGCGTCCTCGAGGTGGACGACCACGACCACGCCCTCGCCCGCTACGACGGCGGTTGGCGCGCCTACCTGGACGAGCGGGTCCTCGCCCGTCGCCACGCCGAGGAGGCGTACCGGCAGTACGCCGGCCGACGGGACGCCCTGACCGAGCGGTCCCGCACCCAGCGGCAGTGGGCCAACCAGGGTCGGCGACGGGCCCGGCGGTCGGGCGAGACCGACAAGTTCGTCCGCCACCGCAACATGCAGAGCTCGGAGCACGTGGCCGCCAAGGCCCGGAGCACCGACAGGGCGCTCGCCCGCCTCCCCGTGGTCGACAAGCCGTGGGAGGCATGGGACCTCCGGCTCACCGTCGGCGCGGCGCCCCGCAGCGGTGACGTCGTCGCCCGCCTGGACGAGGCCGTGGTCGACCGGCGCGGCACCGCCGGGGGGCCCGGGTTCCGGCTCGGCCCCCTGTCGCTCGAGGTCGCCGCGGGCGACCGGCTGGCGGTGGTGGGGGCCAACGGGTCGGGCAAGTCCACGCTGCTGGCCGCCCTGCTGGGCCGGCTACCGCTGAGCGCGGGGCGGGCGTGGGTGGGACCGGGCGTCCTGGTGGGCGAGATCGACCAGCGCCGCGACCTCTTCGCCGGCGCCCCCACGCTCCTCGACGGGTTCCACGCCGCGACCGGCGTCCTCGATCGGTCGGTGGCCCGGTCCGCCCTGGCCAAGTTCGGCCTCTCCGCCCGGCACGTCGAGCGGCGGCCGGAGACCCTGTCACCGGGCGAGCGCACCCGGGCCACCCTGGCCGTGCTCCAGGTACGGGGGGTGAACGCCCTCGTCCTCGACGAGCCCACCAACCACCTGGACCTCGAGGCCGTCGAGCAGCTCGAGCAGGCGATCGTGTCGTTCGAGGGAACGCTCGTCCTGGTCACGCACGACCGGGCCCTGCTCGGTGCGGTCGGCATCGACCGGGTGGTCGAGGTGGCCTCCGGCCAGGTACGGGAGCTGCCCTGACCCGCCGAGGGGCCGGTCAGGGCAGCACGGCGGGATCGACGTGGCCCACCACGGCCAGGGAGCGGGAGCCGTCGAAGACCCGCGCCACGACGGCGGCGACGTCCTCGGCCGTCACCGCCCGGATCCGGGCGAGCTGGTCGGCGAGGGGGACCACCTCGCCGCGGGCGGTCAGCTCGCGGCCCAGGCGGGCCATGCGGGCTCCCGAGTCCTCGAGGCCGAGGACCATCGAGCCCTCGATGAACCCCTTGGCGACGTCGAGCTCGGCTTCGGTGACCCCGGAGGCGACCAGCGCGGCCACCTCGGCGTCCACCACCTCGAGCAGCTCGCCCACCCGCGACGGCGCCGTTCCGGCATAGATGCCGGCATCACCGGCGTCGCCGTAGGTCGACGTCCACGAGTAGACCGAGTAGCAGAGCCCACGCTGCTCCCGCACCTGCTGGAACAGCCGGCTGGCCATGCCCCCGCCGAGCACCTGGTTGGCGACGGACAGGGCGTAGCGGTCGTCGTCGAAGTGGTCGACGCCCCGCCACCCCATCGCCACGTGCACCTGCTCGGTGTCGTCGTCCCGCACCACGACCGGCTCCACCTCGGTGGCGGGGCGGTGGCGCGCCGGGGGCTCGCCGCCCTCGAGCCGACCCAGCGTGCCACCGAGGGCGGCGACGATGTGGTCGTGGTCGAGGTTGCCGGCGGCCACCACCACCAGGTTGCGGGGCCGGTACCAGCGGCGGAAGAAGCCGGCGATCTCGTCGCGGGTGACGGCCTCCACCGTGGCACGTGCCCCGAGCACCTCGCGGCCGAGCGGGTGGCCGGGGAACAGCGCCTCGGCCAGCACGGTGTGGACGTGATCCTCGGGCACGTCCAGGTTCATCAGGATCTCCTCCACGATGACCTGGCGCTCGGCGTCGACCTCGGCGGGACGGAAGGCCGGCTCGGTCAGGACGTCACCGAGGATGTCGAGCCCGACGTCGACCCGTTCGGCCGGTAGGCGGGTGTAGTACGCGGTGTGCTCTCGGCTGGTGAAGGCGTTCATCTCCCCGCCCACCGCGTCCACCTGCTCGGCGATCTGGCGGGCCGACCGCGTGGGCGTGCCCTTGAACAGCAGGTGCTCGAGGAAGTGCGAGGCGCCGGCCAGCTCGGTGGGCTCGTCGCGGCCCCCGACGCCCACCCACGCGCCGAGGGAGACGGAGCGGGCCTCCGGCATGCGCTCGGTGACGATGCGCACGCCGTTGGCCAGCCGGGTCTCCCGGATGTCCTCGAGGGGGGCGGCGGAGGCCACGGGGGGCGGAGCTCAGCGACGGTGCCGGCGGCGCCGGTCACCGCGGTCGCGCGAGCGACCCTCGGAAGGAGTGCTCGTGGCCGGTCCCAGGTCCCCGAGGTCGTCCCGCAGCTCGGCGTCGAAGCTCTCCTCGAAGCTGACCGTCTCCGTGGCGGCCTCCGCTCGCCCGCCACGGGCCGCGCCACCGACCTCGCCCCCGCGGCGGACCTCACCCCCGCCGTCCCCGGCAACGGCCACGGGCGCCGGCGAGGATGCCAGGCTGAGGGACACCTTGCCGCTCGGGTCGACGTCGTCCACCCGCACCTCGACCTCGTCGCCGAGGTCGAGGACGTCCTCGACCCGGTCGATGCGCCGATCGCCGCCGATCTTGGAGATGTGCAGCAGGCCGTCGCGGCCCGGGAGGATGTTGACGAACGCCCCGAACTTGGTGATGTTCACGACGCGGCCCGGGTACACCTGGCCCACCTCGGCGGTGGGCGGGTTGAGGATGAGGTTGATCTGCCGCCGAGCCTCGTCGACGGCACCCTTGTCGGCGGAGCCGATCGACACCCGGCCCACCATGCCGTCGTCGTCGACGCTGACGTCGGCCCCCGTCTCGGTGGTGATGGCGTTGATCACCTTGCCCTTGGGGCCGATGACCTCGCCGATCTTGTCCATCGGGATCTCGAAGCTGACGATCTTCGGCGCCGTCTCGCCCACCTCCTCGCGCGGTGCGGGGAGCGCCTGGCGCATGACCTCGAGGATCTGGGTGCGGGCCTCGTAGGCCTGCTGGAGGGCACCGGCGAGCACGTCGGCCGGCAGGCCGTCGATCTTGGTGTCGAGCTGGAGGGCGGTGACGAAGTCGGCCGTGCCCGCCACCTTGAAGTCCATGTCGCCGAAGGCGTCCTCGGCGCCCAGGATGTCGGTCAACGTGGTGTAGGTGCCCTCGGCCGACACCAGGCCCATGGCGATGCCCGCCACCGGCGCCTTGATGGGCACGCCGGCGTCCATCAGCGACAGGGTCGAGGCGCACACCGAGGCCATCGACGTGGACCCGTTCGACGCCAGCACCTCCGACACGAGCCGCAGCACGTAGGGGAACTCGCCGTCGTGGGGCACGACCGGCAGCAGCGCCCGCTCGGCCAGGAGGCCGTGGCCGATCTCACGTCGCTTGGGGCTGCCGACCCGCCCGGTCTCCCCGTTGGCATGAGGCGGCATGTTGTAGTGGTGCATGTACCGCTTGCGGTCGCGGTTGCCCAGGTTGTCGAGCATCTGGTCCGTCTTGGGCATCCCCAGCGTGGCCACGTTGAGCACCTGGGTCTCGCCCCGCTGGAACAGGCCGGAGCCGTGGACGGTGGGCACCACGCCCACCTCGGCCGACAGGGGCCTGATGTCGCCGGGCGTCCGACCGTCGATGCGGGCACCCTCGGTGGCGATGCGCCGGCGCACGATCCTCTTCAGGAGCGCCTTGGCCGCGTTGTTGATCTCGCGCTGGCGGTCGGGGAACTCGGCCAGCAGCGCCTCGATGATCTCCGACGCCGCCTCTCCCTGGGCGGCCTCGCGTGGACCCTTGGCGGTGATGGCGGCCACCTTGGTGAGCCTCTCCGTGCCCACCTCCTCCACGCGGGCGAAGACCTCGTCGGCGTAGTCCACCTGTGGCTCCCACTGGAGCTGGCGGACCATCCCCGCCTCCCGGGCCTGGTCCACCAGCTGGCGCTGGGCCTGGATCGACTCCCGGATCCACGTCTTGGCCGCCTCGAGGCCCCCGGCGATGACCTCCTCGGTCACGTACGGGGTGCCCTCCTGGTAGAGGTCCCACGCCGACTCGGTCCCCCCGGCCTCGACCATCATGATGGCGATGTCGCCGTCGTCGAGCTGGCGCCCGGCCACCACCAGCTCGAACGTCGAGCGGTCGCTCTGCTCGTAGGTGGGGTGGGGGACCCACCGGCCCTCAGCCGACCAGGCGATGCGGACGGCGCCGATGGGGCCCTCGAACGGCATGCCCGACAGCATGAGGGCGGCCGAGGCACCGTTGATGGCCACCACGTCGTAGGGGTTCTGGCCGTCGACGCTGAGGACGGTCACCACGACCTGGGTCTCGTTCCGGTAGCCGGCGGCGAAGCTGGGGCGCAGCGGCCGGTCGATGAGGCGGCACGTGAGGATGGCGAGGTCGGTGGGCCGGCCCTCGCGGCGGAAGAAGCTGCCGGGGATGCGCCCGGCGGCGTACATCCGCTCCTCGACGTCGACGGTGAGGGGAAAGAAGTCGATGCCCTCCCGGATCGAGCGGGCCGCGTTGGCGGTGACCAGCACCTCGGTGTCGCCGAGCCGGGCCACCACCGCCCCCTGGCTCTGGAAGGCGAGCTTGCCGGTCTCGAGGCGGAGGGTGGTGTCGATGCCCGTGAGGGGCGTCGACACCACGAGGGGATCTGCCATGGAGCGCACTCCTTCCCGGCGGTTCCCCGCCGGATCGGGCAGCGGGGCCAGTTCCCAGTCGGCACCCCCGCCGGCCGGCGACCGTCGGAGCGAGGCGACTGGCAGCTGACGTCCACGCTGCCGGTGTCGTGTTGTGGGATGTGCCGGGAGCCGCCCGTGGGCCGCCCCCGGCACCGGTGGTCAGCGGCGCAAGCCGTTGCGGGCGATGATCGCCCGGTAGCGCTCGACGTCGTTCGAGCGGACGTAGTCCAGCAGCCGGCGACGGTGGCCCACCAGCTTCAGCAGGCCACGCCGGCTGTGGTGGTCCTTGCGGTGCGTCGACAGGTGCTCGTTGAGGTGGTTGATGCGGGCGGTCAGCAACGCGATCTGGACCTCGGGCGACCCCGTGTCGGAGTCGTGGAGCTTGTGGTCGGCGATGATGCCGGCCTTGGCGGCATCGATCTGGTCGGACACGCGGGTTCCTTCGTTCGGGTGACTGCTTACCCTGCCCCACGACCGGCTCGGCAGGGAGTCGCCGAGGGCGCCTCGCAGCGTGCGCTGCGCCCTGCGCCTGATCCGGAGCGTCCGGCCACGGTACCAGCACGTCACGCTCGGCGACGACTCGCCCTCGCGGCGGAGAGCTGCCGCGGGACCGGTCAGGCCGGGGTGACGCCCAGGACCCGCCGTGCGTCGTCGCAGTCGCGCGCCATCTGCTCGACCAGCGCCTCCACCGCGTCGTAGCGGACCTCGTCCCGCAGCCGGGCCACGAAGCGCACCTTGACGCGCTCGCCGTAGAGGTCACCGTCGAAGTCGAGGAGGTGGGCCTCCAGCAGGCTGGCGTGGGCGTCCGAGTAGAAGGTGGGACGCCGGCCCACGGAGACGGCAGCGGCATGGACGGACCCGTCGGCGCGCTCGAGCCACCCGGCGTAGATGCCGTCCGCCGGTAGCAGGATCTCCTCGGGGACCGACACGTTGGCCGTGGGGAAGCCCAGCTCGGAGCCACGCTCGTCGCCCCGGCCCACCACGCCCCGCACCTCGTGGGGACGGCCCAGCAGCGCGTCGGCCAGCGCGACGTCGCCCTCCAGGAGCGCGTGGCGGATGCGGGTCGAGGACACCCGCGCGTCCCGGGCCGCCGGACGGCCGTCGGGCCCCACCATGTCGAGCCCGTCCACCTCGAAGCCGAGCTCCCGCCCCATGCTGCGCAGCAGCCCGATGTCACCGGTCCGGCGGTGGCCGAAGTGGAAGTCGTCGCCGACCACCACCACCCGGGCGGCCAGGCACCCGGCCAGGACCTCGCGCACGAAGTCGGCAGCAGGCTCCCGGCTCCGGGCCTCGTCGAAGGTGACCACGAGGCACCGGTCCACGCCCGTGGCCGCCAGCAGCTCCAGCTTCTGGTCGAGGTCGGTCAGCAGCCGGGGTGCCGACCCCGGCCGCACCACCGAGGCCGGGTGACGGTCGAAGGTCACCACGGCACTGGCCAGGTCCCGGGCCGCCGCCCGCCGGCGCACCTCGGCGATCACCGCCCGGTGCCCGAGGTGGACGCCGTCGTACGATCCGATGGTCACCGCCGTGCCACGGGACGGGGGCGGGCAGGCGGTCGGGTCGCGCAGCACCTCCATCGGGGCGGCAGCGTACCGGGCGAGGCAGCCCGAGCCGTCACCGGGGGGGCCGTCACCGACTCGCCGGGACCGCCGCCCCTCCCGACCCACCCGTCTGGACACCTCCCCCTGCGCCCCCGACCGGCCCGCCGGGACCCCACCCCGTCCCCGCCGACCCGCGCGGGTCGGTGGGACCCGCCGGTGGCGGCCGTCAACCGGTGGCGGCCGTCAACCGGTCGGCCGTCAGCCGGTGGCCAGGACCACTCCCGGCTTCACCGTGCCGTGCCCGTGGCGCTCGTACACGGCCAGGAGGGACCCCTCGGGATCGACCACGGCCCACGGTCCCTCGCCCGTGGCGCCGAGCACACCCGCATCGAGCACCCGACCGTGGCACACGAGCCCCGCCAGCGCGCCGTCCACCGGCAGGCACGGCCGCCCCCGCAGGGCCTCCACCGGCGGCAGGAGCCGCTCCGGGGCGAGGTCCTCGAGGGGCACCGCCTCGTCCACGCCGTAGGGTCCCACGGCCAGGCGCCGGAGCGATCGCAGGTGGGCACCGCCGCCGAGGGCGGCACCGAGGTCGGCGGCGAGGGAGCGCACGTACGTCCCCGACGAGCACGCCACCTCGACGGGGAACACCCCCGCCGCCACAGGCTCCCCCACCGACAGCTCGTGCACGTGGACCCGCACGGGTGCCCGCTCCACCTCCACCCCGGCGCGGGCCAGGGCGTGCAGCCGCCGGCCACCGACCTTCTTGGCCGACACCATCGGCGGCACCTGGTCGAGGTCGCCGGTCAGCGCCCGAGCCGCGGTCCTCACCTCCTCGAGGCTGGTCCCGGCCATGTCCCAGGAGCCGGTCACCTCGCCGGAGGCATCGAGGGTCGTGGTGGCCGTCCCCAGCACGACCTCACCCACGTACCGCTTGTCGAGGCCCGAGAGGTAGCGGAGCAGCCGCGTCGCCCGCCCGACCCCCAGCACGAGGACGCCCGTGGCGTCCGGGTCGAGGGTGCCGGAGTGACCGACCTTGCGGGTGCCGAGCAGCCGGCGGGACCGGGCCACCACGTCGTGGGACGTCCAGCCGGCCGGCTTGTCCACCACCGCCAGGCCGTCGGGCCCCCCTGCCTCGGGCGCCCCCATCAGTCCGGGCCGCTCCCGCTCCCGCCCTCGCCCTCCAGGCCCCGCAGGATCTGCTCGACGCGCTCGGCCCGGCGGACGACCACGTCGGGCCGGAAGGTCAGCTCGGGCGTCCGCTTCATCCGCGCCTGGCGGGCGATGGCCGCCTGGAGGCGGGGCCGGTGCTCTGCCAGCGCCTCGAGCAGGTCGGGATCGTCGTCGGCGTCGTCGAGGGCCGTGTACCACACCAGGGCACGCCGGAGGTCGGGCTCGACCTCCACGTCCACCACGGTGAGGAACCCGAGCCGGTCGTCGTCGAGGCGCTCCAGCTCCTCGGCCACGATCTCCTGGAGGAGCTGGTTGAGCCTGGCCGTCCGCGGGTAGTGGCGGGCGGCGCCGGACGAACGCCTCATCTCGTCTCCTCCTCCTCGATCCACAACCGGTCGATGCGCAGCACCTCGACCTCGGGGAACGACCAGACGAACCGCTCGACGTCGTCGAGCAGGTCGTCCAGTCGGCGGTGGGACGGGGCCACCGCCGCCACCCCCACGGTGGCCAGGTGCCAGGCGTCCTGGTGGCCGACCTCGGAGACCGACACGCGGTGGCGGCGGGCGACCCCCTCGATGACCGGGCGCACCAGCGCCCGCTTGGCCTTCAGGGAGCGGGACTCGCGGAGGTACAGCTCGATCTTCAGCGCCGCCGCGTGCACCGCCCCAGCGTAGGGCCGCACCTCAGGCCCGCGGGACCTCCCGCTCCTCGAACGTCTCGATGACGTCGCCCTGCTTCAGGTCCTGGAAGTCCGAGAGCCCGATGCCGCACTCGTAGCCGGCCTGGACCTCTCGCACGTCGTCCTTGAAGCGTCGCAGCGAGGTGATCGTCCCCTTCCAGATGACGGTCCCGTCCCGGAGGAAGCGCACCTTCGAGTTGCGGGTGATGACCCCGCTGGTGACGTAGCAGCCGGCCACCTTGCCGACGCGGGGCACCGAGAAGGTCTCCCGCACCTCGGCCTCGCCGGTCACCACCTCCTCGAACTCGGGGGCCAGCATGCCCAGCAGGGCGTTCTCGATGTCCTCGAGGACCTGGTAGATGATCTCGTAGGTCCGGATCTCCACGCCCTCGGCCATGGCGAGCTCGCGCGAGGCCCTGTCGGGCCGGACGTTGAAGCCGATGATGGTGGCGTTCGACGCCGCCGCCAGCTGCACGTCGCTCTTGGTGATGCCGCCCACCCCCCGCTGGACGAACGAGAGCTTCACGTCGTCGCGCTCGAGCTTGCGGAGCGCCTCGGTGAGCGCTTCGAGCGAGCCCGTGACGTCCGCCTTGAGGACCAGGTTCAGCGTGGCGACCTCGCCCTGCTGGATCTGCTCGAAGATGTCCTCGAGCCGGGCGCCGCTGCTGACGGCCGCGGCCTCGCGGCCCAGGCTGGCGACCCGCTGCCAGTGCTCGCGGGTCTGGGCGGCCGTGCGAGCCAGCTTCTCGTCGGGGGCGACGACGAACTGGTCGCCGGCGTCCGCGACCTCGTTGAGCCCCAGGACCTGCACGGGCGTGGACGGGCCGGCCGAGCGCACGTTCTGGCCCCGGTCGTTGATGAGGGCCCGTACCCGCCCCCAGGCGGCCCCGGCCACCAGCGGGTCGCCCACCCCGAGGGTGCCCCGCTGGACCAGGACCGAAGCCACGGGTCCGCGCCCCACGTCGAGGTTCGCCTCGAGGACCACGCCGGCGGCGCGGCCGGTCCGGCTGGCCTCGAGGGGAGGGTCCTGGAGGTCGGCCACGAGCAGGAGCGTCTCCAGCAGGTCGTCGATGCCCAGGCCCTGCAGGGCCGAGACCGGCACCATCTCGGTGTCGCCACCCCAGTCGCTGGGGATGAGGCCGTGCTCGGAGAGTTGCTGCTTGACCCGGTCGACGTTGGCCTGCTCGCGGTCGACCTTGTTGATGGCGACCACGATGGGCACCCCGGCCGCCTTGGCGTGGTTGAGCGCCTCGACGGTCTGGGGCATGACGCCGTCGTCGGCCGCCACCACCAGCACGACGATGTCGGTGGCCTGGGCACCTCGGGCTCGCATGGCGGTGAACGCCTCGTGGCCCGGGGTGTCGATGAAGGTGATGAGGCGCCCGTTCTTCTCGGTCTGGTAGGCGCCGATGTGCTGGGTGATGCCACCGGCCTCGCCCTCGACCACGTTGGCGTTGCGGATCCGGTCGAGGAGCTTCGTCTTGCCGTGGTCGACGTGGCCCATGACGGTGATCACCGGCGGGCGCGGCTCGAGGTCGTCACCCGACGTCGCGTCGAACAGCTCCTCGAACCCCAGCTGCCGCTGCAGCTCGACCTCCTGCTCCTCGCCGGGGTCGACGAGACGGACGTCGGCGCCGATCTCGGCGGCGAACAGCTCGATCATGTCGTCGGTCAACGACTGGGTGGCGGTGACCATCTCGCCCTGCTGCATGAGGAACCGCACGACGTCGGCGGCCGTGCGGTTGAGCTTGGGACCCAGGTCCTGGGGGGTCGAGGCGCGCTCGACCACCACCGTGCCCTGGGGTACCGGTGCCGATGCCGGCGTGTAGCTCGGCGCCTCCATCGGCTGGAGCTCCTCGTGGCTGCGACGCCGCCGACCGCGCCGCCGGGGCGGACGCTGACCACCGCGGGGGCCGCCACCGGGGCGACCGCCGACCGGACCACCGCCCATGCCGGGGCCGCGGCCCCCACCGGCCCCGAAGGGCCGGCTCCCACCGGAGGAGGGTCCCCCGGAGGGGGGACCACCGGGACGGCCGCGGCTCGGCGGGCCGCCGGGACGACCGCCCCGAGCCGGGGCGGGGCCACGGCCACCCATGCCGGGCGGCGGGGGGATGGGGCGACCGGACAGCGACGACGGCGGACCGGGAGGCGGGGGGATGGGCTTGCCCGATGCCGACGTCGGCGCCGACCGTGCCGGCGGCCGCGCCTGGCCACCGGAGGCGGACTGGGGCCCGCCGGGGGGCGGGCCGCCAGGGCGGCCACCCGGCGTCGGCGGGGCGGGCCGGCCGGACTCGGCCGGGCGCCCGGCGGCGGGCGGCGTGGGACGTCCGGCGGCGGGCGGCGTGGGGCGTGGGGCCCGAGGAGGCGCCGGGCGCTCGGGAGCGCGGGGGCCGGGCGCCGGGGCCGCGGCAGGGGCGGCCGCTGCCGGACGGGCCGGCGCCTCGTCGCGGCGGGGAGGAGGCGTCGGGCGCTCGCTGCCCGACGACGTGACGAGCCGGTTGGGCGGAGGTGCCGGCCGGCCGGCCGTGCGCTGGGGCGGGGCTGCCGGCGGCGTCGCCGGGCGGGGGTTCCACCCCTCGGAGGGAGAGCCGGGCCGGGGGCGGCCGGCCGGCGGGGCAGCAGGGCGGGCGGGCGAGGGGTGCTGGGCCGCGGCGCCGGGGGCCGGGCTCGTGGCCGCGGGCCGGGAGCCCTCGGTGCCGGTCGTCGGGCGCACCGCCGGGCGGGTGCCCTCGGTCGCCCCCCCGGGAGCGGGGCGGGCGGTGGCCCGCCCCGGCGGCAGGGTGGGACCCGCGCCCGTGGTGCCCGGGGCGGTGGTGCCCGGGGCGGTGGTGCCGCCGTCGGCCGCGCCGGCGTCCTCGCCGGGTGCGCGGGGCCGACTCGACTTGGCGGGCTTCGGCTCTTCGGGCTGCTCAGGCCGCGTGAGGCCCTCGCGCTCGGCCCGGCGCCGGACGCGGTCGGCCTGCGCCTCCTCGATGCCCGAGGAGTGCGTCTTCACCCCGATGCCCAGCTCGAGGGACAGGTCGAGGGTTTCCTTGTTCGTCATCCCGAGCTCCTTGGCGAGCTCGTGGATGCGGATCTTCGCTGCCAAAGTTGTCTCTGACCAGCCCTTCGTCGTACCCGGGACGCCGTCCGCGCACACCCCGGCTCGGATCGCGGCCCTCCATCCTCGCACAGACCGTCGCTGTGACGCGAACGACGGTCGCCTTGGTCGTGCGGCTCAACGGCGGCCGCGCCTGGAACCAGCGGTGCGGAACGCTCGCGGGAACGCTCCGCGCCGGACGGCCAAGGCGTGGCAGTCGTCGAAGGTGGCCCGGCAGAGCCACGCACCGCGACCTGGCAGTGTACGGCCCTCGACCGGGGTTCCGTCGCGGCCCCGAACGAAGCGGACCAGCTCCGACTGCCCGGCACGGCGACGGCAGCCCACGCACGTGCGTCGAGGCTCCCCCCGCCCGCCGGCGACGGGATCCGACGCCGGCACGGGATCCGACGCCGGCACGGGATCCGACCCGGGGATCAGGAGGCCCGCCCGCCCGGTGCCGGGCCACCGTCGGCCGACGGCGCCCCCGAGGCCACCTCCGAGCCCACCGGCCCCGGGCCCACGGCCTCCTCGACAGCCGGCGGCACCCCGGCGAGGTCGGCGGCCTCGGCCTCCTCACCCGCCTCGGACAGCTCGGCGACGTCCGCGGCCGCGACCTCCTCGGCGTCGATCTCTCCCTCGACGTCCTCGCCCGCTTCCCCGGCCACGGCCTCGCCCGCGGCCGGCCCCTCGCCCTCCGCCGCCGGGGCGTCGGAGGCCGCGGCCTGCCACTCCTCGGCCTTCAGCGCGGGGCCACCCTCGGCCGGCTGCCAGACCTGCTCGCCGGTCTGCGGGTCCACCACCCACTCGCCCTCGGCCCAGTCCTCGTGGCCGTAGGCCTCTTCCTCGGCCAGCTGGGTCTCGCTCTTGATGTCGACCCGCCAGCCTGTCAGGCGAGCCGCGAGGCGGGCGTTCTGCCCCTCCTTGCCGATGGCCAAGGACAGCTGGTAGTCGGGCACGATCACCTCGGCGACACCGGTGTCGTCGTGGATGCGCACCTCCTTGACCTTGGCTGGCGACAGGGCACGGGCCACGAACTCGTAGGGGTCGTCGTTGAAGGGGACGATGTCGATCTTCTCGCCGCGCAGCTCGTTGACGACCTGGCGAACCCGGGCACCCCTGGCTCCCACGCAGGCGCCGACGGGATCGACGTTGCTGTCGTTGGACCAGACGGCGATCTTCGTGCGGTGCCCGGGCTCGCGGGCGCACGCCTTGATCTCGACCACGCCGTCGGCGATCTCCGGCACCTCGAGCTTGAACAGCTCGAGCACCAGGCCGGGGTGGGTGCGCGACACCACGATCTGGGGACCCTTCGACGTGCGGCGCACCTCGACGATGTAGGCCTTGAGCCGGGTGTTCGGCTCGGGGCGCTCGTGGGGGACCTGCTCGGCCTGCGGCAACAGCGCTTCGACCGGTCCCAGGCTGAGCAGCGTGTAGCGGCTGTCGCCCTGCTGGACCGTCCCGGTGACGATGTCGCCCTCCCGACCGGCGTACTCCTCGTAGCGCAGCTCCCGCTCCGCCTCGCGGATGCGTTGCGTCATGACCTGGCGAGCCGTCTGGGCCGCGATGCGGCCGAAGTCCTTGGGCGTCACGTCGAGCTCGGGGCCGTACGGCTCGCCGTCCTCGTCGATCTCCTGGGCGTAGACGCGGATGGCGAAGTTGGTGGGATCGATGGTGACCCAGGCGTACTCGTGGGCTCCGGGCATCCGCTTGTACGCGGACTCGAGAGCGTCGGCCAGCGCCGCCATGAGGGTGTCGACGGAGATGCCCTTCTCTGCGGCCAAGGCCTGCAGGGCGTCCATCATCTCGGTCTCGCTCATGGCGTGTGGTCCTCTCCTCGTCGGTGGTGGGAGCCGGGCTTCGGCGCCGAGCCCCAGGCGAACACCGTGCGACCTCGCTCGATGTCGTCGTAGGCCAAGCGGGCATCGCCTCCGTCGGCGGTGCGGATCGTGATGCCCTCGTCGTCGGCGGAGGCCAGCTCGCCCTCCAGGCGTCGCTCCCCCGCCCGGGCCGCTCCCGCGGCCGGCGTCAGCTTCACCTTGACGGTCTCCCCCACCGCTCCCGCGAAGTGGGCCGGCGTCCGCAGGCGCCGCTCGAGGCCGGGGCTGGAGACCTCGAGGGTGTACGCACCGGCGATGGGATCGGCCTCGTCGAGGGCCCGCGAAACCGCCCGAGTGGCGTCGGCCAGCACGTCGAGGTCGAGCCCGCCGTCGGGGCGCTCGACCACCACCCGCACGTCGCGACCGGCCAGCTCGACGTCGTAGAGGTGGAGCTGGCGCTGGGCCAGCACGGGCGAGACGACGTCTCGCACCCGGTCGACTGTGGTCACGGACATGGCCTCCTCCCTTCACACGAAAGGCGTGGGCACCGGGGCCCACGCCTTCGCTCGAACCTCTCGAACGGACGACTCCGCGACGAACGGAACGCGAAGTATACCCATCTCCACGTCCGGAGCCGATCACGGACGGTGGGATACCGCACCCACCGGCACGGCTCAATAGGCGCGGGCCACCACCGCCACCAGGTCATCCTCGTCGTCGGAGCTGGGAAGCCCACCATCCGAGGTGAGGAGACAACGCACAGTGACGCCCTGCTGGGCGAGCCGTCGCTCGCCGTCGCCCTGCACCACGTCCCACGGCACGCGGGCGAAGCCCACCAGGGCGGCCTCGGCCGCCTCGGCCAGGGTGCGCACCTCGGCGGTGGCCGCCTCCTGCCGGGCGGTGGCCGCCGCCAGCATGTCGCCCTGCACCTGGTCGAGGAGGACCGCGACCTGCGCCGCCACCTGCGCCAGGGCCACCTGCCGCTTGTCCCCGGCGTCGCGGCGCACCACCGTGACCTCCCCCGCCGCCAGGTCCCGTGGCCCCACCTCGACCCGCACCGGCACCCCCTTGAGCTCCCACTCGGTCACCCGGCGCCCGAAGCTGGTGACGACCCGGTCGTCCAGCCGCGCCCGGATCCCGGCGCCCACCAGCTCGTCGGTGAGGGCCGAGGCCCGGGCCGCGGCGTCGGCGTCGTCCTTCACCAGCACGACCACGGCCTGGATGGGCGCCAGCCGGGGCGGCAGCACGATGCCGGCGTCGTCGCCGTGGACCATGACGAGGCCGCCGACCATCCGGGTGGTCGATCCCCACGAGGTCGTCCAGCAGTGCCGCGTCTCGCCCTCGGCGTCCAGGTACGTGATGTCGAACGCCCTGGCGAAGTTCTGCCCCAACTCGTGGCTGGTCCCCATCTGGAGGGCCTTGCCGTCGCGCATCATGGCCTCGCAGGTCATGGTGTTGACGGCTCCGGCGAACCGCTCGGCCGCCGTCTTGCGGCCGGCGATCACGGGCACGGCCAGCACGTCGACCATGAAGGACCGGTAGACGTCGTACAGGATGCGGGTGGCGTAGGCGGCGGCATCGGCCCGGTCGGCGTGGGCGGTGTGCCCCTCCTGCCAGAGGAACTCCGTGGTCCGCAGGAACAGGCGGGGGCGCATCTCCCATCGCACCACGTTGTTCCAGCTGTTGAGCAGCAAGGGCAGGTCGCGATAGCTCTGCACCCACTTGCCCATGTACTCGCCGATCACCGTCTCGCTGGTGGGCCGCACGACCACGGGCTCGTCCAGCTCCTTGCCACCGGCGTGCGTGACGATCGCCAGCTCGGGGCTGAAGCCCTCGACGTGGTCGGCCTCCCGCCGGAGGTAGCTCTCGGGGATGAAGAGCGGGAAGTAGGCGTTCTCCGCACCCGCCGCCTTGATGCGGGCGTCCACGTCCGCCTGCATCCGCTCCCAGATGCCGTAGCCGTAGGGACGGATGACCATCGTGCCCCGCACCGGACCGTTCTCGGCCAGCTCGGCCTTGGCCAGGACGTCCTGGTACCAGCGGGGGAAGTCGTCGGCCTGCGCCGTGAGCACCTTCGCCATAGCGGCAGGGATGCTACCGGTCGGGCCACCGACGCCTTGCACGTGCCCCGACGCCGACGCCTCGCACGGTGCGCCGACACCGCCGACGCCGGGCACGGGCCCCCGGGAGGTCAGGCGGCCGGGCCCACCCGGGGCCGGCCGTCCACCTCGAGGTCGCCGTCGAGGGCGTACCTGACGACCGCCTGCTGCGTGGGGCAACAGTGGGGGTCGTCCTGGGCCCAGACCTCGAACGTCACCGCCAGGTCGTCGCCGTCGACGGCCACGTCGGCCACCGTGGGCGGGAAGCGGCTGTCGTCGGCGACACGGCGGGGAGCACCCGTCACGGTGTCCACCAGGATGGGCAGACGGCCGGCGGACGCCCACACCTGCACCGACTCCTCGGCGCCGTTGGCGCCGAACGTGCAGCTCGTCCTGACGATCGCCTCGTCGTCGCCGTCGTCGTCGAGGTCCCCGTAGACGACCGCGGGGTCGACTCGGAGGCGGGCGAGGGTCAGGCGGTCCAGCACGTCGCTGACGCCCCCCGACACCGCGATGGCTCGGGGTGCGTGGTCGTCGACGGCATCGGCGCAGGTGACCCCCGGTTGCGCCACGCTGGCGAAGTCGATCTCGTGGATGTCGCCGGAGGTGCGGCCGGCGGAGGCAGCGGCGCTGGCGGAGCGCGACGAGTCGGCGGAGCCGGCCACGGCGACGACGGCGGCCATGACGCCCAGGGCGAGGAGGGTGAGCGGGGAGCGGCGGGAGGGGGTGTGCACGATTGGCGGACGGTACTCAGCTCCCTGTGACGATCCTGTTGCGCCGCCGTTCCGATCCCGCAGCATTGGCATCACCTCCTGCCGCTCACTCCCGCCCACCCGGCGGGCCGACGAGGACGACCCACGCCACCACCGCGAACAGCGCCAGGAACAGCGCCGCCCGCACGACGGCGTACACGAGCCCGAGAGCGAGCCGCAGCGCCAACCACAGCACGGCCAGCACCACGACGCCCGCCACCACGCGACCGCCGATGCCCAACCCTCCGGGGTTCACCTGTCGCGCCACGCCCACGAGGCTACGCCGCCACGGGCGGTCCGGGTCGTCGCCGCACCTCTCCCACCGGCCGGGGTGCCGCTCCTCCCACCGAGCCGGCGTCACGCGGTCAGAGCCGGCGGATCACCTCGACCCGCTGCTCGCTGCGGTTGGCGTCGCTGCCCTGCTCGCCCAGCAGCACGGCCCGGTCCCGCTCGGCGGCGCGGCGGGCGGCGTCACCGGTGGCCCGTGCCCGCTCCAGGGCGGCGTCGACGCCGTGCTCGGCGATGTAGGAGGCCCACTCGACGAGGGCGTCGACCATCTCCCCTTCGGGGACCACGGCCACGTTCTGGCCCCGGACGAACAGGTGACCCTTGCCCTTGCCGGCGGCGATGCCGAGGTCGGCGTCCCGGGCCTCGCCGGGCCCGTTCACCACGCAACCCATCACCGCCACCTGCAGGGGGATCTCGCGGTCGCCGAAAGCCTGCTGGGCCTGCCGCGCCACCTCGATGACGTCGATCTCGGCCCGGCCGCACGAGGGGCAGGCGATCAGGTCGATGGTCTTGCGCTCGCGCAGCCCCATGGCCTCGAGCAGTGCCCGGCCGGCCCGGGCCTCCTCCACCGGATCGGCGGTGAGGCTGTAGCGGATGGTGTCGCCGACGCCCTCGGCCAGGAGGGTGGCGATGCCGGCAGTGGCCTTGATGAGGCCGCCGGGCACCGGCCCCGCCTCGGTGACACCGAGGTGCAGCGGGTGGTCGACAGCGTCGGAGAGCTGCCGGTAGGCCTCGATCATCAGGGGGACCGACGACGCCTTGACCGAGATCTTCACGTCATCGAAGCCGACCTCCTCGAAGTAGGCCAGCTCCATCTGCGCCGACTCCACCAGGGCCTCGGGCGTCACCCGCCCGCCGTGCTTCCGGTACAGGTCGGGGTGCAGGGAGCCGCCGTTGACCCCGATGCGGATGGGGACACCCCGAGCCCTCGCCTCCTCGGCCACCAGCTTGATGTGGTCGGGGCGACGGATGTTGCCGGGGTTCAGGCGCAGGCAGTGGACGCCGGCCTCGAGCGCGGCCAGCGCCATGCGGTGCTGGTGGTGGATGTCCGCGACGATGGGGACAGGGGACCGGGGCACGATGCGGGCGAGCCCCTCGGCCGCCTCGGTCTCGTTGCACGTGCACCGCACGATGTCGCACCCGGCCATGGCCAGGTCGTAGATCTGCTGCAGCGTGCCCTCGACGTCGGCGGTCTTCGTCGTCGTCATCGACTGCACCGTCACGGGGGCGTCCCCGCCCACGGGGACGTCGCCCACCATGATCTGGCGGGTCTTGCGCCGTTCGGTGGTCCAGTCGGCAACCTGCATCAGACGGCCTTCGTCAACCGATGGGGTCGGTGATGTCGAGATACAGCCCTGAGGCGAACAGGAACAGCAGCACGGTCATCACCGCCATCGCGAACGGCATCATC
>DASUJB010000102.1:0-17742 GCA_036279475.1 Acidimicrobiales bacterium | reverse complement strand
GTCGGGCCAAGGCGATCGTCGAGGCCACCGCTCACCACGACGATCCCGCCATCGTCGCCAAGGTCAGCCGGGGCCTGGGTGGGGCGATGCGGGGGGACGAGATCGATCGCCTCGACGTGAAGCTGGCCGACCGGGGCTGGTGACGCGGCTGCGGGCGGGGTCGCCCCCTGCCCGCCGAGGTGCCGCCGTCAGCGGTCGAGGGAATCGGCGCGCCACAGCCCGGCCCGCCCCCGGTCGTCGCCGGCCAGCGTGACCCGGCCGTGGTCGTCGATGGCGACGGCGGTCACGGTCTGCTCGCCGGGACCGCCCAGGGCGTCCTCGCCGGTGTCGCGGCGGGTCACCCGGCCCTTCCCGTCGACGCGCCACAGGGCGATGTCGCCGTCGCCTCGTGCCCCGTCGGTGCCGGCCACCAGCCAGCCTCCGCCGGGCACGGCGGCCACCGCGGTGGCCCGCTGGTCGCCGTTGCCGCCGAGGAGGCTCGAGCCCAGCTCCGACCACTCGATCCCGTCCTCGGAGGTCCACAGGCGGGCGTCGCGGTTGCCGGACCGGTCGTCGGAGCCGACGGCGATGAAGCCGTCCTTGCCGGCGGCGCAGGCGGTCGCCCCCTGGTCGCCGCGGGCCGTGAACCCGTTGCCTCGACCGGCCACCCAGCCGCGCCGCGTGCGGGCGGCGACGATGGCGTCGGTGGCGCCGGTGGCACCGGCCACGCCCACGGTGACGGCCACGTCCCCGGGGCCGACGCAGACGTCCTCGTAGCGCTGGTCGCCGGGGCCGCCGTGCGGCGGGCCCTCGGCTGTGAACCGCTTGCCGTCGGGCGACACCAGGACGATGGGGTTGGCGTCACCGTGGTCGTAGGTGGACCCGGTGGCGATGAAGCCCTTCCCGATGGCGGCGACCGCCTCGAGGGACTGGGTTCCCGGGCCCCCGGCGGGGAGAACCGACGGCGAGGGCGCCTCGGCCTCCAGCTGGGCGATCACCGGTGCCATCTCGGCCGAGGGGTCCTCGAGGAACTCCAGCACCTCGGCGTTGACCCGGGCGTTCTGGGAGGCGACCCGCACCCAGTCGGCCCCGTTGGGGGACAGCCACACCAGGCCGTCGGGCAGGTCGTCGCCGACGACGACGTCGCGCCCCGACGCCAGGCCGAAGTCCTCGACCCCCACCGCCACGTACCCTCCGGCGAAGGCGGTGGCGTCGAGCACCTGGCCCGACGCCAGGTTCTTGGACCCCACGGCGCGCCAGCGGTCACCGTCCTCCACCCACAGCTGGCCGGCGACCGCGTCCCGCTTCTCGCCGTGACCGGTGGTGAAGCGCCCCCCGGCCGCCAGGGTGAGGTCGTCGGTGGCGGTGACGGTGGTGGCGAAGGGTTGGGCGCCCCCGCTGGGGAACTCGTCGCTGGTGACGTCCTCCCACCGGGCCCCGGCCAGCATGAGGACCGAGGGCTCGGCGCCGATGGCGAGGGTGAGGTCGCCTCGGGACGCCGCGGCCCGGAGCGTGACGCCGTCCTGGAACAGCTTGCCGTGCACGGGGTTGGGGAGCTCCGACCACGAGCGCCCGCCGTCGGCCGACCGCCACAGGCGGGGCCGCCAGTCGGCGCCGCCGCTGGCGACGAGGCTGCTGCCCCCGGCGGAGGACAACGAGCGCACGGCGAGGTCGCTGGCACCGCTGCGCGAGTCGGTCATCGGCAGGGGGCCGGTGGGCCCGCTCCAGGTGCGACCGTCGCCCGAGGCCCAGGTGACGGGCTCTCCCTGCCCGTCGCCGTCGGCGTCGGCCGTCCCTCCGGCCACCACTCCCCGGCCGGCGGCCGTGACCGTGAGCACGTCCTGCCGCCGTGGGCCACCGAGCGCCGGCGCGTCGAGGGGCTCCCAACGCCGTCCGTCCGGCGAGGACCACGCCAGCCCGTCCTCCTCGCCCTCCAGCGTGCGGCCCCCCACGGCGACGAACCCGTCGCCCACCGGGGCGACGGCGTGCACGGCCTCGCTGCCCGTGGCGTCGAGGGGGCCGCCCGCTCCTCCGTCGACGCTCTCCCACTCGTCCCCGTCGGTGCTGAACCACAGGCGGGGGCGGACGTCCCCCCACACCTCCTCGGCCCCGGCCACCACGATGCCGCCGGGACCGACGGCCACGTCGAACGCCCACTGCTCGTGTTCACCCGCCATGACGTCGGGGACGCTCGAGGTCCACTCGCCGTCGCGCCGGGACCAGAGGGCGGCGTCGGCCCCCTCGCCGGTCCCCACCCGCCCGACGGCCACCAGCCCGTCCCCGCGGCGCGCGGCGGCGGCGATGGTGGCGTCTCGGCCGTGGCGGGCGGGCCCGACGGTCCGGCGGTCCCAGCGGCGGCCGTCCTCGGAGGTCCAGGCGGTGGCCGACGCCGCCCCCTCGCCCGGGTCGTAGATCGATCCCACGATCGTCCAGGCCGCGTCGCCCTCCGACGGGGTGACGAGGTCCGCCAGGTTGGCCGTGGGCTCCTCGGCCGTGAGGCCCGAGCCGCTGGCGCGCTCGAAGGTCGGGGCGGCGGCTTCGCCGGCGACCGGGGGGCGGGTGGCGCAGGCGGCGACCGGGACCAGCGCCAGCAGGGTCGCCACCGCCACGCACCGGCGGGAGGCGTGCCCCGGCCATCGGGCGCGGCCGGAGGCGCCGCCGGAGCGGTCACGGTGGTCGGTGGTGGTGGCGTGCCCGTGCACGGAGACCTCCCGTCGATCGTCCCCCACCGTCCCAGACGGGGAGATTCTCGTCGTTCCCGCTGCCGCCCGTACAATCGGGACGTCATGTCGGCAGGAACGAGGCCCCCAGGTGAAGGTGGGCGTGGTGGCGTTGCAGGGCGCGGCCACCCGCCACGTCGCCGCGCTCGAGCGCCTGGGCGTGGCCGCCGTGGCGGTGCGCTCGCCGGCTGACCTCGACGACGTCCAGGCCGTGGTGCTGCCCGGCGGCGAGTCGACGACGATGTCCATGCTGCTCGCCTCGTCGGGCCTGTTCGACGCCCTCGACCGGCGCCTGTCCCGCGGCATGCCGGCCCTGGGCACCTGCGCGGGGATGATCCTCCTGGGCCGGGAGATCCTCGACGGCCGGCCCGATCAGCGGTGCTTCGGCGCCATCGACCTCGACGTGCGCCGCAACGCCTTCGGTCGCCAGGTCGATTCGTTCGAGGCCGACCTGGCGGTGGACGCCGTGGGCGGCGCGCGGGTGCACGCCGTGTTCATCCGGGCACCCGTGGTCGAGCGGGTGGGCGACGACGTCGAGGTCCTGGCGGCGGTGGGGGAGCGACCCGTCCTCTGTCGCCACGGTGGCATCGTGGTGGCGGCCTTCCACCCCGAGCTGGGCGACGATCCCCGGGTGCACGAGCTGTTCCTCCGAGAGGTGGTGTGAGCCGATGAGTGGCCACTCGAAGTGGGCGACGATCAAGCACAAGAAGGCGGCCAACGACAAGGCCCGCGGCAAGCTCTTCGCCAAGGTGCTGCGGCAGGTGGAGGTGGCGGCGCGCGAGGGCGGGGGGGACCCCGACATGAACCCCACCCTGCGCACCATGTTCCAGAAGGCCCGGGACGCGTCCATCCCCGTCGACACCATCGAGCGAGCCGTCAAGCGGGGGACGGGCGAGCTGGACGGCGTGACCTACCAGCAGATCACCTACGAGGGCTACGCCCCCGGCGGGGTGGCGGTGATGGTCGAGGTCCTCACCGACAACCGCAACCGCACCGGTGCCGAGATCCGCAACATCTTCTCGAGGAACGGCGGCTCGCAGGCCGAGCCCGGTGCCGTCGCCTGGCAGTTCGACCGCAAGGGCCAGCTCGTCGTGCCCCGGTCGGCCGACGAGGAGGAGTTGGTCCTCACCGCCCTCGACGCCGGGGCCGAGGACGTCGTCGACGACGGCGACTCGTGGCGGGTGGTGACCCCGCCCGCCGAGCTGCACGCCGTGCGCAGCGCCCTCGACGCGGCCGGCGTGCCCGTCGACTCGTCCGACCTGGCCATGGTCCCCCAGTCGACCGTCCAGCTCGACACGGCCGAGGCGGCCCGCAAGGTCCTGCGCCTCATCGACGCCCTCGACGACCACGACGACGTGCAGGCCGTCCACGCCAACTTCGACATCCCCGACACCCTCCTCGAAGCCGTCGAGGCGTGAGCACGCCTCGCCTCGGGGGCCGGGACCGGGTGGGGGTGGGCGATCCGGCTCCCGGCTTCACGCTGCCGGGCACCGACGGTACGGCCGCCAGCCACCGGGACGTCTCCCTGTCGGACTGGGCGGGCCGGCCCGTCGTGCTGGTGTTCTACCCGGGTGACGGCACGCCGGTGTGCACCCGCCAGCTCAACAGCTACACGACGGGCATCGAGGCCTTCCGGGACGTCGACGCCGCTCTGCTGGCCATCAGCCCCCAGTCGCTGGAGAGCCACGACCGGTTCAGCGCCGAGCAGCACGGGTTCGCCTTCCCGCTCCTGGCCGACGAGGACCGGGCCGTGGGCCGGGCCTACGGGGTCCTCGGCCCGGTGGGCTACTACCGGCGGTCGCTCTTCGTGGTCGACGGCAGCGGCACCATCCGGTACGCCCACCGGGCGGTGGCGGGCCAGTGGTTCCGGCCCCCCGCCGAGCTGGTGGCGGCGGTGGCGGCCGCAGGCTGAGCCCCGTGCCCCGGCATCCACCGGGGCGCCCGGGGCTGCCGCTAGGGTCCGAACCCGTGTTCGTGCTCGGCATCGACCCGGGGTTGTCGCGTTGCGGCTACGGCGTGGTCGAGCGTGCCGGTCGCCGGCCCCGGGCCGTGTCCGCCGGCGTGCTGCGCACGGATCCGGCCCTACCGGTGCCCCGGCGCCTGGCGCTGCTGCGCGACGACCTGCGCTCCCTGGTGGCCGAGCACCGCCCGGCGGTGGTGGCCGTCGAGCGGGTGCTGTTCCAGGTCAACGCCCGCACCGCCATCCCGGTGGCCCAGGCGGCGGGCCTGGCCATGGTGGAGGGCGTGGCCGCCGGGGCCGAGGTGGTCGAGTACTCGCCCAACGAGGTCAAGCAGGCGGTCGCCGGGTTCGGCGGCGCCGACAAGCAGCAGATGGAGCGCATGGTGCAGGCCCTGCTCGGCATCTCCCGTCCCCTCCGGCCCGTCGACGCCGCCGACGCCGTCGCCCTGGCGCTGTGCCACCTCGCCCATGCCCCGTGGCGGTCCCGGCTGCCGGCCTCCCGGCATCGGCGCCCGGAGGCGGCGCGGTGATCGGCTCGCTGCGCGGGCGGCTGCTGCACCGGGGCGCCGGCGAGGTCCTGGTCGAGGTGGGCGGCATCGGCTACGCGATCGTGGTGGCGCCCACCACCGCGGTGGCGCTCGGCGATGTCGGCGACGACGTCTTCGTGTGGGTGCACCACCACGTCCGCGAGGACGTCGAGACGCTCTACGGCTTCGCCTCGCGCGAGGAGCGGGCCACCTTCGGGGCTCTGCTCGGGGCCCACGGCGTCGGCCCGTCGATGGCCCTGGCCATCCTGTCGGTGCACGCGCCGGCGGCGCTGGTGCGCATCCTGGCCGACGACGACGTGGCGGCCCTGTGCCTGGTGCCCGGGGTGGGGAGGAAGACGGCCGGCCGCCTCCTCGTGGAGCTGCGGGCGCGCCTCGACGTGCCCGACCCCGGCGCCCTGCCCCCGGCTGGCGCCGGCGGGCTGCCGGCGGCGGCCGAGGCGCGCACCGCCACCAGCGACGTGCGGGACGCCCTGGCCGGCCTCGGGTACTCGGCCGAGGAGATCCGCACGGCCACGGCCGGCCTCGACCCGTCCGGCCAGGGCGACGTGGCCGATCTGCTGCGCCAGGCGCTGCGACGGCTGGCGGCGGCCCGTTGAGCGGCCCGAGCCGCGCCCGCCGGGGGGTGCGGGATGCGTGAGGAGCTGCTCGCCCCGGACCCGGAGCCGGGCGAGGCCGCCGCCGAGTCGACCCTCCGACCCCGGCGGCTGGCGGACTTCGTCGGGCAGCCCGAGCTGCGGGCCCACCTGGAGATCGTGCTCGAGGCCGCCCGCCGCCGGGGCCAGGCTCCCGACCACCTCCTGTTCGCCGGGCCCCCGGGGCTGGGCAAGACCACCCTGGCGGGGATCATCGCCGCCGAGGTCGGCGCCCACCTCCACACCACCTCGGGGCCCGCGGTCGAGCGGGCGGGCGACCTGGCCGCCATCCTCACCCAGGTCGAGGACGGTGACGTGCTGTTCGTCGACGAGATCCACCGGCTCCCCCGGGCCGTGGAAGAGGTCCTCTACCCGGCGATGGAGGACTTCCAGCTCGACATCGTGCTGGGCAAGGGGCCGGCGGCGCGGTCCATCCGCCTCGACCTGCCGCGCTTCACGCTGGTGGGCGCCACCACCCGCACCGGTTCGATCACCGGGCCGCTGCGCGACCGCTTCGGCCTGACGGCCCGGCTCGACTACTACGCGGCGGCGGACCTCGAGGCCATCGTGGCCCGTGCGGCCGGCATCCTCGAGGTGCGGATCGACGCCGGCGGGTGTGCCGAGATCGCTCGGCGCGCCCGGGGCACCCCTCGCATCGCCAACCGGTTGCTGCGTCGTGTGCGCGACTACGCCGAGGTGCAGGCCGACGGCCGGGTCGACCGGTCCACGGCCGCCGACGGCCTGGCAGTGTTCGGGGTGGACGAGCGGGGGCTGGACAAGGTCGACCGTGCCATCCTCCGCGCCCTGTGCGATCGCTTCGGCGGCGGTCCGGTCGGCCTGTCCACGCTGGCCATCAGCGTGGGCGAGCAGACCGAGACGGTCGAGGACGTCTACGAGCCGTTCCTGATCCAGCAGGGGCTCCTCATGCGCACGCCCCGGGGACGGGTCGCCACGCCCGCCGCCTGGCGCCACGTCGGCCTGTCCCCGCCCCCCCACGACCCGGCCCTGGCACCGCCGACCCTGTTCGGCGAGACGTCCCGCTGACCCTCGGGGACGGGCCCGCCGGCCTACTCCACCGGCGGTCCGCCCACCCGGCAGGGCGGGGCGGCGCACCCGTCCCGGGGCGGCCGACGGCGACGAGCCAGGCCTCTACCCGGTAGCTTCGACCGACCCCATGGACCTCGCCGAGCTCGACTACGACCTGCCGCGGGACGCCATCGCCCAGCAGCCGGCGGAACCCCGCGACGCCGCCCGGCTGCTGGTCGACGACGGCGCCGGTGGGGTCGGCCACTGCAGGGTGGCCGACCTGCCGGCGCTCGTCCGGCCGGGCGACGTCGTTGTCGTGAACACCACCCGGGTCCTGCCGGCCCGCCTGCGGCTGCGCAAGGCCACCGGGGGAGCGGTCGAGGTGCTGCTGCTCGAGCGCACGGCGGCCGGGCCCTGGGAGGCGCTGGTGCGCCCGGGCCGGCGCGTGCACCCCGGGACCCGCCTGGTGGCCGGGGACGACCTGGCCGTGGTGGTGGACGGGGCCGGCCCGGGCGAGGGGACGCGGCTCGTCCGCCTCGAGCTCGCCCCCGGCGTCGGCGAGCTCGAGGCCCTCGATCGCCACGGGACGGTCCCCCTCCCGCCCTACGTCACCGCCCCCCTGGGGGACCCCGAGCGGTACCAGACCGTGTTCGCCGACCGGCCCGGGTCGGTGGCGGCACCGACGGCCGGGCTGCACCTCACCCCCGCCGTCCTCGACGGCTGCCGTCGGGCCGGGGCCACCATCGAGCCCGTCGACCTGGTGGTGGGCATGGGCACGTTCCGCCCCATGACGGCCGGCACCGTCGAGGCCCACCGCATGCACGGGGAGCGCTACCGGGTGCCGGCGACGACGCTGTCGGCCTGCCGGGCGGCGCGGGCCGGGGGTGGCAGGGTGGTCGCGGTCGGGACCACCAGCGTGCGGGCCCTGGAGGCGGCGGCGCTGACGGGTGCCTTGGAGGGCCGTACCGAGCTGTTCATCCATCGGCCGTGGACGTGGCGGCTGGTCGACGTGCTCATGACCAACTTCCACCTCCCCCGCTCGTCGCTGCTGGCGCTGGTGGACGCCCTGGTCGGCCCCCGCTGGCGCGCCCTCTACGCCGAGGCGCTGGCCACCGGCTACCGGTTCCTCTCCTTCGGCGACGCCATGTGGCTGGTCCGCACCGCGGGCACCACCGGCCCCGCTCGCGGCCCGGGCGACGGCGTGGCGTGAGCCTGTCGTTCGCCATCGGTGCCACGTGCGGGCGGGCCCGCACCGGTGCCGTCACCACCACCCGGGGCACGTTCGCCACGCCGTGCTTCATGCCGGTGGGCACCCGGGGGGCGGTGCGCACGCTGGCGGCCGACGACCTGGAGGACCTCGGGGCCGAGGTCGTCCTGGCCAACGCCTACCACCTGATGCTGCGCCCCGGCGCCGACGTGGTGGCGAGGCTGGGCGGGGTGCACGGCTTCAGCCGGTGGGGCGGTCACGTCCTCACCGACTCGGGGGGCTACCAGGTGTTCTCGCTCCGCCCCCACGTCGACGACAGCGGTGTCACGTTCACCTCCACCTACGACGGCAGCCGCCACCACCTCGGTCCCGAGGGAGCGGTCGACGTGCAGCTGCGGCTGGGTGGTGACATACAGATGGTCCTCGACGTCTGCCCGCCGTTGCCGTCGCCCGGCGCGGTGGTCCGGGTCGCCGTCGAGCGCACGGCGCTGTGGGCCGAGCGGGCTCGCGCCGCCTTCGTGGCCGCCGACCGGCCCGAGCTCAGCCAGTTCGGCATCGTGCAGGGGGGCGTCGACCCGGCCCTGCGGTCCGAGAGTGCCGAGCGCACCGTGGCCGTGGGCTTCGACGGCTACGCGGTGGGCGGCCTGTCGGTGGGCGAGGACCGCGCCGCCATGCTGTCGGCGCTGGAGGTGGCGCTGGCCGGGCTGCCGGTCGACCGGCCCCGCTACCTCATGGGCGTCGGCGACCCCGCGGGCATCGTGGAGGCCGTGGCCCGCGGGGTCGACATGTTCGACTGCGTGCTGCCCACCCGCCTCGCCCGGCACGGCACCATCCTCACCTCTGCCGGGCGCCTCAACCTGCGCAACGCCCGCTACGCCGATGACCCCGCCCCCCTCGACCCGGCCTGCGGCTGCCGGGTGTGCGCCCGCTGGCCGCGGGGCTACCTCCGCCACCTGCTGTCGGTCGGGGAGCCGACGGCCCCGCGGTTGCTGACGCTGCACAACGTGGCGTGGATCCTCGCCCTCGTCGACCGGGTCCGCTCCGCCATCGGCGGGGGCAGACTGGACGACCTGCGCGGGGAGGTGGCGGCGACGTGGGCACCCCGCCCGGGGGGTGATGGCGGCAAGCCCGGGGAGGGGCACTAGGCTCGGCGGGCTTTCTATGGGAGCCCTGATCGTCCTCGCCGTCACGTTCGCCCTCCTGTGGGTGCTCTTCATCCTGCCCCAGCAGCGGCGGGTCCGGGGCCACCAGGCGCTGGTGGCGGCGCTGCGCCCGGGGGACGAGGTGGTGCTCACGGCGGGCATCTACGGCCGCATCGTCGACTTGGGCCCCGAGGACATGTCGGTGGAGGTGGCGCCGGGCGTCCGGTTGCGGGTGGCCCGCCAGGCGGTGCTGCGCCGGCTGGAGGACGCCGTCGACCGGCCCGGCACGTCGGTGACCCCCACCACCGACGAGGACCACCCCGGTCCCGTGCCCCCCGGCACGACGTGGTGAGCCTGCCGTGCGACGCTCGATCCTGATCCCGCTCCTGCTCGTGGTGGTGGTGGCCTACGGGGGCCTGGTGGCCACGCTGGTGTCGGGCTCCAGCCCGGAGCTGGGCCTGGACCTCCAGGGCGGCGTCTCGGTGGTGCTGGCCCCCACCGGCGACGCCACGGACGACCAGCTCGATCAATCGGTGGCCATCGTCCGGGACCGGGTCGACGCCTTGGGCGTGGCCGAGCCCGACATCACCCGGCAGGGTGACGCCATCGTCGTCCAGCTCCCCGGCGTGAAGAACCGGGACCGGGCCCTGGCCCTCGTGGGACGGACCGCCGAGCTGCGCTTCCGTCCCGTGCTGCGGTCGCTGCCCCTCCCGGCCGACGACGTCGAGGCGGCGCGCGAGGCCGTCGACGTCCGGGGAGAGGGTGCCCGCCGGCAACCCCCCGGGGACGCCGGCGTGCCACCGCTCACGTCCCGCGAGGCAGACACCGCCGACGCCGCCGTGACGCTGCCGGGCCTGCCCGGCTCGGATGCCGAGGCCGGGACCACCGTCGTCTACCAGCTGGGGCCGGCCCTGGCCACGGGGCGCATCGTCCGGACGGCCTCGGCCGACCTGCAGAACGGGCAGTGGCTCGTGCGGCTGGAGATGCGCGGCGGCGACGACGGCATCGACAAGTTCAACGACATCGCCGCCCGGTGCTACGCCCAGCAGCCGGACCTCCGGGTGTGCCCCTCCGGCCAGCTGGCCATCGTCCTCGACTCGGTGGTCCAGTCGGCACCGCGGATCACCCAGCCCAGCTACGAGGCCGACCAGATCCAGATCAGCGGCAGCTTCACCGAGCGGCAGGCCAAGGACCTGGCCCTGGTGCTGCGCTACGGATCGCTGCCGGTCGAGCTGGAGCGCCAGAGCGTGCAGACCGTGTCGGCGTCGCTGGGCGACGACTCCCTGCACGCCGGCATCCTGGCCGGGGTGGTGGGCCTGGCCGTCGTCGCCGTGTACATGCTCCTCTACTACCGGGCCCTCGGTCTGGTGGTGATCGTGGGCCTGTCGGTGTGGGGCGCGCTGATGTACTCGATCGTCACCGTGCTGGGCCAGACCTGGGGCCTGGCGCTGACCCTGTCGGGCGTCACCGGCATCATCGTGTCCATCGGCGTCACCGTCGACAGCTACGTCGTGTACTTCGAGCGGCTCAAGGACGAGGTCAAGGCCGGGCGCACGCTGCGGTCCTCGACCGACAAGGCGTTCAAGAGGGCCTTCCGCACCATCCTGGCCGCCAACTTCACGTCCTTCCTGGCGGCGCTGGTGCTGTGGTGGCTCACGGTGGGCTCGGTGCGGGGCTTCGCCTTCTTCCTCGGCCTCTCCACCCTCCTCGACGTGGTGGTGGCGTGGGCGTTCACCCACCCGGTGGTCGTGCTGCTGTCGCGCCGGCGGCTGTTCACCGACATGCCCTTCCTGGGGGTGGCCCGGGGCCTGGCCCCGCCACCCGGTGGTGACGTGCCCGCCGCGCCCGGTCCCGAGGGTCGTCGTGTCCCCGTCCCGGGGGGAGCCCGATGACGGGGACCGGTGCCGACGGGGCGGCGGGCGGCACGGCCGTCGAGCGCCCCTCCCAGGAGCGGGGTACCGCGGCGCCGGGCGCCCGCCGTCCCCGCCGCCGCTCGGTGTGGACGCGCCTCTACCACGGCGAGACCAACGTCGACTTCGTCGGTCGCCGTCGCATCTGGTTCGGCATCTCGCTGGTGCTGGTGGCCGTCAGCGTGGTCTCGCTGCTGACCCGCGGCCTGGAGCTCGGCATCGACTTCGAGGGTGGGGTCGTGTGGGAGGTCCCGGCAGGGGACGCCTCGGTGGCCGACGCCCGCGAGGCCCTCGACCGCTTCGGCCTCTCCGGGGCCACCATCCAGGAGCTCGACGGCGACGACGGCCGCGAGCTGCACGTGGAGGCGGAGCCGTTGGGCGGTGACCGGTCCGACGAGGTGTCGGCTGCCCTGGCCGAGCTGACGGGCTCCTCCTTCGACGACGTCGTCCTCAACGAGGTCGGACCGACGTGGGGTGACGAGATCAGCGCCAAGGCGGTGCGGGCCCTGCTCGTGTTCATGGCCCTCGTCAGCGTCTACATCTCGCTCCGCTTCGAGCTGAAGATGGCCATGGCCACGCTGGCCGCCCTCGTCCACGACGTGATCATCACGGTCGGCGTCTACTCGGTCACGCAGCTCGAGGTGACCCCGGCCACGGTGATCGCGGTGCTCACCATCCTCGGCTACTCGATCTATGACGGCATCGTCGTGTTCGACAAGGTGGACGAGAACACGCGCCTCGTGTCCTCCACGGGGGGCCTGTCTTACGCCGGGATGGTCGACGTGTCGCTCAACCAGGCGCTCATGCGGTCGCTCAACACGACGGTCACCGCCCTGCTGCCCGTCGGCTCGCTGCTGGTGGTGGGGTCGTGGATCATGGGCGCCGCCGTGCTGGAGGAGTTCGCCCTGGCCCTCCTCATCGGCCTCTTCTCCGGCGCCTACTCGTCCATCTTCATCGCCTCGCCGCTGTTGGCCGTGCTCAAGGAGCGCGAGCCCCGCTACCGGGACGTCAAGCGCCGCATCGCCGAGCGGGGCGGCGACCGCCACGCCATCGCGGCGACGATCGCCACGGGCCGGCCCCCGGGCCGGCCGGGATCGCCGGAGCCCGCCCACCGGGGCGCGGCGGCATCCCCGCGGGCCGGCGACGGTGGCCTCCCGGCCACGGTGGCCCCCTCGGGCCGCGTGATCCCGCCCCGCCCGCGCAAGCGGTCGCGCGGCGGCCGGCGCTGACTGGTCGCTCCGCCCGGTCGGTCGTGCCGCGCCGCCGGGCCGGCGGCGCCCGGCCCGGGACCCCGGGTGCCGACCGGTAACGTCCTGCCATGACCCCCGACGTCGACTGGCTGGCCGACCACCTGCGGGACGTCGCCGACTTCCCCACCCCGGGCGTCCTGTTCAAGGACCTGACGCCGCTGCTGGCCGACGTCGACGCCTTCCGCTTCGCCGTCGACGCCCTGGCCGACCATGCCGCGGGGATGCCGGTGGACAAGGTGGTCGGCATCGAGGCTCGGGGCTTCATCTTCGCCGCTCCGGTGGCCTACCGGTTGGGCGCCGGGTTCGTGCCGGTGCGCAAGCCGGGCAAGCTGCCGTGGACCACGGTGACCGAGACCTACGCCCTCGAGTACGGGACGGACTCGCTCGACATCCACGACGACGCCCTCGCCGCCGGCGAGGCCGTGTACATCGTCGACGACGTGCTGGCCACCGGGGGCACCGCCGCCGCCACGTGCGCGCTCGTCGAGCGGGTGGGCGGCCGGGTGGCCCGGTTGGCGTTCGTGGTCGAGCTGGCGGGGCTCGGGGGCAGGGCACGGCTCCCCGACCGCGACATACTGAGCCTCGTCACGCTGTAGCCGACGCCGGGCACGGTCACGGGGACACGTGGCCGTGATGCTCTCGGCCACGGGAACACGGTGCCAGCGGCCGGGGTTGACCAGGAGGAGAGGAGGCACACGTGCCCACGGTCGACAGGGTTCTTCCCTGGCGGCGGAGCGACCCGCCGCCCGCCGACGAGGTGGCGCCCCTGCTCGCCGCCTTCCGCAAGCGCCACCCCAAGGCGACGACCGCCCTTATCACCCGAGCGTACCTCCAGTCGGCCGACTCGCACCGTGGCCAGTCGCGCAACTCGGGCGAGCCCTACGTCCAGCACCCCTTGGCGGTGGCCCGCATCGTGGCCGAGCTCGGGCTCGACGACGTCACCGTGGCCGCCGCCCTCCTGCACGACACGGTCGAGGACACCGGAACCACCCTCGACGACATCGAGCGCAGCTTCGGTCACGACGTCGTCGCCATCGTGGACGGGGTGACGAAGCTGGAGCGGGTCCAGTTCGACTCCCGGGAGGCCCAGCAGGCGGCCACCATGCGGAAGATGCTGGTGGCGATGGCCCGCGACCTGCGGGTCCTCATCATCAAGCTGGCCGACCGGTTGCACAACATGCGCACCATCGCCGCCATGCCGGCCTGGAAGCAGGACCGCATCGCCCGGGAGACCCTCGACATCTACGCCCCGCTGGCCCACCGGCTGGGCATGCAGGACGTGAAGACCCAGCTCGAGGACCTGGCGTTCGCCGCCCTCCACCCCAAGCGCTACGCCGAGATCGACCACATGGTGTCGGTGCGCACGCCCGAGCGCGAGATCTACCTGACCCAGGTGCTCGAGGAGGTGCGCCAGCGCCTGGCCGAGCTGCGCATCGCCGCCTCCGTCACCGGGCGGCCGAAGCACCTCTACTCCATCTACGAGAAGATGGTCGTCAAGGGCCGGGAGTTCGACGAGATCTTCGACCTGGTGGGCATGAGGGTCGTGGTGGAGTCGGTGAAGGACTGCTACGCGGCGTTGGGCTCGATCCACGCCACCTGGAAGCCGGTGCAGGGCCGCTTCAAGGACTACGTCGCCATGCCCAAGTTCAACCTCTACCAGTCCCTGCACACGACGGTGATCGGCCCCCAGGGCAAGCCCCTGGAGGTGCAGATCCGCACCCGGGAGATGCACGCCCGGGCCGAGCAGGGCGTCGCCGCCCACTGGGCCTACAAGGAGCGCGACGCCAACGTCGTCGACATGCCGTGGCTCAGCCGCATCGTCGACTGGCAGTCCGAGACCAGCGACCCCGACGAGTTCATGCAGCGGCTGAAGATCGACCTCGAGCAGGACGAGGTCTTCGTCTTCACGCCCAAGGGCAAGGTGGTGACCCTGCCGGTGGGTGCCACCCCCATCGACTTCGCCTATGCCATCCACACCGAGGTGGGCCACGCCTGCATCGGCGCCCGGGTCAACGGTCGCCTCGTGCCGCTGGATTCGCGGCTGTCGTCAGGGGACACGGTCGAGATCTTCACCTCCAAGGTGGAGGGGGCCGGCCCGTCGCGGGACTGGCTGCAGATCGTCGCCACCCCCCGGGCGGCGTCGAAGATCCGCCAGTGGTTTTCGCGGGAGCGGCGGGAGGACGCCATCGAGCAGGGGCGCGAGGAGCTGGTCAAGGCCCTCCGGCGCGAGGGCCTGCCGGTGCAGAGGCTGCAGTCGGGCACGGTCCTCGAAGAGACGGCGCGAGCCATGAACTACGCTGACCTCGAGGCTCTCCACGCCGCCATCGGCGAGCGCCACGTGTCGGCCCAGGCGGCGGCGGCCCGGGTGGCGCGTGCCCTGCGCGACGGCGGTCCGGCGCACGAGGAGACCCTGCCCATCACGGTCCGCGAGCCCCGGCGGTCGCGCCGCTTCCGGGGGCCGGCCGGCGTGCACGTCGAGGGCCTCGACGACGTGTTCGTGCGGCTGTCGCGCTGCTGCACGCCGGTGCCGGGCGACGAGATCATCGGCTTCGTCACGCGCGGTCGGGGTGTGTCGGTCCACCGGGCCGACTGCGCCAACGCCGTCTCCCTCGTGGCCGGGCAGGGGGACCGCTTGATCGACGTCGAGTGGGACCTCGAGCCCGGCGGCGTCTTCATCGCCTCGATCGAGGTGAAGGCCCTCGACCGCGCCCGCCTCCTGCGCGACGTCACCGCCGCGTTCGCCGACCACCACGTCAACATCCTCACCTGCACCACGCAGACGGGCTCCGACCGGGTGTCGAAGA
The DNA here is from genome assembly GCA_036279475.1 of Acidimicrobiales bacterium. Classification (GTDB taxonomy): domain Bacteria; phylum Actinomycetota; class Acidimicrobiia; order Acidimicrobiales; family VFJN01; genus ZC4RG19. Next base: position 2,564 of record DASUJB010000102.1, on the reverse strand, counting down.
TGCGCTTCGACATGGAGCTGGGTGACCCGTCCCACCTGGACTCCCTGCTGTCGACGATCAGGGGCATCGACTCCGTGTACGACGCCTACCGCATCGTCCCTGGCAAGGGGGCCTAGCCGCCGGGCCTTCCCGGGCCCCGGCTGCCCGGTGCCCGGACCGTTCGGGCCAGGCGGACCTCGCCCACCGGTACAGGGATGGGGTCCCGCCGGACCACGGGGCGGCGGCACGGGGTGGGCGCCGGGGCGCGGTTCAGCGACCGCAGAACCGGGACTCGGCGGCGCCGGGCGGCGGGGGGACCGTCAGGGAGGTGAGCCGCGGCGACGCCGCCAGGTTGGCGAGGAACCGCCCGGGCGTCAGGGGGGCGCGGACGGCGTCCAGCAGATCGGCGAGCTCGTCGCACCGCACCGCGGCTCGGGCCGACGCCACGTCCTCGGCGAAGCGGCCCGGAGGCGACTCGTAGAGGGGCCGGGCGACGAACGGGCGGGGGAGCGCCGCCGGGTCGACGGGCGCCTCGGAGATGTGGGCGGCCAGCCAGGCCGCAGGCAGGGGCTTCTCGTGCCCGGTCGCACCGGGGCGTGCCACCTCGAAGCGGCTGCCGATGGGGTCGGCCAGGCCGAGGAGGTCGATCACCGTGACGTCCGGCCCGTAGCTGTAGCCGACGACGCCGATGCCGTAGTCGGCGTAGGCGGGCGTGCGCAGCTCGGGGGGCGGGTCGACGGTGACCAGCCCCAGGCCCACCTGCACCTGGCCGGGGCGTTCGAGGCGGAGGCCGGGTGCGCCCGGGCCCCAGCCCTGGTCGCGGGCGGTGACGGCATGCTCGCCGAACAGTGCGACGGACCCGGACCGGGCGTCGGAGCTCAACAGGCCCGGGACCGAGCTCGACGCCGGTGGGCGCAGCCAGGCCAGGCAGGCGGCCGACCACGCCAGGGTGGCGAGGAGGGCGACGGCGGCCGCGGGTCGCCGGCGGGGGGCGGGCACGGCGGCGACCGGGGCCAGGAGGGCGAAGAGCCCGGGGAGCAGCAGGCGACCGTGCATGTAGTCGCCGCCCACCCGCACCACGTACAGGGCGTCGAGGACGCCGGCGACGGGCAGCGCCCCAAGCGCCACCGCCACCCGGCGATCACCCGACCGCCAGGCCCGGGCCGCGGCCGGCACCAGCGCGACCGCCACCAGGGCCACCACCGGCAGCACCAGGCCGTACGGCTCCACCATGTCGCGCAGGTAGGCGTACCCCGTGGCCCAGCGGCCGCGCCCGCTCGACTTGGCCAGGGCGGTGTTGGGCACGAGGCTGCCGTAGTAGCCCATGCGGAAGACCTGGTGGGCCAGGGGCAGGGCCGCGGCCGAGGCCACGACCCGCAGGCGGTCCGCCCACCGCTCGGCGGGCCACCGGGCGGCCAGCGTGCCGCCCAGGGCCACCCCGGTGACGAGGGCGAGGTCGGGGCGGACCAGCGGGCCCAGGCCCAGGACCACCGCGGCGGGAGCGCGCAGCGGCCGGTCGTCACCGCTCGCCCAGCGGGAGAGCAGCCACGTCACGGCTCCCAGCCACCCGAAGGTCAGGCCGCCCTCGAGCCCGGAGGTCGAGAAGTCCCACACGGGGGGCACGACCGCCAGGACGAGCGCCCCCGCGGGGACCAGGACGCCGGTGGCACCGGCCGCCCGGTGGGCGCGGGCCGCGCCCGCGGTGGCGAGGGCCAGCCCGGAGACCGACAGGACGATGCCGAGGGCCACCGCCACCCACTCCAGGGGAAGCGGCAGCACGAGGTCCCCGAGGGTCAGCAGCCACAGCCACAGCGTGCTGGTGGTGACCTCCACGCGCTCGCCGACGTTGAACACCGGCCCGTGCCCGGCCTCCACCATGCGGACGACCCGCAGGTTGATGAAGCCGTCGTCGGTCATCCACCGGCGGTCCCACGCCCGCTCCAGCAGCAGCAGGCACGGCAGGGCCAGCAGGACGGGGGAGCGCCACCAGCCAGGGGCCCGACGGGAGGGCCGGGCCCGGGCGCCCGTGGCCCCCGCGCCGGCGCTCCCGGTCACGGCGATCGGGACCCCGGTCACGGGACCGGGGGCGGGGGGGGTGCCACGCTCACGGGGTGCGATGGTAGGTGAACCGGTTCGGCGCCCGAGGTGGGCACCGCTAGCCTCGCTCCGTCATGCCCGACGCCTTCCGCGCCCCGATCGGCACCCAGGACGTGCTGCCGCCGGCCTCCCGCCGGTGGCGGCGACTGATCGTCGCCTTCGCCGGCGTCGTCGACCGCTTCGGCTACGAGCTGGTGCACGGCCCGCTGTTCGAGGACCTCGGCGTGTTCCAGCGCCTGGGGGCCGGGACCGACGTGGTGCGCAAGGAGATGTACGACTTCGTCGACAAGGGGGACCGCCACCTCGCCCTGCGGCCCGAGGCCACGGCGTCGGTGGCCCGGGCGTTCGTGCAGCACCGGCCGCCCACGCCCTGGAAGGTGTGGTGCGTCTCCCCCGTGTTCCGCTACGAGCGGCCCCAGGCGGGGCGGCTCCGGCAGCACCACCAGCTCGACGTCGAGGTCCTCGGTGCTGCCGATCCCGACGTGGAC
>DASUJB010000101.1:0-27837 GCA_036279475.1 Acidimicrobiales bacterium | reverse complement strand
CCACCTCGGCCACGTCGCCGGGCTCGAGGTCGTAGAGCTCGGGGGTGTCGGGGACGTCCTGGGCCTCGGGCGGGGGGATCGGGAAGCCGTGGGGGCACGTGGCGGGCCGGTGCAGCGCCACGTACAGGCGGTCGGTGACCTCGTCCGGCAGGTCGTGCTCGAAGGCCACGGCCAGCTCGTCCGCCTCGTTCCAGGCGTAGCCCAACATGTCGGCGAGGAACCGTTCGACGATTCGGTGGCGGCGGATGGCGGACACCGCCGCCCGGCGTCCGGCGTCGGTGAAGCGCACGCCCTGGTAGGGGCGGTGGTCCACGAGGTTCCGGTCGGCGAGGCGCTTGACCAGCGTGGTGACGGTGCCCGGCGACAGGCCGAGGCGATCGGCGAGCGTGCCGGTGTGGGCCTCGGAGCCGTCGCGCGTGAAACGGTAGATGGCCTTCAGGGCCTCACGTTCGGTGCGGGTGAACTCGGTGTGCGGCATACAGGGTTTGGAACCGCCGAAACCCAGGCTTCGGGTCGTGCGACCCTTTTGCTACCACGGCCCCCGCCCCGGTCCCAAACCAGGCCGCGGGGGATGCGACCCGCCGGGGCATACCCCCCTCGGCCGGCCCCGGCGCCGCGGGCCGGGGGAACAGCGGAGCGACAGCACCGGCCGACCACCACGGGTTGCACCACAGCTGGCACGACGCACGGTCTTGGACTAGACCACCCAGGTCGTCCGAAGGGGGGAAGGCTAGTGGTCACCACTGGAGGCACGCATCTCCGCGCGCGCGGGTTGACGTACGCCGGGTTGTTCATCCTGACGCTGACCTCGCTGATGTACGAGATCGTGCTGACGCGCATCTTCAGCGTGGCGATGTGGTACCACTTCGCCTTCGTCGCCATCTCGGTCGCGCTCTTCGGCACGACCGTCGGTGCCCTCATCGTCCACCTGCGGCCGCAGGCCTTCACCGACGACAAGGTGAAGCTCCAGATGTGGCGCTTCTCGCTCGCCTACGCGGCGGGCGTGGCCGTGGCCTTCTGCATCCAGCTGGCCATCCCCTTCGTGCCCCACATGACGATGGCCGGGATCTCCTCGGTGGTGCTGACCTGCATCGTCATCTCGGTGCCCTTCGTGTGCAACGGCGTCGTGGTCGCCCTGGCGCTGACCCGCTTCCCCGGCAGGGTCAACCGGCTCTACGCCGCCGACCTGGTGGGCGCCAGCCTCGGCTGCATCCTGCTGGTCCTGGCGTTCAACTGGCTGGACGGCCCCAGCCTGGTGATCGCCATCGGTGCCCTCGCCGCCCTCGGCAGCCTGATGTTCGCCCTGGACGCTGGCCTGCCCGTGGCCCGCCTGGTGTCGGCAGGGCTCGTCGTGCTGCTGGTCGTGGTCACCGTGGGCAACTCGTACCGCCACCACCAGGGCGACCCGTTCATCCGCATCCTCTGGGCCAAGGAGCAGCAGGACCCGCTGCACACCTACGACCGCTGGAACGCCTTCTCCCGCATCACCGTCGACGGCGACCGCGGCGACGTCGGCTGGCCGGCCGGCTACGGCATGAGCCGGACCCTGCCCTCCGACGTCGTGGTGCCCCAGATGTCCATGCTCATCGACGGCACCGCCGGCACCATGATCACCGGCTACGACGGCGACGAGGAGACCACGGACTTCCTTCGCTACGACGTCACCAACATCGGCTACTACGCCCTCGACAAGGGGTTCCGGTCGGCCGTGATCGGCGTCGGCGGTGGCCGCGACGTGCTGACCGGGCTGGAGTTCGGAGCCGACCGGGTCACGGGCATCGAGATCAACGGCAACATCCTCGACCTCGTCACCGACGAGCTGGGCGACTTCACCAACCTCGAGGACGACCCTCGGGTCGATCTGGTGAACGACGAGGCCCGCTCCTGGCTCACCCGGACCGACGACCGCTTCGACCTCATCCAGATCTCGCTCATCGACACGTGGGCCGCCACCTCGGCCGGTGCCTTCGCCCTCAGCGAGAACTCGCTCTACACGGTCGACGCCTGGGAGACCTTCTTCGACCGCCTGGGCCCCGGCGGCATGCTGAGCGTCTCCCGCTGGTTCACCATCGGGGGTGCCGAGCCTTTCGAGTCGCTGCGGACCGCCTCGCTGGCCACCGAGGTCCTCACCCGGGCCGGCGTGGAGAACCCCCGTGACCACGTCCTCATCTACGAGGGGCCACCCACCCAGTTCGCGTCCAGCGCGGCCACCTTCCTGGTCAGCCCCACCCCCTTCACCGACGGCCAGCTGGAGGCGGTGGCGTCCAACGCCGACCGACTCGGGTTCCGGCCGGTCCTCACCCCCGACCAGGTGGGCGACCAGCGCTTCGCCGACATCGTGGCGCCGGGCGGCCCCGACGAGGGGATCGACCAGTTCGACGAGGACCTGTCGCCGCCCACCGACGACCGCCCGTTCTTCTTCCAGATGGCGAGCCTGCACACGTTCCTGTCGGGCGAGGGCTTCTCGGACGACCTCGTCTTCCGGCCCGTGCTCGTGCTCGGCTCGCTGGCCCTGGCCGTGCTGCTGCTGGCGGTCGTCTGCATCGGTGGGCCGCTCGCCCGCCTCGGCCGCCGCACCGCCCACGCCGGCATGGCACCGTTCTACGTGTACTTCGCCGGCATCGGCCTCGGGTTCATGCTGGTCGAGTTCTCCCAGCTCCAGCACCTCAACACCTTCCTCGGCCACCCGACGTACGCCTTGGCCGTGGTGCTCTTCACCCTGCTGCTCTTCAGCGGCATCGGCAGCATGCTGGTGGAGAAGGTGACCGACCCGGAGCGGCCGCGCTCGCTGTTGGTGCCGGTGGCCGTGCTCCTCGCCGTGATCGTGCTGTTCCGCTTCATCACCGGACCGGTCACCGACGCCATGGCCGGCGGCACGACGTTCGGCCGGGTGGGAACGGCGGTCGGGTTGCTCGCGCCCCTGGCGCTGTTCATGGGCATGCCCTTCTCCATCGGCATGGGGGCGGCCTCCCGCCGGACCGGTGCCCCCACCGCCTTCCTGTGGGGCATCAACGGCGCCATGTCGGTGCTGGCGTCGGTGTTCGGTGCGCTGTTGGCCATGTTCTTCGGCATCAACTTCACCTTCGGCTTGGGCTTCCTGGCCTATGCGGTCGCCGGGGGCGCGCTCGTCCTCATCGTGCGCAGCGTCACCCGCGGCGCCGGCGAGGCGCCCACGGGCGACGACCGGGCGGCGGCGCCTCCCGGCGACGGCGGTGGTGCCGGCGCCGCGGCCGAGGTGGGAGAGCGCCAGCCAGCCCTGGTGGGCGAGGGGGAGACCGCCCCGGCCGGGTGAGCGGCGGCACCCCGGTGGTGGCCCCGCCGGGGTGCGGCACGGCCGCCCGGCCGCCGTAGCCTGCGGGCCATGTCGATGGGATCGCGCATGCTGGGCGGACCGATGCCCTCCCGCCGTCCCTCCGGCCTGCTGGGCGCGGACCCGAGCCAGCTCGGCGACGCCCGGCTCGACGCGGCCGTCGTGCGCCGAGTCCTCGACTTCGCCCGCCCGTACCGGGGGTTGCTGCTGGCCTACCTGGGCGTGATCGTCGCCACCGCCGTCGTCCAGCTCGTACCCCCTCTGATCTTCCGCCAGATCATCGACGAGGCGATCCCCCGCGGCATCGAGGGCGGCGACCGGACGCTGCTCCACGTGCTGGCAGCCGTGGCGGTGGCGGCTGCGGTGGCCAGCGCCGGCATGGCCGTCGCCGAGAGGTGGCTGTCGGCCCGCATCGGCGAGGGCGTGATCTACGACCTCCGGGTGGCGGTGTTCGGCCACGTGCAACGCATGCCCCTGGCCTTCTTCACCCGGACGCAGACCGGCGCCCTCACCAGCCGCCTCAACAGCGACGTGATCGGTGCCCAGCGGGCGCTCACCACCACGATCGGCGGGGTGGTGTCCAACCTGATCACGCTGGTGACGACCCTCGGGGCCATGGCCCTGCTCGAGTGGCGCCTGACGCTTCTGTCGCTGGCGGTCCTCCCGCTGTTCATCGTGCCCGCCCGCCGCGTGGGTCGGCGGCTCCAGGCCGTCACCCGCGCGCAGATGGACCTGAACGCGTCGATGAACACCACCATGACCGAGAGGTTCAACGTCGCCGGAGCCCTCCTGGTCAAGCTGTTCGGCCGGGCGGCGGACGAGGAGGCGTCCTTCGCGGCCCGGGCCGACGGGGTGCGGCGCACCGGCATCAGGGCGGCCCTCTACGGCCGCACCTTCTACATCGCCCTGGGCCTGGTGGGCGCCATCGGCACCGCCGCCGTGTACTGGGTGGGGGGGCTCCAGGTCATCGCCGGCACCCTGTCGCTGGGCACGCTGGTGGCCCTGGCCGCCTACGTCACCCGCCTGTACGGGCCGCTCACCGCCCTGTCGAACGCCCACGTCGACCTGCTGACGGCGATGGTGTCCTTCGAGAGGGTCTTCGAGGTGCTCGACGCCCCCCTGCACCTCACCGACAGGCCGGGCGCCGTCGACCTGGTGGCGCCGGCGGGTCGGATCGAGCTCGACGACGTGCACTTCACCTACCCCGACGAGGTCCTCATCCCCACCTTGGAGCTCGATCCGGCCATCGGGACGATCCGCCCCACCACCCGGCCGCCGGTCCCTCCCGAGGACGGGGACGGCACGGGCCCCGGCCGGCCCGGGGGCGGCACGGGCCCCGGCCGGAACGGCGAGCGGGCGGCGGGTGCCCCCGCCACCGGCACTGGCGACGAGCGCGAGGTGCTGCACGGCGTCTCGGCCACCGTCGAGCCGGGTCAGCTGGTGGCGCTGGTGGGACCGTCGGGGGGCGGCAAGACGACCCTGTCGATGCTGGTCCCCCGGCTGTACGACGTGACGGCGGGCGCCGTCCGCCTCGACGGCCACGACGTCCGGGACATCGCGCAGGACTCCCTCCGTGCCGCCGTCGGGGCCGTCACCCAGGACCCCCACCTGTTCCACGACACGGTGGCCAACAACCTGCGCTACGCCCGCCCCGACGCCACCGACGCCGAGGTCGAGGCGGCGGCCCGCGCCGCCCACATCCACGACGTGGTCGCTCGGCTCCCCGAGGGCTACGACACGGTGGTCGGCGAACGGGGGTACCGGCTGTCCGGCGGCGAGAAGCAGCGCGTGGCCATCGCCCGCATGCTGCTGAAGGACCCGGCCGTGGTGATCCTCGACGAGGCCACCAGCCAGCTCGACAGCGAGAACGAGGCCGCCATCCAGCAGGCCCTGGCCGTCGCGCTGGCCGGGCGCACCAGCCTGGTCATCGCCCACCGCCTCTCCACGATCACCAGCGCCGACCAGATCCTCGTGCTCGACCAGGGTCGCATCGTCGAGCGGGGCACGCACCCCGAGCTCCTGGCCGCGGGCGGCCTGTACGCCGAGCTCTACCGCACGCTGGTCCGCGGGGAGGTGGCGGCGGCACCCCGCCCGGCGGAGGGCGCCGCCCCGCTGGGCCTGGCCTGAGCGGAGGGCGGGGACCCCTCAGCCATCCACGTGGGCCCGCAGGAAGGCGAGGTCGTCCTTGCGGCCCTCGTCGGCCGTCTCGCAGATCACAGGAGCCCCGGCCGCCTCCACCACCGCCACCAGCAGGTCGGTGTCGATGGCACCGGTGCCGAGGTTGGCGTGGCGGTCGCGCCCCGAGCCGGCCGTGTCCTTGGAGTCGTTGCAGTGCACCAGGTCGATGCGCCCGGTGATGGCCCGGATCCGCTCGACCGCGTCGACCAGCGCCTCACCCGCGGCCCAGGCGTGGCAGGTGTCCAGGCAGAAGCCGATGCCGGTGTCGCCGATGCGGTCCCACAGCCGGCCGATGGTGTCGAAGTGGCGCGCCATGGCGTGGTCGCCACCGGCCGTGTTCTCCAGGTAGATGGGCACGTCCGTGTCGATGGCGTCGAGGCCCTTGCGCCAGCGGTCGAAGCCGGCGCCGGGATCGTCGCCCTTGGTGACGTGACCCCCGTGGACCACCACGGCTCGGGCGGCGATGTCCGCGGCACCGTCGCACGCCTGCTGCAGGACCTTGCGCGACGGGATGCGGATGCGGCTGTTGGGCGATGCCAGGTTGATCACGTACGGGGCGTGCACGTAGATGGGCACGGGAGAGTCCCGGAGCCGGGGGGCGTCGGGCCGCGGCGCCGGTGCGCGCCACCCCTGGGGGTCGCCCAGGAAGATCTGGACGACGTCGGCGCCCTCGGCCGCGGCCGCCGCGAGGGGGTCGGCCCAGTGCACGTGGGATCCGATCAGCACCGCACCCCCCTAGGGCCGACGGCTGGGGCAGGGGACGGCCGGGGTCCCGCTCCCCCCTCGCCCGGGTGCCGCCCTCCCCGCCGCGCCGGGAGGGGGGTGCGCCCGCTGGTACCCCGGTAGGGTACCGCTGTGCCCGGTTACACGATGACCAAGGACGACTACCTGCGCCGGCTCCGCCGCATCGAGGGTCAGGTCCGGGGGTTGCAGCGGTTGATCGACGAGGAGACCTACTGCATCGACGTCCTCACCCAGATCTCTGCCGTCACCAGGGCACTCCAGGGCGTCGCGGTGGGGCTGCTCGACGAGCACCTCCACCACTGCGTCACCGACGCGGTGGCGTCCGGCGCCCCCGACGCCGCCGAGAAGGTCTCCGAGGCCACCCGGGCCATCGACCGCCTGGTCAGGAGCTGAGCCGGCGACCGTCGTGGAGGCCGGGCACGGGACCCCGCCCTCCCGGCCGCGCCGCTCCACGGACCTGCCGCGCCCCATCGCTGCTGGCGGCGGGGCGGGTGGCGGGGCCCGCAGCGGAAGGTGTGGGATTCGAACCCACGGTGACCCGGAGGCCACAACGGCTTTCGAGGCCGCCCCATTCGTCCGCTCTGGCAACCTTCCGGCGACGACGCTACCAGCAACCCGTGAGTGCCCCCGACGCCGGCGGGGCGGGTCAGGGCCGTCGCCCGGCGAAGAAGTCCGAGAGGAGGGCGGCGGCCTCTGCGCTCCGCACGCCCCCCACCACCTCGGCCTCGTGGTTGAGCCGCGGGTCGACGCACATGTTGTAGAGCGAGCCGCACGCCCCGGCCTTGGGATCGGCAGCGCCGAACACCACCCGGTCGACGCGCGCCGCCAGCAGGGCACCGGCGCACATCGGGCACGGCTCCAGCGTCACGACCAGCGTCGTGCCGGCGAGCCGCCAGCTCCCCACCACGGTGGCCGCATGGCGCAGGGCGTGCAGCTCGGCGTGGGCGGTGGGATCGCCGGTGCGCTCACGCCGGTTCTGGCATCGGGCGATCACCTCCCCGTCGCGCAGGACGACGGCCCCGACGGGCACGTCGCCCTGGGCGGCGGCCGCGGCGGCCTCGTCGAGGGCGATGCCCATGGCGGCGTCGAGATCCACGGGCCGCGACGCTACCGGTTGCCGGGGACCATCAGGACCGGCCCTACAGCGCGGCGAGGCGGGCCACGGCCGGTGCCCCCACCTCGTCGATCCAGGCGGCCGGCCGGTCACCGGGGGGCGTCACGATCACGGTGTCGACGCCGAGCTTGGCCAACGCCGCCATCTCCTCGGCGAAGGCGTCGAGGTCGGCGACCCGGGCAGGGGTCCGGCCGAGGACGGTGACCCTGATCTCGTCGATGTCGCGACCCTCCTCCTCGCAGTGGCGGCGCAGCACGTCCAGCTTGTGCTCCACCTCGGCGGGTGCGGCGCCGAAGAGGTTGCAGGCGTCGGCGTAGCGGGCGACCAGCCGGAGCGTCTTCCGCTCGCCGGAGCCCCCGATGAGGATGGGCGGGTGGGGACGGGTGAGCGGGCCCGGGACGCAGAGGGTCTCGGCCAGCTGGTAGTGGCGGCCCTGGTAGGCGCCGTTGGCCTCGGGGTCCCACATCTGCAGGCAGATCTCGATCGCCTCCTCCAGCCGCTCGAACCGCTCGGCGGTGGGGGGGAACGGCACGCCCAGCCCGCGGTGCTCACGCTCGTACCACGCAGCGCCGATCCCCAGCTGAGCCCTCCCCTTCGACAGCACGTCCAGGGTGGCGACGATCTTGGCCAGGAGGCCGGGATGGCGGTAGGTCACGCCGGTCACCAACAGGCCCAGCCGTACGCGCTCGCTGTGGGCGGCCAGGAAGGCCAACGTGCTGTAGCCCTCCAGCATGGGCTCCTCGGCGGGGTACATCGTCTCCATCTGGAACCAGTGGTCCATGACCGAGAGGTCGGTGAGGCCGGCGGCATCGGCGGCCGCGCCCACCCGGGCGAGCTCGTCGGCGATGCCGGCCGGGCCGGCGGGAACGGTGAACTGGACGACGTGGGCACCGAGGTGCATGGGGGCCTCCGAGGGCGACGGACGGGCCGGGCAGGGCGACGGACCCGGCTGACCCGACGACGGTACGGGGTGGAGCGCGCTCGAAGTCAAGGGCGACCCGGCAGGCCGGCCGGCACCCCGGGTCGGTGGGCGCGGGAGGCGGCGACGGCGGGCAGGCCGGGTCGGTGGGCGCGGGAGCGGCGACGACGGGCAGGCGGGGCGGCGATCCGTGGCCCGGCGGCACGGTGCTCTAGAGTCCACGACCCGATGGCCTCCGCCCGCCTCCGGTCCCCTTGGTCCCCGGCGGGCACGGCCGCCGACCGGCGCCCTGGAGGGCCGTGGGACGTCGCGCCGCTGCGCAGCCCCGGCCCCCTGGAGGCGGGGCGAGCGGTCGCGGCCCCCGCGGTCAGCATCCTCGAGCTGTACTGGAGCGAGATGTCACGACGGTTCCACGCCACGGCGATGCGGGCGACCGGCCCGGTGGCCCCACCACGGTGGGGGGCGGAGGACGGGCGCGGAGACGGTCGGTGGCGGCGGTCGTCGCCCTGGCGCCCCGCCGCCCCCGCCCTGGCCGGAACCGACGGGGTCCCGCTCGACGTCGTGGTCGAGCGCGTGCCGGGCCTGCCCCGGTGAGCGAGGCACCCACCCCCCCTACCACGGCGGCCGAGGCGGCCACCCCCGCGCCCCTGGCCGGCCTGCGGGTGATCGACGTGGGCACGCGCGTGTCGGCGCCCTTCTGCGCCGGCCTGATGGGCGAGCTCGGCGCCGAAGTCGTCAAGGTCGAGCAGCCCGGCACCGGCGACTTCATGCGGGGCATCGGGCCCTTCGCCCCTGTCGACGGCCTGGCCGAGCCCGGCTACTCGCTGTACTGGGCGGTGGAGGGGCGCGGTCGCAAGAGCGTCACCATCGACCTGCACGACCCCCGCGGCCAGGACCTCTTCCGTCGCCTGGCGGCCACCGCCGACGTGGTGTGCGAGAACTTCCGTCCCGGCACCCTCGAGAGGTGGGGCATCGGCCCTGCCGACCTCGACCCCCGCCTCGTCGTGGTGCGGTGCAGCGTGTTCGGCCAGGACGGCCCCAACGCCACCCGAGGTGGCCTCGACCGGCTCGGCATCGCCATCGGGGGGCTGCTCCACCTCACCGGCGAGGAGGACGGGCCCCCGATCCGCCCGGGCCTCATGGTGTCGGACTACCTCACCGGCGTGTTCGCCGCCCACGCCGCCATCGCCGCCCTCTACCAGCGCGACGCCGGCGGCACGGGCCGTGGCCAGGTGATCGACGCCGCCCTCTACGCCTCGGTGCTGCGCATCAACGAGTGGACCCTGGCGGCCTACGACCGCCTGGGGCTGGTGCGGGGCCGCTTCGGGAACCGGCTCGAGAACTCGGCGCCCATCGACAACTACCTGGCGGCCGACGGCCGGTACGTGTGCATCGTCGCCGGCTCCGACGCCAACTTCCGGCGACTGTGCGAGGCCATGGAGCGGCCCGACCTTCCCGGCGACCCCCGCTTCGGGTCCACCGCCTCGCGAGCGGCCCACAACGACGCCATCAACGCCGAGGTGGCACGGTGGGTGGCGGCCCGCCCTGCGACGGAGGTGGTGGAGCGCTGCCTGCAGACGGGCACGCCGGTGGCACCCATCTACGACACCGCCGACATCTTCGCCGACCCCCACATCGCGGCGCGGGGCGACCTCGTGGCGGTGGACGACCCCGTCATCGGTCCGGTGCGGCAACAGGCGCCGTACCCCCGGCTCGGCGGCGTGGCCCGTCCCGCCCCCCAGGGAGCGCCCCGCCTGGGCGAGCACACCCGCGAGGTCCTGCGGTCGCTGTGCGGGCTCGACGACGCCGAGCTCGACGGCTTGGCCGACGCCGGGGTCATCTGAGGCCCCGGGACCCGCCGCCGCGCCCGGCGCGGGGCCACCGTGGCGCCGCCATGCGGCGTCGTCGTCACGAGCGGGGCACTCCCTGCCGGCAGCGGGTGGGCCCGGCGGGTGGCCGTCGAGCGGACGGGCGGAGTGCAGCGGGACGGGCGGACCGGCCCGGGCCCATCGCGGCGCAGGAGCGCCGGCCGGGTCCGGGCCGGGACCGCCACGGCGCCCCCTCAGGCAGCGACCCGCGCCGGCGTGAAGGCGATCGGGAGCCGCTCGACGCCGCGGATGATGCCCGTGTGCACCCGCTCCACGTGGTCGGTGGTGACGGAGAAGTCGGGGATGTGGGCGAGCAACTCCTCGTAGGCGACCTTGCCCTCGAGGCGGGCGAGCGCGGCACCCAGGCAGTAGTGGACCCCGTGGCCGAACGCGAGATGCCGCTCGGGCCGACGCCGCAGGTCGAGGCGGTCGGGGTCGTCGAACTCCCGATCGTCGCGGTTGGCCGCCCCGAAGACGAGGGCGACCTTGGAGTCGGCCGGGACCACCTCGCCGTAGAGCTCGACGTCGCGGGTGGTCGTGCGCACGAGCACCTGGACGGGCGAGTCGTAGCGGAGGAGCTCCTCGATGGCATCGCGCATCAGGCTCGGGTCGTCGACCAGCAGCGCCCGCTGGTCGCGGTAGCGGTCGAGCAGCACCGCCGAGTTGCTGATGAGGTTCATCGTCGTCTCGTTGCCGGCAGCCAGCAGCAGGAAGCAGAAGCCAAGGATCTCGAGCTCGGACAGCCGGGCATCGCCCTCGTGGGAGTGGGCCAGCTGGGTGACGAGGTCGTCGCGAGGGTCCTGGCGGCGGTCGGCGACGATGTGCGAGAAGTAGGCGGCCAGCTCCTGACCGGCAGCCACCGCGGCCCGCCTGTCGGCCCGGTCGTCGCTGTCACCCCGGATCACGGCGTCCGAGCAGCGGCGGAACATCGGCAGGTCGGCCCGGTCGACGCCCAACATGTCGGCGATCACCATGGTCGGCAGGGGCGCGGCGAAGTCGGCCACGAGGTTGGCCTCCCCGTGCTCGACGAAGTTGGCCAGCAGCTCGCGGGCGATGCGGCGGACCGAGTCCTCGAGCCGACCCACCTGGCGGGGGGTGAACGGACCCTTCACGAGCTTGCGCAGCTCGTCGTGGCGGGGTGGGTCCATCTGGATCATCACCGGCAGCACGTCCGCCATCCCCTCGTCGTCAGCCTCGGCGGCGTTGGCGGTGAGGGTGACCCCGCGCGCCGACGAGTAGGTCTCCGGGTCGTGGACCACGGTCCACAGGTCGTCGAAGCGCGACAGCGCCCAGAAGTCGAGCTCGTCGTTGCGGTAGAGCGGTGCCTCCTCGCGCATCCAGCGGTAGACGGGGTACGGGTCCTCGTGCAGCTCGCGCGAGTACGGGTTGAACTCCATGCTCATCGGGGTCTCCAACCATGTCGCTCGGATGTCGGCCGGGGCATCGCGATCAGATCACACCCCTACCGGCTGCCACGAGGCGGTGGAGGAACGTGGCGATCCGGTCGCGGTGTCGGTGGGCCGGCCCCGGCTCACCCGCTCGAGCGGGGTGTGCGCCAAGTGCAGGTGCAGGGCCACGGCCGTACCGGTCTCGCGCCCCGGTCGCCGTCCCCCGCCGGTCGACGAGAGGCGGCGACGGCGATCGGCTCGGGCCCGGGGTCGCGCCGACCGCCGGGAGGGCGCGGGTGCCGGGCAGCGCCGCCGCCAGGGCGAGCTGGCCGGCGGAGGGCTGGAGGTCCACGGCGGGGAACATTAGCCGGCTGGCGGCGCCGGCTTCGGCCGGTGGAGCGTCCACGGCTGGCGACCCGATGCGGCATGATGGGCGGCCGGGCGGGAGAGGGGGAGGCCAATGCCCACAGCGGAGGCACCGGTGGCCCACGACCTCGACCTGGCGCGCATGCGGGGGGACCGGCAGGCGCGGCTGCGCTCGGAGATGGAGCGCCGGGGCGTGGACGCGATGATCCTGACCGGCACCGGCAACGTCCACTACGCCACGGGGGCCCGGTGGGTGGCGTCCGAGGTCGGCCTGGCCGTGCTCGAGCCCGCGGTGGCGGTCGTGACCCGCGACGGCCCGCCCCACCTGTTCACCGCCCACCTCGACGGCGTGCCGCCCGAGCTGCCCCGCGACCACGTGCACGACATGGTCATGCCGGAGTTCGACGAGGGCGCCGCCCGCCTCGCGGGGTTCGTGGCCGACCTCACCGGTGGCGGCGACGTGTGCCTGGCAGTCGACGAGCTGAGCACCGCCCTGCACGTCGGCCTGCCCCGCCTGCTGCCGCGGGCCACCGTGGCGAGCGCCGGCGAGGTGCTGGGCGCGGCCAAGATCTGCAAGACCGCCGACGAGATCGAGTGCATCCGGCGGGCCCAGCGCATCAACGAGCTGGCCATGTACGACGTCTACGACGCCCTGCGGCCCGGCTTGCGCCAGAGCGACCTCACCGCGCTGTTCCTGCGGCGCATCTTCGAGCTGGGCGCCACCGCCAACTCCATCGACCCGATCTGGCAGGCCACGCCCCGGGCCATCGCCCACGGCCCGTGGACCGTCCACGGCGACGTCGCCTTCCCCACCAGCACGACCGACCGCATCCTCCGCGAGGACGACCTGATCCTCAACGACACCGGCATCCTCTACGAGGGCTACGCCTCCGACTTCGGCCGCACGTGGTGGCCGGGGCGGCGCCGGCCACGGCCCCACGAGCGCGACCAGCTCGCCCGCTGGAGGGCGGTGGTCGACCGGGTGCTGGCCGCCGTCGAGCCCGGCGCCACCGGGCTCGACCTCACCCGCGCCGCCCGCGAGGGCGAACCGGGGCGCAAGCCGTGGCTCGACCACTTCTACCTCATCCACGGCCTCGGCACCGAGAGCGCGGAGATGCCGCTCATCGGCACCGACCTGGGCGAGCAGTTCGACGAGGGCATCGTCCTCGCCCCCGGGATGGTGCTCGTCCTCGAGCCCGTCATCTGGGACGACGGCCAGGGCGGCTACCGGGGCGAGGACATCGTGGCCGTCACCGAGGACGGCTACCGGATGCTGAGCGACTTCCCGTACATGCCCTTCGACGACGGGGACGATCGATGACCGTGCCCCCGGGGGTCGGCGTGATGGCCCTGGAGGAGGGCGGCCGCGTGGACTTCGACCGCCTCCGCCGCCAGCGGCGCGCCCGCGTCGACCAGGTGATGGAGCAGCTCGACCTGGACGTCCTGCTGCTCGGGAGGGAGCCCAACGCCCGCTACGCCACCGGCGTACGCCGCCTGGCGGTCGCCAGCACCCGGCCGTTCGCCCCGTCCTGCGTGATCGTCCGGGCCACCGGCGCCGCCCACCTGTTGAGCACCTGGGACGACGGGGTGCCCCCCGAGGTCCCCCACGAGGACCTGTTCGGCACGACGTGGAACCCGCGGAGCCTGCTCGCCGCCCTCGCCGCCATGCCGGGGGTGGCCGGCGCCCGGCGGGTGGGCGTCGACTGCATGACCCCGTCGTTCGCCCGGATGCTCCCCGACGCCGTGCCCCAGGGGTCGATCGTCGACGCCGCGCCAGCGCTGCTGGCGGCCCGGATGTGCAAGACGGCCGACGAGGTCGCCTGCGTCCGCACCGCCGTGGCCATCACCGAGGCGGCCCTCGTCGCCGCCGTCGACGGCTTGCGCCCGGGCGTGCCCGAGCGGGTTCTCCTCGGCCGTGCCGAGCAGCGGCTGGCGTCGATGGGCGCCACGGTGCCCGCGCTGGAGGGCACGTTCTGCCCCACGCCGCCCGCCCCGCAGCCGCCACGCCGCCTGGTGGGCGACGGCCACGTCGGCGCCGGCGACCTCGTCGCCCTGGCCACCAGCGCGCTCTACGCCGGCTACGCGGGGCCGGTGGCACGCACGTGGCCGTGCACCGCCACCGGGACCCGTCCCCCCGGCGCCGGGCGCGACCTGCACCGGCGGTGGTCGGCGCTGTGGGCCCGGCTCGCCGACCAGCTCCGGCCGGGGGCGACAGGTGCCGACCTGCGCTCGGCGTACGAGGCCGCCGGCGGGGCGACGGGGCCGCTGCCCTTCGCCCGCAGCGTCGGCATCGGCTACGAGGCGCCGGTGGCCGGCTCGGCGCCCGGCGCCGCGTTCGACGCCCGCTGGCGGCTCGAGCCGGGCATGGTGCTGGCGGTCGAGGGCTACGTGGCCGGATCGGTCGGGGGCTACCTCGGCGGCGAGACGGTGCTGGTGACCGAGGACGGCCACGAGGTGCTGTCGACGCTGTCGCACGGGCCGCTGGCCGAGGGGTGGTCGGGCTAGCCTCGCGGGCACGAGACGTGCTGCCATCGGTGTGTCGGCCGCCTCGCAACGGTCTCGTGACACGAGGGGGAGCACGTGCCGACCAGGCCCGAGGACGTCCGCCCCGACGTCGCCATCGACGTCGACCACCACTCGGTCGAGTTCAACCTCGACGAGGTGGCCGCCACCGCGGCCGTCAGGCAACGGTGCCCGGTCGCCTACGACACCCGGTACGGCGGGTTCTGGTTCGTCACCGGCTACGACGAGGTGGCGACCGTCGCCCGCGAGGTCGCCACCTTCGCCCACAAGTACGAGCCCGAGGCCGACGACGGGGTGTGCTACATCGGCGACATCGGCATCCCCCGGCCGCCCGAGCTACCGGCTCTGGGGGTGAGCGAGGTCGACGGCCCCTACCACCTCGAGCTGCGGCGGGCGCTCAACCCGCTCTTCTCGCCCCCCGCGGTCGAGCGTCAGCGCGAGTTCATGGAGCGTGCCGCCGACTGGTTCGTGGACCAGCACATCGAGCGGGGAGCCATGGACCTGGTGCTCGACTTCACCTCCACCGTGCCGGCGGTGCTGACCCTCCGCATGCTGGGGCTGCCGTGCGAGGACTGGCGCTACTACACCGACTTCTTCCACTCCACCAAGGTGCACCCCACCTCGTCGGAGGAGCACGACCGGGCGGCGGCGCTGATCCCCGTGATCCTCGACGGCCTCGCCGAGCTCGCCGCCCAGCGACGGGCGGCGCCCACCGACGACCTGTGCAGCTTCCTCGTCCGGCTCGAGGTCGACGGGTCACCGCTCAGCGACGAGCAGGTCCTCGCCATCCTGTGGAACCTCGTGTCGGGTGGGCTCGACACGACGACCGCGCTCACCTCGTGGACCCTGCACCACCTGGCCGGGCACCCCGAGGTCCGCCAGCTCCTGATCGACCGGCCCGACCTGCACGCCCCGGCCACCGAGGAGTACCTGCGCTACTACTCGATCAACCAGACCCTGGCCCGCACCGTCGCCCGCGACGTCGAGCTGGGCGGCCAGCAGCTCCGCCGGGGCGACCCCCTGCTGGTGAGCTGGCTGGGGGCCAACCACGACCCGGCGCAGTTCGACCGGCCCGACGAGGTGGTCGTCGACCGGGCCGACAACCGCCACCTGGCGTTCGGGCTCGGCCCGCACCGCTGCATCGGCTCCCACCTCGCCCGCACGATGTTCCGGGTGATGCTGGGCACGGTGCTGCGGCGCATCCCCGACTACGCGGTCGACCCCGACGGGGTGCGCGAGTACCTGGGCAACCCGGCCATGACCGGCCTCCTCACCATGCCGGCCACGTTCACCCCGGGCCCCGTCGTCGGGGTCGAGCGACCCTTCTGAGCCCGCCGGCCCGGCCGTGCGGAGGGACGGGACGCGCTGGTACCGTCCGTCGAGCGAGCGCGCCGGGGGAGCCGCGCGCCGGGAGGAGGAGGGGCCATGGCGCTCGACCCACAGGCCGCGGTACTGCTGGAGCTGATGCAGGCGGCGGGCATGAAGGGCTTCGACGAGCTGTCCGTCGAGGAGGCCCGGGCCGCCGGCATGGCCGGGATCGTCGGTGGCGACCCGGAGCCGGTGGCCCGCGTGGAGGACCGGCTGCTGCCCGGACCGGCCGGCGACATCCCGGTGCGGGTCTACGCCCCGTCGACCGGCGGTGAGCTCCCCGTCGTCGTCTACTACCACGGCGGCGGCTGGGTCATCTGCAACCTCGACACCCACGACGGCGTGTGCCGGCGGCTCGCCAACCTCGCCGGTTGCGTGGTGGTGTCGGTCGACTACCGCCTCGCTCCCGAGCACCGCTTCCCCGCCGCCATCGACGACGCCTACGCCGCGCTGGCCTGGGTGGCCGGGCACGCCAGTGAGATCGGCGGGGACGCCAGCCGGCTGGCCGTCGCCGGGGACAGCGCCGGGGGGAACCTGGCCGCGGCGGCGTGCCTGGTCGCCCGGGACCGGGGCGGCCCCCCACTCGCCATGCAGCTGCTGGTGTACCCGGTCACCGACCACGACTTCGAGACGCCGTCGATGGTCGACGCCGGCGAGGGCTACCTGCTGACCACCGGGGCGATGCGCTGGTTCTGGGCCCACTACCTGGGCGACGACGAGTCGGCGGCGGACGACCCCTACGCGGCACCGATGCGGGCCACCGACCTGAGCGGCCTGCCCCCCGCCCTGGTGATCACGGCCGAGTACGACCCGCTGCGACACGAGGGCGAGGCGTACGCGGCCCGCCTGGCCGACAGCGGTGTCCCGGTGACGTGCACCCGCTACGACGGGATGATGCACGGCTTCTTCCAGCAGCCCGAGATGCTCGACAAGGCGGCCGAGGCCCAGGAGCAGGCAGCCGCCGCGCTGCGCGAGGCCCTGGCGTCGACGCCCACCACGGCCGGCCACTGACACCGACGTAGCCGGGGTCACGCCGCTCCTCCGGTCGCGTCGGGCGTGGCCGTCTGACGCATCGCCCCCCGCCGGGGGGCCGGGCGAGCGGCGTGACCCCCGGGCGGCCTCTCAGGCCGTCACCTCGAGGGTGGTGACCATGCCCTCGGCCATGTGGGCCTCGCGCCCGTCGTCGCCCTCGACGACGTTGCACAGCAGGACGTAGTCACCCGGTGCCAGGTCGAAGGTGCCGGCGCAGGTGGCGCCCGGCTCGAATGGCTCGATCTCGCCGAGCAGGTCATCGCCGAGGGCCTCGTCGTCGGCGGCACCGTCGGGTGTGGTGGGCACGGTCGAGGGGTCGCCGGCGCGCACGATGGCGACCTCGTGGGCCAGCGCCCCGACGTTGTCGAACTCGAGGCGGACGAGGCCTGACGGCACCTTGTCCCGCTCGATCGTGATGGTGTACTCGGCGAGCTCGCCGTGCACCTCGGCGACGGGTCGGCCGGAGGCCCCGTCCTCGATGTCGCACCCGGCCTGCTCGGCAGGTTCCGAGTCGCCGCCCTGCCCTCCCGACCTCATTCCGGCGGAATCGTCATCGGCACCGTCGTCGCCGCACGCCGCGACGGCGAGCGTCAACGATGCCAGGAGCGCGATGGCCCTTCCCGTTCGCATGTCCACAGTCCTTCCTGCCGCCTGATCTACGTCGTTAGGTGTGGCTAATACACTCTGTGGCGATGCGCAAGTCCCAACCAGGTGGCGGGGCTGTGGAAGGTCCGGGAAGCCGACAGGGGAGGTGCCGTCGACCGCTCAGGTGGCGCGGTGGCAGACGGCCTCCACGTTGTTGCCGTCGGGATCTACGAAGGCGCCGTAGTAGCCGGGGTGGTATTCGGGCCACACCCGGGGCCCGTGGAGGACCTCGGCGCCCGCGGGCACCGCGGCGTCGAAGAACGCCTTCACCGCAGCGCGGTCGGGCGCCACGAAGGCGACGTGCACTCGCGGAACCCGTCCCCGACGGTGCCGGGCGTGCTTACCCCGTGACCAGCACCTACGCGCCGACGTGTGCCCAGAAACCACGTTCTCGAAGGTGATCGACTTCGACTCCACGCCGGCGTGGACGTCACTCATCACGCTCGTCATCGGTCACTGCGGTTCACGTGCGGTGTCGCTCGAACCGGCCTGGTGAGCGCGATGGACGTCGTCACGGCCAGCAGTGCCAACGCTGCCAGGCCGGGTCGGAGGTAGTCGGACATCGGACTCTGCTCCAGCAGTGGCTCGGGTCGCAGGAGGGCGATCGGCGTCCAGTCGGACACGATGCTGACGTCGCGGAACAGGTCCAGGAAGAAGACGACGAAGTAGGTGGTCAGCGCCGAGACGACGGGAGCGTTCGTCAGGACTGCGCCGAGTCCGGCGAGGAGTGCCACCGTGACGAGGCCCGTGGATTGCACGGTGAGAACCAGAAGCATTCGCGCCGGATCGTTGCCATCGAACAGGACCATCACCTCGTAGAAGGCGAGCAGCCCGCCGAGCGAGGCGGCGACGCAGACGCAGAGCCCGCTCATGATCAATCGAGGCAGGAACAGGTGCCAGCGTTGCGTGGCGCGGGACCTGTAGAAGATCTGAAGTCGCTCGTCCGATCCCAGCGCGCACGCCCACGCCACGACGTAACAGGCCACGAGTAAGGAGAGCTGTGCCGCGTTCTGGAGGTACGAGGCGATCCCGTCCCGCCACGTCGGATCCTCGACGAGGATCGACACGTTGCTCGATGGTTGTACTGCCCCCAGGATCTGCTCCGCGTACGCCGCGACAAGCGGTGCGCTCATCCCGGCGAAGGCGAACGCAGCGCAGACGATGACGAGGCGCCGCGACCTCGTCCAGCGCCGCGCCTCGAAGTGGATCATTGGCGGGAGATTAGGTGTCGTCACCATCTGCTGCGCGAGCCCTGATCAGTCGGACGAAGGCGGATTGGAGCGATTCTTGTGACGACTCGACAGATCTGATCTGGTCGGGATGCGCCGCCAGGACCTCGAAGACCCGGTGCCGGAGCGATTCGGGGACGCACAGGGTCCCCGGCGCGCCCGGGTCGACGGAGCATCCGATTCCCCGGGCCTCGAAGGCAGCGAGGAGGAGGCGGACGTCTCCGCCGACCGTGATCGCGAGCTGCGCCGCCGGTGCGTTGACGAAGTCCGAGAGCAGGCCGGTGAAGACGACCTCGCCTCGATCGAGCACGATCAAGGAGTTCGCCACCTTCTCTATGTCGTCGAGGAGGTGACTCGAGAACACGACGTGCATCGCCCGGCCGAGCTCGCTGATCAGGCCGAGGACATCCTCACGGCCGAGCGGATCGAGCGCGCTCGTCGGCTCGTCGAGAATGAGGATCTCCGGGTCGAGCACCACCGCCGCAGCGATGCCCAGTCGCTGCTTCATCCCCCGCGAAAACCCGCCGACGCGTCGGCGGCCGACCTCTGCGAGCCCGACGCGCTTCAGGACCATCGCTCGACCCTCGTGCGAGCTGTGCACGCTGCGATCGGAGCGAGCGACCGCCAACGACTGCTCCAGGACCTCCGACGCGTCCAGCCACGGCTCGAACGCCGGGGTGTCCGGGCAGTACGCGACGGAGCGGAGCCCGTTGGAGCTGTACACCCGCCCGGCCGAGGGTGGCGTCAAACCCATGAGGGCGTGAATCAGCGTGGTCTTTCCAGCGCCGTTGACCCCGGCCAGGCCTGTCACCTGGTGTCCGCTCAGACAGACCGAAGCGCCCCGAATGGCGACGAAGTCCCCGAACGTCACCGACATGTCGTGGCACGAGAGGGTCGCCGTTCGGGCTTCGGTCACTGGACGCTCACGTCCCGTTGTCGACGGGTTTGCCGAATGCCAGGTACACCAAGCCTCCCAGCGGGATCGAGATCACGCAGACGATTGCCCATGCCCACTTCGGGAGCCATCGCACGCGAGGCGCCCGCTGCAGATCCAGCAGACAGTAGACGGCGAAGCCGACGACGATGACGACGACGGGGATGGCGACGGCAAGGGGGATATCGAGCGCTCTCATCACGGTTGTGTCCTGCGTTCGAGCTCGTCGGAGATCTCCTGCGCGTCCATCAGCGCCTCCTCCGATCCGAGCAGCAGATTCACCGGGGTGAGGTTCAGGACCACCTCGTCCACACCGACGGTGAAGTAGTCCATGAGCCGATCGACGACCTCGGAGACGGATCCGTAGACGAAGACCCCTCTGGAGACGAGCTCACGGGCGCCGGAGACCGGGTCCGAGTAATGGATGTCCAGTCCCGCCCGCTGCAGCATGTCCACGTAGTGCGGTCGGCTGAGATGAGGACACCCGCGCTGGACGAGCAGGTGCGGATCCCTCCGCGGACGCTTGATCGCGCACGCGACGAAGGTCGAGACCTCGGGCCGGCCCCCGTCCGCTCGCTCCAGGGCGGGGATGAGAACGTGGTCCAGGTACGTCGTCGGCGTCAGCCACGTCACGACGAAGTCGACGTGGTCCCTCGACTTGCTGGCCATCCCGGCGCGGAGCACACCGGTCCCGATCCGGACCGGAGCGTGTACCGGCAGCGGTGCAAGTTCGGCGCTCATCTCGACTCGGTCGACCTCGCTCGCCGCGAGCTTCGAGTCGAGGAGGGCTCGAACGAGACGAGCGTACTCGGCGGTGGATGTGGCCGGCCGTGCGAAGGCCGAGCCGGTCACGCTTCGAACAAAATCAGGATCGGCCGCGCCGTAGGCGACAGACACCTCACGTTCGAGGAGCAGGGCGAGGGACCGTGCCTGCAGGGCGGCGCCGCATGCCTTCCTCCGTTCGATGTCTCGTGACGTATCGAGAGGACCCGCGGAAATCGAGAGGACCCGCGGAAGCTCTCGCAACTCGATTGCAGTCACGAGTATGGGAGCCGTCAACGACAAGCCTACGAAGTCGGCATGACGCGTACTTGAAATCCTTGTGAACTGCGTACGGGTCTGCTGCACGATGCCACCCGGGTGGCGGACCCGTTCCACGTCGTGGCGGTCGGCACCCGGGTGATCGACCGGGCGAGGCGCCGGGTGCAGAACGAGACGCTGGGCCGCCGCGGCCGAAAGCCGGATCCGCTCTACCGGGCCCGCAAGCTGCTCACCCTGGCTGATGAACGCCTCGACGAAAATGTCAGCAACGGTCCCGGACAAACCGGATCGGCCACGAACCCAGCCGGACAGAAAGTCCTGCTCAACGCAACACTCCCGGACGGCGGCGAACCGTCCGGGACCACGGGGCGGAGGGAGTGGGATTCGAACCCACGGTGGGTTGCCCCACACACGCTTTCCAAGCGTGCCGATTCGGCCGCTCTCGCATCCCTCCGGGACGCCCTCGCCCTCTGCGCCGGGCGTGCCGGCGGGCGGTGGCACCCAGGACCGGACAGGCTATCGTCTCCCCAGCCCGTGGTCGCAGGTGGCGGCCGGGTCCTGTGCAACTGCAGCCCGTGAACCGAGTCAGGGCCGGGAGGCAGCAGCTCTCAGCGGAGCCTGCGGTGTGCCGCAGACAGCCTGGCCGCCACCTCCGGTCACGGGTTCGGCGTGCGCCGGCCCGGGCCGTCGGAGGTCCGGCCTCCCCCCGCTCACCCTGGGGGCGCCCCTGGTCGCCCTCCTCGGAGCCCGACGTCACCCCGGGGGCCGGCCACCCACCGGTAGCATCTCCCGCGATGGCCGCCTACCAGTCGCTCTACCGCCGCTACCGGTCCCAGCGGTTCGACGAGGTGCTCGGCCAGGACCACGTGACCAGGGCCCTGCGCAACGCCGTGCGCGACGACCGGGTCGGCCATGCCTACCTGTTCAGCGGACCGCGGGGCACCGGCAAGACGTCCACGGCGCGCATCCTGGCCAAGGTGCTCAACTGCGCGGCGCCCGAAGACGGCGAGCCCTGCGGCACCTGCGAGAGCTGCGTCGCCGTCGCCGAGGGACGGGTCACCGACTGGCTGCTCGAGCAGGACGCCGCCTCGAAGAGCAAGGTCGACGACATGCGCGACCTGCTCGAGCGGGTGCCGCTGGGCACCTCGGGCAACCGCAAGGTGATCATCCTCGACGAGGTCCACATGCTCAGCCAGGGCGCGGAGAACGCCCTGCTCAAGACGCTCGAGGAGCCACCACCTCACGTGGTCTTCGTGCTGGCCACCACCGACCCGCAGAAGGTGCGGCCCACCATCCGCAGCCGCACCCAGCACTTCGAGTTCCGGCTGTTGCCCCCCGACCTGCTGGCCGCCCACGTCCGCCACGTCATCGAGGACGCCGGGCTGCTCGGCGGCGTCGACATCGACGAGGTGGTCGAGCACGTCGTCCGCAGCGGTGGCGGCTCCGCTCGCGACACGCTCTCCGCCCTCGACCAGGTGGCGGCGCTGGGCGAGGTCGTCGACGAGGCCGAGCCGGTCGACGCCGTGGTCGACGCCCTGTGCGCCGGCGACGCCGGCAAGGCCCTGGTGGCCGTGGCCGACGCCATGGCCTCGGGCCGCGATGCCCGCACCCTGGGCCAGAACGTCATCGCCGCCCTCCGCGACGCCTTCCTGTCCGTGATGGGAGCAGCCGACCGGCACCTGCCCGCCGCCGCCCGCCAGCGGGCGGCCCAGGTGGGTGAGGCCCTCGGACCCGCCGGCCTCACCCGCGCCCTCGACGTGCTGGGCGAGGCCCTGACCGAGCTGGCCCGCAAGCCGGACCCCCGCATCGTGCTCGAGGTGGCCCTGGTCCGGATCACCGAGCCGGCCGCCGACCGCACGCTCGACGCCGTGCTGGTGCGCCTCGACCGGCTCGAGCGGGCGATGGCCGCCGGGACGGGCGTCACCGGCATGGCCGATGCCACGACCCTGCCCTCCACGGTGGCCGGGACCGAGCCGCCCGACCAGCTCCGGCCGGCCTCCGGCACGCCGGCGGCGGCCGCCGAGCCGGAGGCCCGGGCCGTGCCCACCTCGCCGGGAGCCGGGCCCGGGACCTCAGCGGCGGCAGCCCGCGACGCCCTGTCGAGCGCCCGCGGCACCGCTCGCCGCCGGGCCACCGGCGCCGCCGACGGGGCGCCGACGCCCACCCGAGGGGGTGCCCGCGGCCGGACCGGTGCGGCGGACCCCACCTCGGTGAAGGACGGCGGCCCGGGCGGCTCGCGGCCCACGCTCGGCGCCGTCGCCCGTCGGAGCCGGGCCGGCGGCACCCCCCCCACCCCGGGCGACGCCGGCGTTCCCGCCCCGGGCGACGCCGGCGTTCCCTCCGCGGGCGGCCCCGGCGCGCCGCCGGCCGGGCCCGCCGCCGGGCGACGGCCGCCCGGAGGCGCCGTCGCTCCCGCTCCCCCGCCTGCCACACCCAGCCGGGCCACGGACGCCGGTACCGCCCGGGAACCCACCCCGTCCGCCACCGCGGAGTCCGTCCCCACGGTCGGTGAGCTGGATGCCGTGTGGACCGCCGACGTGCTGGCCTCCCTGCCCGTCAAGGTCCGCAGCAAGTGGCGCGCCGGTCGGTGGCTCGAGCCCGAGGGCGCAGAGCTCCGCTTCGCCGTGCCCAACGAGTGGCACAAGAAGGCGTGCGACGAGGTCCGGGCTCAGGTCGAGAAGGCGCTGGGTGGCCACTTCGGGCGGGCGCTGGCCGTCGGGGTCGTCGTCGCCCCCGAGCCGGGGCCCGTCGGCCCCCTCGGGCCCGGTGGTGCCAGGAGCGGCGGTGCAGCACCGGGGAGGACCGGCCGGGCCCCGGACGTGGACGACGAGGCGATCGACCCGTCCGAGCTCCGCGACGCCGGCGACGTCGCCACCCACGGTGTCGAGCTCGTCCTGCGCGAGTTCGGCGGCGAGCTCCTCGAGGAGGACGAGTGACCGACGACCACCTCTCCCCGGACCCCCACGACCAGGACGGCGAGCCGTCGGGCGTCCCCGGGGGCATCGCCGGGCTCCTGGCATCGGCCCAACAGGCGCTGTCCGCCCAGGCCGACACCGCCCACCAGACGGTCGAGGGCTCGGCCGGGGGCGGAGTCGTCCGGGTGACGATGACCGGGGCCGGCGAGGTGACCCGCGTGACCATCGCACCCCGGGTCGTCGACCCGGACGAGGTCGACATGCTCCAGGACCTCGTCGTCGCCGCCCTGCACGACGCCGGCCTGAAGGTCACCGAGCTGCAGCGCCAGGCGCTCGGCGCCCTCGGCACCCTCGACGTCGGCGGCTTCGGGGACCTGCTCGGCGGGCTCGCCGGCGGCTCTCCGGGAGGGGCCACGCCTCCTGACCGGCTCCGCTAGGGACGGGGGCCATCCATGGCGGTCTACGCCGGTCCCGTCCAGGACCTCATCGACGAGCTGGGACGCCTGCCCGGCATCGGCCCCAAGTCGGCGCAGCGCATCACCTTCCACCTCCTCAAGCTGGACGCCCAGGAAGCCCTGCGCCTGGCCCGGGCCATCACCGAGGTGAAGGAGAAGGTCTCGTTCTGCACCACCTGCTTCAACGTGGCCGAGGGCGAGCTGTGCGGGATCTGCGCCGACGGGCGCCGCGACGCCTCGGTCGTGTGCGTGGTCGAGGAGCCCCGCGACGTCGTGGCGGTCGAGAAGACCGGTGAGTTCAGGGGCCGGTACCACGTGCTCCAGGGGGCGATCAGCCCGATCGAGGGGGTGGGCCCGGACCAGCTCCGGGTGCGCGAGCTGCTCGACCGCATCGGGCGAGAGCGCATCGCCGAGGTCATCCTGTGCACGAACCCCAACCTCGAGGGCGAGGCCACGGCGATGTACCTCGGCCGCCTCCTCAAGCCTCTGGGCCTGAAGGTGACCCGCATCGCCAGCGGCCTACCAGTGGGGGGAGACCTGGAGTACGCCGACGAGCTCACCCTGGGCCGGGCCCTCGAGGGACGACGCGAGATCGAGGGCTGACCACCGTCGGCGCGTTAGGGTTGACCCTGCCCATGGCACGAGACGAACCCTCCTCCACCCCACCCGTTGCCCGCCGCCGTCGGGCATCCCGCCCCACCTGGACCGGCCTCGTGCTGGCCATCGCCCTCGTCGGCGGAGCCTGTAGCGACAGCGACGACGGTGTCGGCCGTGCCGGCGGCACCGAGGGTGACAGCGGCGGCGACTTCTGCGCCGACTTCCAGGCGCTCAACGACGAGCTCGCGGCGTCCGAGGCGTCGGACGAGGCCATCGTCGAAGGCCTGGACGACCTCGACCCGCCCCGGCAGATCGCCGACGACTTCGACACGGTGGTGGCTGCCGCCCGCCAGCTCGTCGCCCTCGACCCCTCCGACCCCGACGCCATGCCCCAGGCGCAAGCCACGCAGCAGGCCGCTGCCGAGGCCCAGCAGAACGTCTCGAGCTACATCGAGGAGGAGTGCGGCCTCGACATGTCGACCTCCGGGACCGACGACGCCGGTCCCGACGCGTCGAACGGCCGGTAGCCGAGGCGCGACCGCACGGCGAGAGCCCCGCCGACGGGGGGGCGACCGGCACACAGGGGCGACGCCGACGGGGACGGCGGGAGCCTGGGCCGGGCCGAGGCGACCGGCGCACAGGGGGGCGACGCCGGCGGGGACGCAGGCGGCCGACGCCGACCGGGTGCGCCTCAGGACCGCGCCCGGTAGACGGTCAGCGCCACCGTCGTGCCGTCGAGCGTCCGCCGGAAGGCGACCTCGTCGGCCAGCGTGCGCATCAGCGGGATGCCCAACCCGCTCTCGTGGCGGAGCCGACGGGGGTCGGTGGCCGGTGGCAACCGTTCCAACCGGTCGGGGTCGAAGCCGGCACCACGGTCGACCACCTCGACGGTCACCCGCTCTTCCTCGACGATGCAACGCACGACGACGGGCTCCTCCACGTACGTGCCCTGGTGGGCCTCGATGGCGTTGGCGCACGCCTCGCTCACCGCGATCTTGAGGTCGTCGAGGCGAGCCCCGCCCAGGCCGGGGGCGAGCGCGGCGACGGCGGCGTCGACGACCAAGCGGATCAGGGAGAGGTAGGCGGATCGGGCCGGGATCGCCAGCTCGACGACCGCCACCGGGTCAGCCCCCGGCGACGGCCGCGTCGAGGGTGGACTGCAACGGCACCGCCTTGTCGAGGCCGGTGATCTCGAACAGCCGGGCGATGCGGGACTGGCTGCACACCAACCGCAGGTCGCCGCCGTGGGTGCGCACCCGCTTGAGGGCCCCCACGATGGTGCCCAACCCGGTGGAGTCGAGGAAGTCGACGCCGTCGAGGTCGATCACGAGGCGAGTCCGGCCCTCGGCCACGAGGTCGATGAGGCGCTCCCGGAGGTCCGGCGACGAGGCCACGTCGAGCTCGCCGAAGACGCTCATCACCGTCCACCCTGCGATCTCGGACACGTCGGTGCGCAGCTGCATGACGTGGCCGACACTACCGCCCGACCCGAGCGCGGCACGGCGGTGCCGGGCGCCCACCTGATGACACGGCTGGAATTCCACAGGCGTAGCCTGGCCTGGCCATGGCCCTCGTCGCGCTCGACCCGATAGCATCGGAGGAAGGTCCCGACGCGCTGGGCGCCCTGGCGGGCCTGCTGGCCGAGCGGGCCGCGGCGATCGTCGGCCGCCGGGGCGACCTCCCCCCGGGGCCAGCGCACGAGGGCGCCGGGGACCGACCGGCGGTCGGGGAGGTGGTCCACCTGCACCGCCTCCCCCCTCGGCCGGCCCGCACCGGCCGGCTGGCCCGCGCCCTCCCGGTGGAGGTCGCAGCCCGCCTCGGCGTCGACGAGCTGTGGTCGCACCAGGCGCAGGCCATCGACCTGGCCCGTGGCGGTCGCTCGGTGGTCGTGGCCACCGGCACGGCCTCGGGCAAGTCGCTGTGCTACCAGGTGCCGCTGGCCGAGGCGGCCGGCGCGCCGGTGCGCCGCGGCACCAGCCTCCTGCTGTTCCCCACCAAGGCCCTGGCCCACGACCAGCTGCGATCGCTGTCGGCCCACCAGTTCCCCGGGGTGGTGGCCGGCGCCTACGACGGCGACACCGGGCCCGAGGAGAGGGCCTGGATCCGCCGCCACGCCACCACGGTGCTCACCAACCCCGAGATGCTGCACAGCAGCGTGCTGCCCCACCACGAACGATGGGGTGCCTTCCTCGGTCGGCTGCGGTACGTGGTGGTCGACGAGCTGCACGCCTTCCGCGGCATCTTCGGCTCGCACGTCGCCCACCTCCTGCGCCGGCTTCGCCGGCTCTGCCACCACTACGGGGCCGATCCCACCTTCGTGTGCTGCTCGGCCACGATCGGCGAGCCCGACCGCCTGGCATCGGCCGTCTGCGGCCTGCCCGTCGAGGCCGTGGTCGACGACGGCTCCCCCCAGGCCGAGCGGCTGGTGGCCGTGTGGAACCCCCCACCCCTCGACCCGGCCACGGGCGCCCGGGTATCGCCCAACGGCGAGACCGCCGGCCTCGTGGCCGAGCTGGTGCGCTCCGGCCGGAAGACCATCGCCTTCTGCCGGGGGCGGCGGGCCACCGAGGTGGTGGCGGCCGACGTACGTCGGCGCCTGCCGTCGCGCCTCCGCCCCCGGGTCGCGCCCTACCGTGGCGGCTACCTCGCCGATGAGCGACGGGCCATCGAGGACGACCTCTTCGCGGGGCGCCTCGACGGCGTGGTCGCCACCACGGCGCTGGAGCTGGGCATCGACGTGGGCGGTCTCGACGCCGCCGTGCTCAACGGGTTCCCCGGCACCATCGCCTCGTTCCGGCAGCAGGCCGGGCGAGCCGGACGTGCCGGACGCCCGTCGGCGGCGGTGCTGGTGGCCGGGCCCGACCAGCTCGACCAGTGGATGGCCGGCCATCCCGACGAGCTCGTCGACCGCCCTCCCGAGCCGGTGGTCGTCAACCCTGCCAACCCCTACGTCGCCGACGCCCACCTGCGGTGCGCCGCCCACGAGAAGCCGCTCACCCACGCCGACGAGCGCTACTGGCCCGGCCTCCTCGACGACGTGGTGCGGAGGTTGGCGCTCGACGACCAGGTGGTCGTGCACCAGCGCCGGCGGCGACGAGGTCCCCAGGCCCTGTACGTCGGCGGTGGATGGCCGTCGCACGGCGTCAGCCTGCGCTCGGGGGCGGGGGGCCAGGTGGTGCTGCTCACCAGGGTGGGCCAGGCCGTGGGCACC
>DASUJB010000100.1:0-11657 GCA_036279475.1 Acidimicrobiales bacterium | reverse complement strand
CGGTACCGGACACCGTCCGGGCCGTCCCTCGGCGCACGTGGTCATGCCCCCATGGTCGCCGTTCCTACCGGCGGGTCACAACCGGGTCGGCCCCCTGGTGCCCGGGCCGGCCGGCCGCCCACCGCCCGGCCACGGCACGGCCCACCGCCCGGCCACGGCGCGGCGCGGGGGAGGGCGCCAGGCGCCGGGCGCCGCTCAGGCGAACGCCGGAGGAGGGGGCAGGGCGACGGCGACGGCGAGCCTGGCCACGTAGTCGGGGCGGGGCACCTCGACCGCCCCCAGGCTGGCCAGATGCGGGGTCTGCCACTGCACGTCGAGCAGCCGACCGTGCCAGGCCCCGTCGCGCAGCAGCGCCACCGCGCCGACCAGCGCCACCTTGGAGGCGTCGGTCCGGCGGTGGAACATCGACTCGCCGGCGAACAGGCCGCCGACGGCCACCCCGTACAGCCCTCCGGCCAGCTCGCCGTCGGCCAGCGACCACGCCTCGACCGAATGCGCCCAGCCCAGCTCGTGCAGCCGGCAGTAGGCCGCCCGCACCTCCGGCGTGATCCACCCGTGCGGGCGACGGGGATCGGCGCAGGCGTCGACCACCTCGGCGAAGGCGCTGTCGACCCGGATCTCGTAGCGACGCGCGCTGCGACGCAACGACCGCGGCACCCGCAGGCCGTCGAGCGGGATCAGCGCCCGGGGGTCGGGCGACCACCACCCGACCGGCCCGTGGGCCCCAAGTGGCATGGGGAACAGCCCTTGCCGGTAGGCGGCGAGGATGGTCCCGGGCTCGAGGTCCGCGCCCACGCCCACGAGGCCGTCCTCGTCGGCCACGTCGGCGGGCGGGAAGGCCCAGCGCGACGGTGGCGGCGTGACGGGCATCCGTCGGGGAGCGTAGGCCCGGCGCGCGAGCGGAGCGTGGCCGGGACGGCGAGCTCAGGAGCGGTAGTCGTAGAAGCCGGAGCCGGACTTCCGGCCGAGCTGGCCGGCGGCCAGCATGCGGCGCAGCAGGGGGACGGCGGCGTAGTTGGGATCGCGGAACTCGGCGTACAAGGCGTCGAGGATGGCCACCGAGGTGTCCAGGCCCACGAGGTCGAGCAACGCCAACGGGCCCATCGGGAAGCCACACCCGCCCTTCATGGCGGCGTCGATGTCGTCACGGGTCGCCGTCCGGTTCTCGAGCATGCGCACGGCGTTGTTGAGGTACGGGAACAGCAGGGCGTTGACGATGAAGCCGGCCCGGTCCTCGACCACCACCGGGTCCTTGCCGCACAGCTCGGCGAAGGCCACGGCCCCGGCCACCGCCTGGTCACCCGAGAGCAGCGTGCGCACCACCTCGACCAGGCTCATCGCCGGGGCAGGGTTGAAGAAGTGGACGCCGACGACCTGCTCCGGTCGCCTGGTCGTCACGGCCATCTCCACGACGGGCAGCGTCGAGGTGTTGGTCGCCAGGGTGGCACCCTCGGCGACGATCCGGTCCAGCTCGGCGAAGAGCTGCTTCTTGACCGCCAGGTCCTCGACCACCGACTCGATCACCATGTCGCAGTGGGCGAGGGCCTCGAGGTCGGTGGTGGCCGACACGCGGTCCCGGACGGCGCTTGCCTCGGCCTCGTCGATGCGACCCCGGCTCACCTGCTTGGCGAGCGACCGCTCCAACGCCGTCAGCACGGCGTCCGCCGTCTCCTGCTTGCGGGACCGCAGCACGACGGCGACGCCCGCCTTCGCCGCCACCTCCGCGATGCCGGATCCCATGATCCCCGACCCGACGATGCCCAGACGTTCGATGGCCATCGGCGGAGGTTACCGGGGGTAACGTGCGGCGGGCCACCAGGAGTGCACCGGGCCCGGCCACGCCTGGCTACGGTCACCCCCGTGAGCACTCCTGAGGACCACGGGCGATGACCGGCCCCCTCGCCCTCGTCGGAGGGGGCGAGTGGCGGGACGGCTGTGGCTTCGACGCCGAGCTCCTCGCCGCGGCCGGCACCCACGAGGTGGCGGTCCTCCCCACCGCGGCCGCCTACGAGCACCCCGAGCACGCCCTCGAGCGGGCGACCCGCTGGTTCGAGGGCCTGGGCGCCACGGTGCGGCCGGTGGCCGTCGTGGACCGCGGCGGTGCCGGGGACGACGCCAACGTCGCCGCCGTGCGCCAGGCCCGGATGGTGTACCTGGCCGACGGCTCACCGATGCACCTCCGCTCCGTGCTGCAGGAGACGCCGCTGTGGGACGCCCTCGTCGCCGCCTGGCGGGGTGGGACGGTGGTCGCCGCGTCGGGGGCGGCGGCCACCGTCCTCTGCGACCCTGCCGTCGATCCTCGGGGCGGGGCGTTCACCGTTGGCCTCGGCCTCGTCCGCCAGCTGGCCGTGGTGGTCAGGGCCGACACCTGGTCGGAGGACAAGCTCCACCGGACCCTGCAGCTGGCCCCACCCCACGTGCCCCTGGTCGAGGTGGACGAGCGCACCGCCCTGGTCCGCGACGGCGACGGCTCCTGGCACACGGCCGGAGTCGGGAGCGTCAGCGTGTGGCTCGGCGGGCACCGAGCGGACCTGCGCGCCCTCCCGACCTGAGCCCCACGGCCTCGCCGCGGGCGCCGGCCCGGGGTGGGCGCGGTGCCCCGGTACCGGCCCGGGCGGCACCACCAGCGGTCAGCGCCCGCCCCCGGCGGAGCCACCTTCCCCGGGCGTCCCGGGGCGGACGTCGACGACGTCGACGTCGAAGGCCAACGGCGCGTTCGGGGGGATCGACCCCTGGCCCTGGGCCCCGTAGGCCTTCCCGGGCCCGATCACGAGGTGCCGGCGCTCGCCGATCCTGGCCCCCACGAGCCCCTCGTCCCAGCCGGCGATGACGTCGCCCCGCCCGAGCACGACCGGGAAGGGGTCACCCCGCTTCCACGACTGGTCGAACTCCGTGCCGTCGGACAGCACGCCGACGTAGTGCACGGTGACGGTGTCACCGGCGACCGCGGCCCGGCCCTCGCCGGGGATCAGCGTGGACGTCTCCAGCGCGTCCGCGGCGGTGCCCGCCGGAGGGGGCCGCGGCACGGGTGGCCGCCGCGCCAGCACCTCGTCGGCCAGCCGCTGGTCGGCGTACCCGGGAGCGGTCGAGGTGGTGGCCGCCCGGTCACCGCCGTCGGCCCCCGACGCGCCGTCGTCGTCGTCGCCCATGATCTGCGACGCGGCGAACACGACGGCCACCACGACGACGGCGGCGATGACGATGCGGAGGGCGTTGCCCCGGGTCCTGGTCCGCTTGGCCGCCGTCGCCTCGGCGGAGATCCTGCCGAGGCGGGCCGATCTCTGACGCTCTCTCTTGTCGGTCGCCACGAGCGGTCGAGGCTACCGCCGGCGCGGCCTCGCCCGCATCAGAGCAGGTAGAGGCCACCACTCGGCCGGTTGTCGAATGCACTCTTCGGGGTTGCGCGTGCGAGAATGCGAGTTGAGGCGGTTCTCCCTGACTCCCCGACGAAGAGAACCAGATGGACAACAACCACTATGACGAACAGACAACCGCACCGACGAGCGTGACCCTCGAGGTCGGTCGGCGCCTCCGTTCGCTGCGCAAGGCCCGCCACCTGTCGCTCGACGACGTCGAGCGGCAGTCCGAGGGGCGTTGGAGCGCCTCGGCCATCGGTGCCTACGAGCGTGGCTTCCGGACGCTGAGCCTCCCTCGGCTGCACGAGCTGGCGGAGTTCTACGACGTCAGCGTGTCGGTCCTGCTCGGCGAGCAGGCCGCGACCGGCGATGGGCCGCCCCGGCTCGTCCTCGACCTCACAGCTCTCGGTGAGGTCAACGAGGCGGCGCCGGTGCAGCGCTTCGTCCGGTCGATCATCGTGGAGCGCGGTGACTACAACGGCCGGGTGCTGACCATCCGGCGCGACGACCTGCGGGCGATCTGCGCGTTGCTGCAGACCGACCAGGCCGACGCCATCAAGCGGCTGGAGGCATGGGGGGCGCTCGTGGAGAGCCCTTCCCCCCTGACCTGACGACGTGTCCCGGTGCCCGCCGTCGGCGGGCGTCCAACGGCGGGCGAGCCTTGGCGGGCAAGCTGGGATCCATCCACCACCCATCGGCCCCGACGTGGGGACAACCGATCGGGCCCTGACGAGAGGTTCGTCCGCCGCGCCCGGCCGCCGGTAGCGTGGCAGCCCGTGCCCCGACCCCTGACCGTCCAGAAGTTCGGCGGGACGTCCGTGGCCGACCCCGACCGCATCCGCGAGGTCGCCGACCACGTGGCCCGCACGGTGCGGCGCGGCAGCGACGTGGTCGTGGTGGTGAGCGCCATGGGCAAGGAGACCGACGAGCTCATCCGGCTGGCCGGCGACGTGTCCGACGTCCGCCCCGGGCGCGAGATGGACATGCTCATCACCGCCGGGGAGCGCAAGGCCATGGCCCTGCTGTGCATGGCGTTGCACTCGCTCGGCGTCCCGGCCGACAGCTTCACCGGCAGCCAGGCCGGGTTCATCACCGACACCAACCACACCAACGCCAAGATCGTCGAGCTGCGCCCGGACCGGTTGCGCAAGGCCATCGACGCCGGTCGCGTCCCGGTGATCGGCGGGGCCCAGGGGGTATCGACCGACCACGACATCACCTTCCTCGGGCGGGGCGGCTCCGACACCACGGCGGTCGCCGTGTGCCACGCCCTCGGTGGCCAGGCGTGCGAGCTCTACACCGATGTGTCCGGCGTCTTCACCGCCGACCCGCGCCTCGTGCCCCGGGCCCGGCGCCTGGGCGCGGTGTCCTTCGACGAGCTGCTGGAGATGACCGCCACCGGGTGCCCGAAGCCCGCCATGCGCTCGGTCGAGTATGCCCGCCGGTGGGGCGTGCAGCTGCACGTGCGCTCGGCCTTCACGTGGGAGCCGGGCACCTGGGTGCGCAAGGAGGACCCTTCCATGGAACAGGCCGTCGTGTCCGCGGTCACCCACGACACCGGCGAGGCCAAGGTCACGGTCAGCGGCGTGCCCGACCACCCCGGCATCGCCGCCCGGCTGTTCCGGGAGCTCGCCGCCATCGACGTGAACGTCGACATGATCGTCCAGAACGTGTCCGACCACGGCGTCACCGACATCTCGTTCACGGTCCCCAACGCCCACCTGGCGGCGGCCACCGAGGTGTGCCGGCGGCTGGCCGGCGAGATCGGGGCCACCGGCGTCTCGACGGACCCCGCCATCGCCCGGGTGAGCATCGTCGGCGCCGGCATGAAGTCCAACCCCGGCGTGGCCGCCACCATGTTCGAGGTGCTGGCCGCCGAGGGCATCAACATCGAGATGATCTCGACCTCGGCCATCCGCACGTCGTGCGTCGTGCGCGAGGCCCAGATCGAGCAGGCGGTCCAGCGCCTGCACACGGCGTTCGAGCTCGACGCGCCGCTCACCACCGGCACGACGGTCTTGGGCGCCTCGGCCGGGCACCCGTAGCCTCGGCACCCATGGCATCAGCGCGAGTGGGCATCGTGGGCGCCACGGGGCAGGTCGGCGGGGTCATGCGCCGGATCCTGGCCGAGCGTGGCTTCCCGGTGTCGGCCATCCGGTTCTTCGCCTCGGCGCGGTCGGCCGGGCGCACGCTGCCGTGGCAGGAGGCCGAGGTCCCGGTCGAGGACGCCGCCACCGCCGACTGGTCCGGCCTCGACGTCGTGCTCGTCTCGGCTGGTGCCGCCACCTCCCTGGCCATCGCCGAGGCGGTGGCGGCGACCGGGGCCATGGTGGTCGACAACTCCTCCGCCTGGCGCATGCACCCCGAGGTGCCGCTGGTGGTGGCCGAGGTCAACCCCGAGGCCCTCGACCGCCTGCCCAAGGGCATCGTGGCCAACCCCAACTGCACCACGATGGCCGCCATGCCCGTCCTGGGCCCCCTGCACCGGGAGGCAGGGCTCGAGCGAGTGGTCGTCAGCACCTACCAGGCGACGTCGGGAGCGGGCCTGTCCGGCACGGCCGAGCTCGACGAGCAGGTGCGCAAGGTGGCCGACCGGGCGGTGGGGTTGGCGGTCGACGGGCGGGCAGTGGAGCTCCCCACCCCCGTCAACTTCGCGGCTCCCATCGCCTTCAACGTCCTGCCGCTGGCCGGCAGCCTGCTCGACGACGGCAGCGGCGACACCAGCGAGGAGCGCAAGCTCAGGGACGAGAGCCGCAAGATCCTGGCCCTGCCCGACCTACGGGTGACCGGCACGTGCGTGCGGGTTCCCGTGTTCACCGGCCACTCACTGTCCATCACCGCCGAGTTCGCCCGGGACCTCCCTCCCGAGCGGGCGGTCGAGGTCCTCTCGACGGCGCCCGGCGTGGCGGTGGTCGACGTCCCCACGCCGCTGGCTGCGGCCGGGACCGACCCTGCCTACGTGGGCCGCATCCGGCGCGATCCCACCGTCGAACACGGCCTCTCCCTGTTCGTGTCGAACGACAACCTTCGCAAGGGGGCGGCCCTCAACGCCGTGCAGATCGCCGAGCTGCTCCTCGCCCGGGCGGGCTGACCAGCGGCAGGCCCCGGCACCCGGGGGAGGCCCGCCAGCGGGCCGGCGACCGTCGCCGCTCACGGGCAGGTGCAGGGCGCCGCCCGGCAGCGGGGGCACCCGCTGGCGTAGCGGGCCGCGGCCTCGTCGAGCCCGATGCCCAGCTGGTGGGCCAGCGACGCCACCCACGCCAACACGTCGCCCAGCTCGTGCACCTGGTCCGACCGGTCGCCCTTGCGCACCGCCTGGGCCAGCTCGCCCACTTCCTCGGCGAGCCAGGCGACCGTGGCCGGCACGCCTCGGGCGCGGTCTCGCTCGGCGTAGGTGTCGGCCACCTGCGCCTGGAACTCGGTCAGGTCCACGGCCGGCAGCGTACGGCACCGCACCGGAGCAACCGGCCCCCGGTGCCGTCCGCTCCCGACCTCGCACTGCGTCCGCCCGCGATCACCCGGCGGTCTCACCGGCGACCCCGGCCCTCCCCCCACCTCCCCGCCAGGGCAGCCGGACGCCGCTCGCCGGGCGCCGGCCCTGCGGACCAGTCCAGCGCCAGCCACTGGTCACCCCGGCGGGTGCTGACCCAACCGTGCGGCCGCACCGGCCCGTACCGGAGGGCGACCCGGACGTCGCCCACGGCCGGCCGGCCGGCCAGCACCCACCGCTCGGCCGCCGACAGGACGGCCCGCTCGGCTCCCCGACCGCCCCAGGCATCGAGCCGCACGCCGCCCCCCGGGGCCGGCGCCAGCACGGCCAGGCTGCCGTCCACGCCGTCGACCGCTCCCACGGCCGGTCCCGGGGCCCGGCGGGCCACGTCGACCAACCGCTCGTCAGGGAGGGCCAGCGCCACGTAGCCCAGGAGCCCGAGAACCGAGCCGGCGCCCACCGCCAGGTGGCGGGTGCGGACGAAGCCCAGGGACGTGACCACCAGCCGCTGGCGGGCCGCCACGTCGAGGCCCGCCAGCGGCGGTCCCGACAGCTCCAGGGGGGCGGAGCCGCTCCCGTCGGCGGTCTCGCCGAGGGCCAGGTGGGCCGGGGTCCCCCGGGGGTCACCGCCGGCACGTCGCAGGGGCATGAAGCTCCCCCCCGTCACGGCCACCGTGTCGAAGCCCCGCCGCACCTTCCGGAGGGCCACGACCGCCTGCAGCCATGGCACGACGCGGCTGAGGCGGAGGGGGACGACGAGCCGGCCTCCGAGCCGCAGCTGGTCGAACCAGGCGAGGGGTACGCGGTCGGTGCTGGCCGTGACCACCACGGCGTCAACGGGCGCCGCCCCCGGCCAACCCCGGGTCCCGTCGCCCACCTCCACTCGTGCCGGCGACCGGGCGGCGAGCAGCGCCCGCCGGGCGTCGACGGCCACGTCGGCGTCGAGCTCGACCGAGGTCACCGCGCCCCGGTCGCCGACGAGGTGGGCCAGCAGGGCGGCGTTGTAGCCGGTGCCCGCTCCGACCTCGAGCACCCGGTCGCCCGGCCCCACACCGAGCATCTCCAGCATGCGGGCCATGATGGCCGGCTGGGAGGAGGAGGAGGTCGGGGCGCCGGCCGCATCGCGACGGGTCACGATGGCGTCGTCGCGGTAGACGTCGGCCACGCCGTGCCGCTCGGCGTGGCTGGCGAGGAACAGCTCGCGGGGCACGGCCGCGAACGCGCCGGCGACGGCGTCGTCCCGCAGGTAGCCGCGGCCGCGCAGCCTCTCGACGAGGTCGTGGCGCAACGTCGCACTGTCGGCCTCGGGCACGCCCCGATCGTACGCGGGCCGGCCGGCGCGCCCGCCCGGTCGGACCGGTCCTCGCCGGGCCGACCGGCGGTTCGCTGCCCCATGGGCGCCGGCCCGGGCCGTCGACGGTTACGGTCCCGAGGTGCCCACGGAGCTGGTCACCTGGAACCTGAAGGGCAGTGCCGGGCCGGACACGGCGGCGGTGGCGGCCCACCTGCGCTCCGAGGGCGCCGACGTGGTGGCGCTGCAGGAGGTGCAACGGCACCAGGCCCGCCGCATCGCCGGCGAGCTCGGCGCCCGCTCGTGCCTGTGGGCGTTCAAGCACTGGCCCCTCCGCACCCGGCCGGAGGGCATGGCCGTGATCGGGGTCACCCTGCCGGTGGAGGGCCACGCCTTGGCCCTGTCGCACCGGTGGCGGCCGTGGAGCTGGCGGCGGCGCCTCCTCCAGGTCGCCACGGTCGGGGACCGCCCCGGGTGGACGCTCCTCAACGTGCACCTGACACCTCACGGCCAACCCGGCCTGCGGGCGGCGGAGACGGCGGCGGTCGTGGCGATCGTCGCCGACCGGACCGGACCGGTGGTGGTGGCGGGGGACCTCAACGAGCGCCCCGGCGGCGCCGTGCACGGCCAGCTGGCAGCGGCCGGCCTGCTCGACGGGTGGCAGGTCCACCGCGTGCCCGCCGGGGATCCCGAGCCGTGGCCCACGAACTGGCGGGACTGGCACCGCGGCACCAGCGACCCGCCGGTGCAGCGCCTCGACTACGTCTACGCCACCTCAGGGCTGGAGGTCGTCGACATCCGCGTTCCCCGGGTCGGCGACGACGGCTTCCGGTGCCTGGCCTCGATCTCCGACCACCTGCCGGTCACCGCGGTGCTGGTCCCTCGCTGACCCCGGCCGCGGTCGGGGGCCGGGAGCGGCCCCGAGCCGGGGCCGCTCCCGCGGGCCGGCAGCCCCGCACGGGCGACCGCTCGCCCCGCGGCGAGGAGGGCGGCACCGACCATGACCCCGCCCACCACGTCGGAGAGCCAGTGGACGCCGAGGTAGACACGGCTGGCGGCCACGGCCCCCACCACCACGGTGGCCAGGGCGACGGCGGCCCACCACAGCTCACGGCGGCGGGTGTGGAGGGAGGTCACCCACGGTACCGCGCCCCACAGCACCATGGCCGCCACCACGTGGCCGCTGGGGAACGACGGCCCGGTGCGCGGCACCAACGGATCGAGGTCCGGTCGCTGGCGACCGATCACCGCCTTCAGGACCGTCACCACCACCGGCCGGGCCAGCGTCACGGCCAGGACGGCCAGGCCGACGCCCGGGGACCGACGCCAGGCGACCAGGGCCAGGGCCGTGCCCGCCACCACCACCGGGACCCCGGCCCCCAGCGACGTGACGGTCCGGAACACGTCGTCGAGCACGGCCGTGCGGTGCCCCTCGACCCACCGCTGGACCGGCTCGTCCACCACCAGGAGGATCCGGGATCCCGCCACCGAGGCGGCCACCGACAGGGCGACCAGAGCCGTGAGGTACAGGGAGGGCAGCCAGGGGTGGGCGCACGGCCGCGAGCGGGGTGTGGCCGCGGCGGGCACGTGGCCGCCAGCGCCGGCCGCTCGCCGACCGGGAGCGGCGGGCACGCGGGGCGGGCGGCCGCTCGGAGGGCTCACGGGACGAGGCCTCCGGAGCTCACCACGACGTCGCCGCCACGGCAGGTGGTCGATGGGGGCTCAGCCGGCGCCGCGGTCGCGCTCGGCCTGGGGCAGGGAGCACGCCGCCGTCCCCCCGGGCATGCGGTGGCGGTTGCGGGCCACCCACCGGTAGACGGGCCACGCCAACCGGCTCACGCCCCGGAGGCGCAGCAGCCGCCCCAGCGGCCGCCAGGCGGAGCCGGCGTCCACCAGCAGCTCGGCGATGGCCTCGGGGCCGGTGGCCCTGGTCCCACCCGGCTCCAGCCAGACGACGGCCTCCTCGGCGTCGGCCTGGTCGACCCCCAGCGCCGCGAGGTCGGCGTGCTGCCAGGGGAGGACCTCGGCCGTGGTGGGGATGCGACGCTCGATGAACCGGGCACACGTGGTGCAGAAGGCGCAGTCGCCGTCGTAGAGGAAGACCGGCCCCGGGTGCCCGGTCGACGGAGCCGTGGCTCCGGTCGGGACCGGCTGGTCGGTCGGCGGGCGGGAGGTGGGGACGTCGGTGGCCATGCCCACCATTGTGGCGGGCGGTCGACCGCCCGCGGTGGCCCGGCGGGCCCCCGCGGGCGACGCTCCCGGTACGCGGAGAGAGGGCCTGTGACCAGGCCCTCTCTCCCCTGTCGGGTGGGGGAGATTTGAACTCCCGACCTCTGCGTCCCGAACGCAGCGCTCTGCCAAGCTGAGCCACCACCCGTCCGCGGGGACGCGACTGTACCCGCTGTGGCCCCGGCCTCCGACATCGCGTCCCGACGACCACGCGGCCACGGGACGGCGGGTCAGACGGCCAGGCCCGAGGGCTCCTCGTAGGTGCCGCCCGCCCGCAGTGCCCGGGCGGCCCGGCGCAGGCGGAAGGCGTCGAGGGGCTTCACCAGCCACCCCTGGACACCCCACCGGCGGGCCATCGGCACGTCGGCCGGCCGGTCGAGCAGCAGGAGGATCGGCGCCTCCGGGGTGGTGCCCACCTCGAACTCCTGCTGGAGGTTGAGGGCGGTGGCCACGCCTCCCATGTTGCCGATCTGCAGGTCCAGGATGATGATCTCGGGGTGCGTCGCCTGCACGGCTGCGCTGACGTCGCTGCCCTTGCGGACCCGCAGGACCCGCGTCTGCTCGTCGGACAACGCGGCGTCGACGTCGTCGAAGATCCAGTCGGCGTCGGTGGCGATCAGCACGTCGGGCACGACCGGGGAGGCTAGCCCGCCCGGTCGCCGCGGCCGGAGCCCGCCGTGGCGCCCCGGCACGTGGTGTGCCGCCATGTGACGCCGCCGTGACGGCCGTTCCAGTGGCGTTTCCGTGCCGGAGCGGCGTGCCGACCGCCGCTACGATCGCCCCACGGGTCCCAGGAGGAGATGCTGTGCTCGACATCCAGCTCGACGAGGCGGACAGCTACACGGTCTGCCGGCCCGTCGGCGAGCTCGACGCCTACACCGTCGGGCAGTTCCGCGATGCGCTGGGCGAGCTCGCCGACCAGCGCTACCTGCTGATCGACCTGTCGTCGGTGCCGTTCATGGACTCGGCGGGGCTGGGCGCGCTGATCGGGGGCATCCGCCGCGCCCGGGAGGCGGGCGGTGACGTGGCCGTGGCGTGCAGCCGGCCTACGCTCACCCGCCTGCTGCACACCACCGGCTTCGACCGCATCGTCCCGGTGACCGAGACCGTCGCCTCTGCTGCCGCCGCCCTCGACGAGGCGGTCGAGGCCGTCGACGACCAGCCCTAGGCGCACCGCGGGGCAGCGGGTCCGACCGGGGCCCAGGCCGTCTCCGCCCACGCCGGAGTGGCATCTGCGAGGTCGCCCCGGCCCGCCGGGACCAGCAGGAGCGGGTCGCCGGCGAGGCGGCCA
>DASUJB010000099.1:0-48054 GCA_036279475.1 Acidimicrobiales bacterium | reverse complement strand
CTGCACCGTCCCATGCTCAGTGCCGAGCTCCTTGCGCAGCTGGCGGACCAGCCGCACCGCGTCGGCCTTCTCACCATCGCTGTACCGACGCGTCGTCGGCCTCCCAGAGGACTTCTCCATCGGCATGACTCCATCCTCGTTTCCAAGGTCTGGAGCCTCCAACGAACCCAGGGCGGTTCACGACGCCCCTATTGACTAGCCCACGGCACGTACTCGCTGCTGTGCGCCCATCGATGGGGCGGATACCGGTGCATGTACCGGCCCTTGTAGCCAAGCCCGTGCAGGACGAGCAGCTCGCCGTACTCGAGCAGCAGCTGGGCAGTCTGCCAAACGAGACCCTCGATGCGGTACGGCTCGCCGGCGTCTTTCGGGTGGACGAGGCGGTTGCGCACCCAGGCCGTAGCTGACGGTCCGTCGAAGCCGTGCTCGCAAGCGAGCTCGCGCAGTCCTGGCAGAGCATCTGGCACGGTTGTGTCGACCTGTGCCTCTTGGAGGAGCAGCCGCAGTCGCGCTGCGGCGTCCTTCTCTCTGTATTCCTTCCGCGACATCTGTCCGGACAACACAAGTCGTACCCATGCGAGGTACTCGAGCCCAGCTTGGGCGAGCATGACTTTGCCCTCGGTCGTGGTGCCTGCGTGGTTCGCTGTGATCACGTGCATTGCGGCCATCCGCACCTCGTCATGTTGGGTCCCGTCGAGGTACGCGCGTAGGTAGGCGGCGACGAACTCTGCGAGGTCGTCGCCGGTGTGGGTGTCCCACCAGGATTCGTATCCGCGCACGGTGTCGCATCTCCATGGCGCCCATTGCTCCCAGATCCGTCGCCCGTGTCCGTCGAACCCAACGGGTACGGCTGGCGCGACCCAGCGACCCAGCGCGAACGACAGGGCGGCCTGCCATCCAAACAGTGCGTCGGCCGCAGTCGCCGTGTCGAACGAAGATCCGTCAACTCTTCTCATCTCGCCCACGTGGGTCATCAGATACTGCTCGTCGCTTCTATTCGCGAGTTGCAGCGCCTCCCAGTGGTCTGGCCGACTGTCCATCGTGAAGTGCCAGCCACAGGAGTCGAACTCCAAGCGACCGGCCCACGCTCCGGCGTCGTTGGCGAGCACATCGGCCGGGAGGATGATCGGCAGGTTGAGCCAGTGCACTACCACCCGGACGAGGTCGTCCGCGGTGCCGAGGTTCGCCTCAGGGCTCGCGCCCCAGCCGTCGCTGTGGTTGACGTCTGCCGGTAGCTCCGCCGTCCCGAGCTGAGGGTGTTCGATCGTAAGGGTCTGGCGACCGAGACTGA
Organism: Acidimicrobiales bacterium; assembly: GCA_036279475.1. Classification (GTDB taxonomy): domain Bacteria; phylum Actinomycetota; class Acidimicrobiia; order Acidimicrobiales; family VFJN01; genus ZC4RG19. The sequence continues at coordinate 46,763 of DASUJB010000099.1, read as the reverse complement.
GGTGGCCGTGAGGTGGATCCAGGGCTCGCCACTTCACTTGGAGCCCGCGCGTCATCGGTAGCCAGATCCGAACCCGGCCGACAGCGTCGCCGCCGAGGAGCGCTTCCCCTTCATAGAGCTCGATGTCCTCACCGGGCTCGCCGAAGCTGAGGACGCCCTCGTGCGGGGGATGGTGCTCGTCCGCCATTGGCCCAGTGTCGCAACTGCTCGGGCGACCTGGCGACGTGGTTCGGGATGGTGACCGGGCGCCGTGGGCAAGAGGTCGACCGAGCGCCGGGTGAGAAGGATCGGGGCGCTGGGCCTTATCGGGGCATGGAACAGACAGACGCCCCGGCCAGATCGCCCGAGCGAGACCGCGCAGTCGAGCCCGACACGATCCACGCGCTCACACGCGACGAGCGCCACGACGACGACACGCATGCCGCACGCGCCACGCGCGACGACGAGCGCACGCGCTCGACGCGGAGCGACGACCGCACGCCCCTCGCGCGACGAGTCCCGACGACGAAGCAAGCGCTCACGACCCCATCTCAACGGGCAGATGACGCACTTGCACCATGGGTGCCCTCGTCATCCCGGCCCGGCATCGCGGACGGGGAGGCGGAGCCGTGCTGACCATCGGCAACCTCGGCGCGAACCGGGTGTCCTACTACATGAGTTCGGTCGCCAAGGGCGCCGAGGAGTACTACACGCAGGCGAACGAAGCGCCGGGTCAGTGGCTCGGCAAGGCGGCGTCAAGCCTCGGCCTCACCGGGCGGGTCAGGGAAGGGCACCTCCGTGCCGTGTTCGACGGCCAGGCGCCGGACAGGACGTGGCTCCTCCGCCCGCAGGGTCGGCAGCGAAGGGTCGGCTGGGACTGCACGTTCTCGGATCCGAAGTCGGTGAGCCTCCTGTATGCGTTGGGATCGCCGGAGGTGCGCCGCCAGGTCCGCGAAGCCCACGACGCTGCTGTCGAGGCCGCCCTTGCGGCCTTCGAGGCCGAGGCGTGTCGCGGCCGTCGCGGGCATGGAGGCAAGGAGGTCGTGGAGGGTGACGGGTTCGTCGCAGCTGCGTTCCGTCACCGGACGTCACGGGAGGGGCGATCCGCAGCTGCATACCCATGTGCTCGTCGTCAACCTCGTCCATGCGCCGTGCGACGGCAAGTGGTCGACCGCGGTCACGCCCCAGGCGGTGGTGTAGCTGACGGTCACCGCGTCAGCCTCGATCGATGTTCTACATGACCTCGCTCAGCTCGTGGGTGGTCACCTCCTCGAGGGCGCGGTCGATGATGCGGAGGCGGGCCTTGGCGAGGCCTTCGGCGGCCATGTAGCGCCGGGCGACGGCCCACTCGTCGTGCTGCTCAGGTCGTCGTGGGGTCCCCGGCGAGGTCGCCCACCCGGCGGGCGGCGTCGACGAACTCGTCGACGAGGTCGAACATCACCTGGCGGGCCGTCCGCACGCTGGTCATCCGGCCCACGATCTGACCCACCGGGGTGCCCGCCAGCTCGGTGCACCTCGCCCGCTCGATGCGGGCCAGGGCGGGACCGGTGAGCATGGTCTGCAACGGCCACGTGAGCGGCTGGGGGGCGTCGGGGGCGTCCCAGGCCTCGGTCCACGCGGTGCGGAGCTGGCGGACGGGCTTCCCGGTGATGGACCGCGACCGCACGGTGTCGCGCGAGCTGGCCGCCAGGAGCTTGTCGACCACCATGGGCGACGTGTCCGACTCGGCCACGGTGAGCCACAGCGAACCGGTCCACACGCCCGACGCCCCCAGGGCGAGGGCGGCGGCGATCTGGCGGCCGGTGCCGATGCCCCCGGCGGCGAGGACGGGGAGGGGGCCGACGGCGTCGACCACCTCGGGCACGAGCACCATCGTCGCCACGTCACCGGTGTGGCCCCCCGCCTCGGTGCCCTGGGCGACCACCAGGTCGACACCGGCGTTCCGGTGCCGCACCGCCTGCTGCACGCTCCCCGCCAGGGCGCCCACCTTCACGCCCTGGGCGTGGGCGCTCTCGAGCACCTCGGGCGGCGGCGGGCCGAGGGCGTTGACCACCAGGGCGGTGGGGTGGGCCAGCGCCACGTCGAGGAGCGGGAAGGTGCTGGCCCCGGTGCCCAGGACCTGGCCCGGCCCGCGGGGCTCGTCGGGCAGCGGCGGCACCCCGTGGCGATCGAGGACCTCCTCCACGAAGCGCACGTGGCCGTCGGGGATCATCGAGGTGAGGTCGACCCGCTGCTTGCGGAGGTCGCGCTCGCCGGTGTCGGCCGACCTGGCCGGCATGATGACGTCGACGCCGTAGGGGTGGCCGTCGACGTGCTCGTCGATCCAGTCGAGCGCGATCTCCAGCCGGCGGGGCGACAGCCCCACGGCGCCCAGCACCCCCATCCCGCCGGCCCGGCTGACCTCGGCCACGACGTCGCGGCAGTGGCTGAAGGCGAAGATGGGGTACTCGATGCCGAAGGTGTCGCAGATGTCGGTCCTCATCAGCTCCCCCGTGTCGGACGACAGGACGAGGCACGGTACCGCCCGGCGCCGTGGGCCGGCGCCCCGGGGCGCACGGCCCGGGACGCCGGCCACCGGTGGCGGGCCCGCTCGGCGGCGGGGACCCTGCTCACCGCCCGGCGTCGCCTCCGACCAGGGACCGGCCCGCCAGCTCGGTGGGCCGCGAGCCGATCTCGCCCTTGGCCCCCAGACCCATGTCCCGAGCGGTCGTCACCGGGTTCCGCGGGCTCTCCCGGCGTCCCTCCCGCACCAGGTTCCGCAGGGCCACGTCGACGTCGGCCGCCTCGTCGCGCAGGGCGCCGACGGTGCAGCGCTCCCGGGGACGGTGGGCGAAGGGGTCGTAGTGGAAGTGCCGCATGGCGTTGAGGTGCGTGATCTTGTCGACCTCGTCGTCGGGGATGCCGACCAGGCTCGGGGCCAGCGCCTCGGGGGCGGTGGGCCACGTGGTGTCGGGGTGCGGGTAGTCGCACTCCCAGGTGATGGAGTCGACGCCGATCTGGTGGCGGTTCCTCAGGCCGACGGGGTCGTCGATGAAGCAGGTGATGACGTGCTCGCGGAACACCTCGCTGGGCAGCTTCCCGCCGAAGCTCTGACCGGTCCAGCGGTGGTGGCGCTCGTGGGTCCAGTCGGCCCGCTCGAGGAAGTAGGGGATCCAGCCGATGCCGCCCTCGGAGAGCGCGAACCTGATGGTGGGGAACCGCCGCAGCACCGGCGACCACAGCAGGTCGGTGGCGGCGTGGAGCAGGTTCACCGGCGAGAGGGCGATCATCACCTCGATGGGGGCGTCCGAGGCGGTGACGGGCATCTGCGAGGACGAGCCGAGGTGCAGGCACACCACCACCTCCTCGTCGCAGCACGCCGACCAGAACGGGTCCCAGTGGTCGCTGTGCAGGCTGGGCAGGCCGAGCCGCGACGGGTTCTCGGAGAAGGTGATGGCGTGGCACCCCTTGGCCGCCACCCGGTGCACCTCGGCGGCCATGAGCGCCGGGTCCCACAGGGGGGGCAGGGCGAGGGGGATGAAGCGGCCGGGGTGCGTGCCGCACCACTCGTCGATGTGCCAGTCGTTGTAGGCCTGCACCAGGGCCAGGCCGACCTCCTTGTCCGAGGCGCGGGCGAAGAGCTGGCCGCAGAACTGGGGGAACGACGGGAAGCACATCGAGCCCAGCACGCCGTTGGCGCTCATGTCCCGCACCCGCTCGTCGATGACGTAGCAGCCGGCGCGCATCTCCGAGTACGAGGTGGCCTCGACGCTGTAGTCCTCGGGGGGGCGCCCCGCCGTCGAGTTCAGGGCCGTGTTGGGCAGCGTGACCCCCTCGAACACCCAGACGTCGGCCCCGTCGTCGGTCGTGACGTTGCGGGGCGCCTGCTCCATGTAGCGGTGGGGCAGGTGTCCCTCGAACAGGTCGGGCGGCTCGACGACGTGGTCGTCCACGCTGACGAGGATCATGTCCTTCGTGTCCATGGGCGTTCTCCCTGGGGTCGTTGGTGGGGCCGGGGGGCGGAGGGGGGGTGACCGGTCAGGTGCCGACGGCGAAGCCCTCGTACCCGTGGGCGGCCACCCGGTCGCAGGTGGAGGTGTAGGTGTCGAGGCCGCCCACGTAGGGCATGAACACCCGAGGCTTGCCGGGCACGTTGGCCCCCATGTACCAGGAGTCGGCCCGGGGGTACAGCGTCGACGAGGCGACCTCGCCCACGTGGGCGACCCAGGCGTCCTGGGCGGCCGGGGTGGGCTCGACGGTGCCGAGGCCGCGGGACCGCAGGGACGTGAGGCAGTCGGCGATCCAGTCGACGTGCTGCTCGATGGCCACGACCATGTTGCTCAGGACCGACGGGCTGCCGGGCCCGGTGACGAGGAAGAGGTTGGGGAAGCCGGCGACGGCCAGGCCGAGGTAGGTGCGGGGTCCGCCGGCCCAGGCCTCGCGCAGGCTCCGCCCGCCCCGCCCCCGCACGTCGATGGCGGACAGGGCGCCCGTCATGGCGTCGAAGCCCGTGGCCAGCACGATGACGTCGACGGGGTGGTGGCCGGCGGTGGTGGCGACGCCCGTGGAGGTGATCTCGGTGATCGGGGTGCGCCGCAGGTCGACCAGCGTGACGTTGGGCCGGTTGAACGTCTCGAAGTACCCCGAGTCGAGGCAGGGCCGCTTGGTGCCGAAGGGATAGCCGGTCGGGGCCAGGCTCTCGGCGACGCCGGGGTCCCGGACGGTGGCACGGACCTTGGCCCGCACGAACTCGGCCGCGGTCTCGTTGGCCCCCTCGTCGGTGAGCAGGTCGGTGAACGTCGAGGACATCGCCACCAGGCTGCCCGCCGCCCATGCGGCCTCGTAGGCGCGGGCGCGCTCGTCCGCCCCCACCGACAGCGCGGCGCTCCGGGGAGGGGTGACGGCGACCCCGCCGCGGGACTGCCGTGCCGCCCGGCGCAGGGCGCCGTAGCGCGCCTTCACCGACGCCTGCACCGCGGGGTCGAGGGGGGCGTTGCGCGCCGGCAGGCTGTAGTTGGGCGTGCGCTGGAACACCGTGAGGTGGCGGGCCTGCCGTGCCACCACCGGGACGAGCTGGATGCCCGACGACCCCGTCCCGATCACGGCCACGTCCCTGCCCTGCACCTCGACGCCTTCGTGCGGCCACCGGGCGGTGTGGTGGGTCTCCCCCTCGAAGCGCTCGGCCCCCGGGATGTCGACGTGCTTGGGCACGGACAGGCACCCCGTCGCCATCACGCAGTACGTCGCCGTCAGGTGCTCGCCGGCGTCGGTGGTGACGGTCCAGGCCCCTGCCGACTCGTCGAAGACGGCCGAGCGCACCCGGGTGTCGAGCTGGACGTCACGCCGCAGGTCGAACCGGTCGGCGACGTGCTCGACGTAGCGCAGGAGCTCCGGTTGCCCGGGGTACCTCTCGGTCCACTCCCACTCCTGCTCGAGCTGGGGCGAGAACGAGTACGAGTACTGCAGGCTCTCGACGTCGCAGCGGGCACCCGGGTAGCGGTTCCAGTACCAGGTGCCGCCCACGCCGCCCGCCGCCTCCAGCACCCGCACCCTGAACCCGAGCCCCCGGAGCCGGTGCAGCGCGTACAGCCCGGCCAGGCCGGCTCCCACCACGACGACGTCGAGACGGGCCGGGCCAGGGGCGCGAGCGACCGCACCTTCGGTTCGCGGATCGCTCATCGCCACATCCCCCGGGCCGTGGTCGTCGGCCCGGGCAAACTCTGGGCCCGGACCGGGCCCAGTATGTCACGGGCACCGCACGGTCAGGCCAGGGCGGCAGGGCGCCGAGCGACTCCTCCGGGCCGCGGCGCCGGACGGGACAGCCGCCACGGGGTCGCCGACATGCGGGCGGCCGGTCAGCCGGGGCGCCGGGCCGGCGCCCACAGCGGGCCGAGGACCTCGGCGTCGTGCTCGCCGAGCCGCGGCGCGGGACGGGACAGCCGCCACGGGGTCGCCGACATGCGGAACGGGGCGCCCGGGTGGACCACGTCGCGCCCCACCTCGGACTGGGGGAGGGGGACGGGGAAGCCGCGGGCAACGAAGTGCTCGTTGCCGATCACCTCCTCGGGCGCCAGGATGGCGCCGCAGGCCAGGCCCAGGCGCTGGGCCTGCACGAAGAACTCCTCGGCGGGCAGGTGGGTGGCGATGACCGTCAGCGCCTGGCGCCCGGCGGCGAAGATGGCCGTGAGCTCGGGGTCGACGCCCACCTCCCACAGGGGCAGCACCCCTTCGATCTGCGTCCCCATCTCGAGGAAGACCTCGTCGTCCACCTGGTCACGGAGCCCCAGCTCGTCGAGCCAGCCGAGCACCCGGCGGAACTGCTCGGCGGTGCGGGGCGGCACGCCCGAGGTGATGCCCCGGCCGTCGGCGGCGACCACGTTGACGTTCATCGACGGTGTCACGGCGGCGTGGCGGCCGGTCTGGCGCTGCACCGTCCTGCCGGCCACTAGCCACTCGTAGGTGGCCGCCTCGGTGGTGACGTTGGCGGCGGCGTGCATGCTCACGTCCAGGTGCTGCCCGGACCCCCCGAGGTCGCGATTGACCACCGCGGTGAGGGTCGCCATGACCGCCCACAGCGAGGCCGTGTGGTAGCCCTGGTTCCCCCCGCCCCGGACGGGCGGCAGGGAGTGGTCGTCGTACCCGCAGCTCCACACCGGGCCGCCGCCGGCCAGCACCGTCAGGTCGGTGGCGACCTCGCCCGACCGGGGGCCGTCCCGGCCGAAGGGCGTCACCGAGACCCAGATGAGCCCCTCCTCGCCGGCCCGCAGGACGTCGTGGTCGAGCCCCAGCGCCGCCAGGCGGCCGGGCGGCTCGCCCTCCAGGACGACGTCGGCGCCGGCCACGAGCCGCCGGAGCAGCTCCCCCTCGGCCTCGAGGTCCAGCACCACGCCGCGCTTTCCGGCGTTGTAGTGCCACCACCACAGGCTCCGCTCGGGCCCCGGCCGGTCGTCGGCGAAGGGACCGAACGCCCGGGAGGCGTGGCCGCCCGGTGGCTCGACCACGACGACGTCGGCGCCGAGCCCGGCGAGGAGCTTGCCGGCGAAGGCGGCGTGCTCGCTGGCCAGCTCCACCACCCGGATGCCGGCGAGGGGCCCGCCGCCCGGTGCGGCCGGCATCACACCACCCCCTCGGCCCGGAGGGCGGCCAGCTCGCCTTCGTCGAGCCCGAGGATGCCGCAGAACACCTCGCGGTTGTGCTGGCCCAGCAGGGGGGCGGCCCGCTCGATGCGCCAGTCCGTGGCCGAGAGGTGCACGGGGATGCCGTCCACCCGGACCCGTCCCATCTCCGGGTGCTCGACCACGGGCCACAGGCCCCACGCCGCGGTGGCCGGGTCGTGCTCGATGCGGTCCTCGGGGCGGGTCACGGCCGCCGCTGGCACACCCGCCTGCTGCAGCAGCCCGGCGACGGCGAAGCGGTCGCGCCCCGCCGTCCACCCGGCGACGGCGCGGTCGAGGTCGTCCTCGGCGCCCATGCGCCCGGCCAGGGTGGCGAAGCGGGGCTGGCGGGCCCATCCCTCGCCCACGGCGCCGGCGAGGCGCTCCCAGTCGGCGTCGTCCCGGCAGGCGATGGCCACCCAGGCGTCGTCGCCGGCGGCCGGGTAGATGTTGTGGGGGGCCATGGCCGGCGAGGTGCTGTGGTTGCTGTCGGGCATGCCCGGCCGACGGAGGGGACGCCCGTTGACCGTGAAGTCGAGCAGCTCGGGACCGGTGAGGGTGGCCCCCGCGTCGGTGCAGGACATGTCGACGTACTGCCCCTCGCCGGTGCGGTTCCGGTGGACGAGCGCGGCCAGCACGGCGATGGCCATGAAGCTGGCGCCATGGTGGTCCATGTAGGAGAAGCCCCACCCGGCGGTGGGCAGGTCGCGCAGGCCCGACTCGAAGGTGAGGCCGCAGCAGGCCTGGACGATCGGACCCCAGGTCTTGAAGGGCGCGTAGGGCCCGGTGGCCCCGAAGCCGGAGTTGGCGACGTAGACGATGTCGGGCCTGACGGCCCGCACCTCGTCGTAGGAGAGGCCGAGGCGGTCCATCACCCCGGCGGCGAAGTTCTCGGTCAGCACGTCGGACACGGCCAGCAGCCGGCGGGCGAGCCGGCGCCCCGCCTCGGTGCGGAGGTTGACGGTGACGCCGAGCTTCTCGACGTTGTGGTTGTTGAAGGCACCGCCGAGCTCGATGCCCCGGCGCTCGTCGACGAAGGGCGGGGCGCCCCGCAGGATGTCCCACCCGCCCCGGCGCACCGGGTCCTCGACGCGGATCACCTGGGCCCCCATGGCGGCCAGGAACCGGGTGGCGCCGGCTCCCGCCAGCTGGCCCGTGAAGTCGCAGACTCGCAGGCCCGCCAGCGCCGCCCGGCGCGGGGGCACCTCGTGCGACGGCGCGTCGGCGCCGGCTGCATGCCCAGCTGTGGCCACGTGACCTCCACGTCCTGACGGCGGGCGCCCGTCTTAGCACGCCGCCGGCCGGACCCCGGGTCGACCGACGGGCCCGCCGCCCGTCGCCGCCGAGGTGGACCGATGGGCTCGCCACCGGTCGCCGCCGGCGGGCCGAGTAGCGTCCGCCCGGCGGGCGTCGCAACGGGCACCGCAGGGGAGTGGGGTCGAGATGGCACGGTTGGATGGCAAGGTGGCGCTGATCACGGGTGCGGCCCGGGGGCAGGGCGCGGTCGAGGCACGGCGCTTCGTCGAGGAGGGGGCCCGCGTGGTCGTGGCCGACGTCCTCGACGACGAGGGCCGGGCGGTGGCCGACAGCCTGGACGGCTCCGGGGCCTACACCCACCTCGACGTGTCGAGCGAGGCGGACTGGGCCGCGGCCATGGACACGGCCCGCCAGGCGTTCGGGGGCCTCGACGTCCTGGTCAACAACGCCGGCATCCTCCTGATCCGGCCCCTGGAGCAGACGGGCGTCGACGACTACATGAGGGTGGTGTCGGTCAACCAGCTCGGGGTGTTCCTGGGCATGCGCTCCGCCGCCCCCCTCCTCACCGAGCGGGGCGGCGGCTCGATCGTCAACATCTCCTCGGTGGACGGGCTGGTGGGGACGCCGGGCTTCACCGCCTACGTCGCCACCAAGTTCGCGGTGCGGGGCATGACCAAGGCGGCCGCCATCGAGCTGGGATCGCGCGGCATCCGCGTCAACTCGGTGCACCCCGGGGGCGTCGACACGCCCATGCTGCGGCTGGACGCCGGCATGGCCGAGGACGTCGACCTCGACGCGCTGTTCAAGCGCAACCCGCTGCCACGGTGCGGTCGTCCCGAGGACGTGGCCAACCTCGTCCTGTTCCTCGCCTCCGACGAGAGCGCGTACTGCACCGGGTCGGAGTTCGTGGTCGACGGCGGCCTCACCGCCCAGTGACGACCATGGAGCTGCACGGGAAGGTCGCGGTGGTCACCGGCGCGGGCACGGGCATCGGCCGGGCCAGCGCCCGGGCCCTGGCTCGTGGGGGAGCGGCGGTCGTCGTCGCCGACGTCGACGCCGCCGCCGGCGCCGACACGGTCCGACGGATCGCCGAGGAGGGCGGCGTCGCCCGGGCGGTGCCCACCGACGTCGCCGACCCGGGCCAGCTGGAGGCGCTCCTGGCCGCGGCCGAGGAGGCCTTCGGCGGCGTCGACGTCCTCCACAACAACGCCGGGCTGATGAGCGGCGAGCCCACCTGGCCGGAGACCTCGCCCGAGCGCATCGCCCGGGTGGTGGCGGTCAACGTCACGGGCGTCCTCGTGGGCACCCGGCTGGCCGTTCCCCGGCTCCGCCGTCGCGGTGGTGGTGCCATCGTGAACACCGCGTCGATGGGCGCGCTCGTGCCCATGCCGGACGACCCGGTCTACGCCGCGACCAAGGCCGCCGTCGCCCTCTTCACCCGGTCGTGCGCCCGCCTCCGCGCCAGCGACGGCATCCGGGTCAACGCCGTGCTCCCCGGCGTGGTCGACACCGACATCCTGGCCAAGAGCGGCGACGGCCTGCGACCGGCCTCGTGGATGTCGGACATGATCGCCGGCCTCGAGCGGCTGACCCCCGACGAGGTGGCCGAGGTCGTGGTCGAGCTGGCCACCGACGAGTCGCTGGCGGGGGAGGTGCGGGTCGTGTCGAACCCGGGGATCCCTCCCGTCCCCGCCTGACCGGCGCGGCGGGCCGGCCCGCCCCGCCGGCGCGGCTTCCCGGGCCGGTCCCCGCTGTGCAAACATGACGCAGATGTCACACGGGGATGGCCCCGGGACGCAGACGTGGGGGAGGTGCCGATGGGCCGGTTCGACGGCAAGGTGGCGTTGGTGAGCGGTGGGGCCCGCGGGCAGGGAGGCCGGGAGGTCGAGCGGTTCGCCGAGGAGGGCGCCCGCGTCGTGGTCGGCGACGTGCTCAAGGACGCCGGCGAGGAGCTGGCGGGCAGGATCGGCGACGCCGCCCGGTTCGTGTCCCTCGACGTGACCTCGCCCGACAGCTGGGGGGAGGCCGTGCGGGCCGCCACCGACGCCTTCGGCCGCCTCGACGTCCTCGTGAACAACGCGGGCGTGGCCGGCTACACGCCGATCATCGACGGCGACGTCGACGAGTACCTGCGGATCATCACGGTGAACCAGCTCGGCGTGTACCTCGGGATGCGGGCCGCCGCCCCGGCCATCAAGGAGGCGGGAGGCGGAGCCATCGTCAACATCTCCTCCATCGACGGCATCATCGGGATGCCCGGCCTGTCGGGCTACGTCTCCAGCAAGTTCGCGGTGCGGGGCCTCACCAAGGTGGCCGCCCTCGAGCTGGCCCGGTACGGCATCCGGGTCAACTCCGTGCACCCCGGCTACATCGACACCCCCATGATCCGGGAGCCGATGGACACCATGGCCGACGACCTGGCCCGCTCGGTCCCCCTCCGGCGGCTCGGCACGCCCAGCGACATCGCCGACATGGTGCTGTTCCTGGCGTCCGACGCCTCGAGCTACTGCACCGGCGCCGAGTTCGTCATCGACGGCGGCGTGATCGCCGGGCACAGCCCCGCCGTCGGCTGAGGCCGGCATGGCGACGCCGACAGGGGGTGGGGGCACCGTGGGTGGAGGAGGGGGCGAGGGCGAGATGTCGCTGGACGTGGGCTCGTCCCTGGCGGGCCACGAGCGGGACCCGTACCCGGCCCTGGCCGAGCACCGGCGCTCGGCCCCCGTGGCCTGGACCCGGCGGTACACCGGGTTCGACGCCGTGGCCCTGTACCGCTACGACGACGTGGCCGCCGCCCTCGGGGACGACGACACGTGGTCGGCGGCCAGCGCCAAGCTGCTCTACCAGGAGTTCATGGGCGAGTACGTCATGGTGGGCATGGACGAGCCCGAGCACCGCCGCTACCGGGCGCTGGTCGCCCCGGCCTTCCGCCCGAGGATCCTCGAGGCGTGGGCCGACGGGCGCATCAGGCCCCTGGTCGAGGAGCTTGTCGACAGCCTCGCGGGCGAGGATCGGGTCGACCTGGTCCGCAGCTTCACGGCCCGGTTCCCCGTCTGGGTCATCGCCGGCATCCTCGGGCTGCCCCGTGAGGACTGGCTGACCTTCCGGCGGTGGTCGATGGCCATCATCGACGGTGGTGCCGACGTCCCCCGGGCGCGGGCCGCGTCGCAGGAGCTGGCCGCCTACTTCCAGGTGCTGATCGACCAGCGGCGGGTCCGTCCCGGCGACGACCTGCTCAGCGAGCTGGCGGTCACCGAGCTGGACGGCGAGCGGCTGTCCGACGAGGAGATCCTGTCGTTCGTGCGGCTCCTGCTCCCCGCCGGGGTGGAGACGACGTACCGGTCGAGCGGGACCGTGCTCCTCGCCCTGCTGTCCGACCCGGCCCAGCTCGCCGCCGTGCAGGGCGACCCGTCGCTCATCCCCGCCGCCATCGAGGAGGGGCTGCGGTGGGAGACGCCCGTGCTCCTCACGACCCGCATCGCCCGCCACGACACCCGCCTGGGGGAGGTCGAGGTCCCGGCCGGATCGTGGATGGTCGCCCACCTCGGCTCGGCCAACCACGACGAGTCCCGCTGGGACGACCCCGAGCACTTCGACCTGTTCCGCCCGCCCCGGGCCACGATGTCCTTCGGGCACGGGCCCCACACGTGCCTGGGCATGCACCTCTCCCGCATCGAGGCCCGCGTGGCCCTCGAGCTCCTCCTCGACCGGTACCCGGGGATCCACCTCGATCCCGGTGACGACGACCCCCACATCAGGGGCACGCTGTTCCGGTCGCCCACCTGCGTGCCCGTGCGGTTGGCGGCATGACGGCGGTGCCGCCCCCCCCGGCGGTGACGCCCCCCGCCCCCCGGGCCGACCGGGACACCGCGCCCTTCTGGGACGGCGTGGCCCGGGGCGAGCTGGTCATCCAGCGGTGCGAGGACTGCCACGAGCTCCGCCACCCCCCGGGGCCGATGTGCCCGGCGTGCCGCTCGCTGCGGTGGGACACGGTCACGGCGTCCGGCCGGGGCACGATCTTCAGCGCCATCGTGCCCCGCTACCCGGAGCTCCCCGGGTTCGAGTACCCCTACGTGGTGGTGCTGGTGGCGCTGGAGGAAGGTCCGCGCCTCGTCGCCAACCTGCGGGGCGCACCTCCCGGTGACGCCCGGATCGGTGCCCCCGTCGAGCTGTTCCTCGAGGACCACGACGGCTTCCGCCTGCCCCAGTTCCGCCTGGTGCCGGAGGGGTCGTCGTGAGCGGCAGCCTGGCACCGGTGGCCATCGCCGGCATCGGCCAGACCGAGTTCTCGAAGGCCTCCGGGCGGTCCGAGTTGCAGCTGGCGCTGGAGGCCATCACCGCGGCGGCGGCCGACGCCGGGCTGCCGGTGGAGGCGATCGACGGCCTCGTCACCTTCTCGATCGACAGCAGCGACCAGATCACCGTGGCCCGCAACCTGGGTCTGCCCGAGCTGCGCTTCTTCAGCAGCTCGCTCTACGGGGGCGGTGGCGCGGTGGCCACGCTCCAGCTGGCGTGCATGGCGGTGGCGACCGGCACGGCCCGGGCGGTGGCGGTCTACCGGGCGCTCAACGAGCGGTCGGGCAACCGGTTCGGGCGGCCCCGCGACGCCGCCGGCGGCGGGGTGCCCCCGGCCATGTCCTTCTCCACGCCGTTCGGCCTCCACACGCCGGCGCAGTACGTCGCCCTGACCGCCCGGCGGTACATGCACGTGTACGGCGTCGACAACGTCGACCTCGCCCCCGTGACGGTGGCGGCCCGCCACCACGCCGCCACCAACCCCGCGGCCTACTTCCACGGGCGGCCCGTCACCGTCGCGGACCACCAGGCGTCGCGCTGGATCGTCGAGCCGGTCCTCCGCCTCCTCGACTGCTGCCAGGAGAGCGACGGCGGCGTGGCCCTGGTGGTGACGGGAGCCGACCGGGCCCGCGACCTGCGGCAACCCCCGGTGCGGGTGGTGGCCGCCGCCCAGGGCGCCGGACCGTCGCCGCAGATGATGACCGGGTACTACCACGGCGACCTGACCGACCTGCCCGACATGGCGGTGGTGGCTCGCCAGCTCTGGGCCGAGTCGGGCCTGGGCCCGGCCGACGTCCAGGTGGCCAACCTCTACGACCACTTCACCCCCTTCGTCCTGATGCAGCTCGAGGAGCTGGGCTTCTGCGGGCGAGGGGAGGCCAAGGACTTCGTCGCCGACGGCGCCCTCCACGTCGGCGGCCGGCTGCCCCTCAACCCCCACGGCGGCCACCTCGGCGAGGCGTACATCCACGGTCTCAACGGGGTGACCGAGGCCGTCCGCCAGCTCCGGGGGACGGCGGTCAACCAGGTGCAGGGCGTCGAGCACGTCCTCGTCACCGCGGGGACCGGGCTGCCCACGAGCGGCGCCGTCCTCGGCCGGGCCTGAGGGCCCCCGACGTCCCCTCCCGCGACCAGTCCGAGCCACCAGCCGCGAAAGAACTTGCTGCTGACATCGATGTCATGTCATGACGACAAGGGCCGATCTGCCCCCGGATTCTCGTCCCTACGCCGGGCCATGGCCGCGAACGTGGGTCGGCCGTCGTGGTGAATCCCGGACGCGGGAAGACGTATTTGCGCGGCGGCCTTCCCTCAGGGTAGGAACGAGTCCGATCACGCGAACGGCGGCAACTGGCCGTCCGCGCACCGCTGATCGGAGGGGTGTCTCCACATGAGCCTTCGCTGCATCGTCATCGGAGCGGGCATGGCCGGGATCCTGTCGGCGGTCAAGCTCCGCGGCGCCGGCTTCGACGACGTGACCATCTACGAGAAGGGCGACACGTACGGCGGGACCTGGAGGGAGAACACCTACCCCGGGTTGGCGTGCGACGTGCCCTCGCACCTGTACAGCTACTCGTTCGAGCCCAACCCCGACTGGAGCCGACGGTTCTCCCCGGGCCCCGAGATCCGGTCGTACTTCGAGGGGGTGGCCCACCGGCACGGCCTCGACGAGATCACCCGCTTCGGCGAGGAGGTGGTGAGCTGCGAGCGCCGCGACGGGCGCTGGCAGATCGAGACGTCGCGGGGCCGCCACGACTCGGCCGACGTGGTGCTGGCGGCCACCGGCGTGCTCCACCACCCCAACGTCCCCGACCTGCCGGGGCTCGACACGTTCGCCGGTCACGCCTTCCACAGCGCTCGTTGGGACCACGACGTCGAGATCGACGGCAAGCGGGTGGGCGTCATCGGCACGGGCTCCACCGCCGTGCAGATCACCAGCGCCGTCGTCGACCGGGTCGAGCACTTCACCCTGTTCCAGCGGACGGCGCAGTGGATCATGCCCCAGCCCAACCCGCCCTACAGCGAGGCGCAGCGGGAGACCTTCCGGCGCGATCCCTCCGAGATGGCCCGGCGCCGGGAGGGGTACGCCCAGCAGTTCACCGACGGCTTCGCCAACGCCCTCGTGAACGCCGACTCGCCGGAGATGCACATGCTCGAGGACATGTGCCGCGCCCACCTCGAGGAGAAGGTCACCGACCCCGTCCTGCGCGAGAAGCTCCGCCCCAGCTACCGGGCCGCCTGCAAGCGGTTGATCATGTCGTACGACTTCTACGACGCCATCCAGCGGCCCAACGCCGAGCTCGTGACCGAGGGCATCGAGCGGGTCGAGCCCACCGGGGTGCGCACCACCGACGGCGTCCTCCACGAGCTCGACGTCCTCGTCCTGGCCACGGGGTTCAAGGTCGACCGGTTCGTGCGACCCATCCGGGTCGTGGGGAACGACGGCCTGGACCTCGACGACGCCTGGGCCGAGGGGCCGACGGCGTACCTGTCGATCTCGGTGCCGGGGTTCCCGAACTTCTTCATGCTGAACGGGCCGAACGGCCCGGTCGGGAACTTCTCGCTCATCGACGTGGCCGAGTGCCAGATCGACTACATCCTCCAGCTCCTCGACCTCCTCGGGCCGGACGGGCGGGCCGGGGTGAGCGCCACCGCCGAGGCGACGACGCAGTTCGAGGCCCGGCGGGTGGAGGCGGCCCGCTCGACGATCTGGATGTCGGGGTGCCGGAGCTGGTACCTCGACAAGCGGGGCATCCCCGCCACGTGGCCGTGGACGTTCAGGGACTTCCGCAAGGCCATGTCGGCGCCGGACCTGGCCGACTTCGAGTTCAGCGCCTAGCGGCCCGCCTGCGCCGACTCCCCGGCCACGGGGAGCGCCCGGCCTCCTCCCAGGCGGTGGGGCCCCACTGCTAGGTTGACTGACGCCCGTGTCAGGTGGGTGGCCCCGCCACCCACCTGACACCGAGACCGCCCGAAGGGAAGCCCATGACCGACTACCAGTTCCTCAAGTACGAGACCTTCGACGACGGCACCATCGTCCGGATCCTGCTGGACCGCCCCGAGGCGCGCAACGCCCAGAACCGGGGGATGCTGGTCGAGCTGGAGGACGCCTTCCTGCGTGCCGAGGCGGACGACCAGGTGCGGGTCGTCATCCTCGGCGGCACGGGCCCGCTGTTCTCCGCGGGCCACGACATGGGCTCGAAGCAGGCCGTGGACGAGTACGCCAACCACCCGACCTGGAAGATCAACGGGGCCACCCGCGACGGCACCGAGAAGCGGATGCTCCAGGAGTGGCACTACTACTTCGAGAACACCCGTCGGTGGCGCAACCTCCGCAAGATCACCATCGCCCAGGTGCACGGGCCCGTCTACGCCGCCGGCCTCATGCTGGCCTGGGCCTGCGACCTCATCGTCGGCTCCGACGACACCGTCTTCGCCGACGTGGTGGGGACGCGGCTGGGGATGTGCGGCCTGGAGTACTTCGCCCACCCGTGGGAGTTCGGGGCCCGCAAGACCAAGGAGCTGATGCTGACGGGGGACAGCATCGACGTCGACGAGGCGTACCGCCTGGGGATGGTGTCCAAGGTCTTCGCCCGGGACCGCCTCGAGGACGACACGCTGGACTTCGCCCGCCGCATCGCCCAGCTCCCCACCGTGACGGCCCTGCTCGTCAAGGAGTCCGTCAACGAGACGATGGACAACCAGGGCTTCTACAACTCCCTGAACGCCTGCTTCCACCTCCACCAGCTCAACCACGCCCACTGGGCCGAGGTCCACGAGGACGGGTTCCCGGCGGCGCGGCCGGAGGACGGCATCGCGTCGTGGAAGGAGGCGCCGCCAGTCGTGCCGGCGGAGAGGACCACCGTGCGGGCCGCGGCCGGCGCCTGAGGCACCGGGGGTGGCCGGCCTTGGGGACCGACCACCCCGCGGCCGCCCGGGGGGCCGGCCGACCACCTCGGCGGCGCCGGACCCCCGGCCCGGCGCCTACGGTGCGGAGATGAGGCTGCGGCCGTTGTCGCGCATGATCTTGCGCACCGCCTCGTCGCCCAGCGGTGCCAGGGCGTCGGCGAAGTCGGACGGCTCGGCCAGGCCCTCGGGATGGGGGAAGTCCGAGCCCATGACGACCCGGTCCGTGCCGATGAGGCCGGCGAGGCTCACGATGTCCTCCTCGTGGTAGGGCGACACGTAGACGTGCTCCCGGAAGATCTCGCTCGGCCGGCCGGCCACCCGGCCCCCCAGCCAGGGGCCGTTGCGGCCCATGCCCTTCATCTTGTCCATGGCCTTCATGAGGTAGGGGACCCACAGCGAGCCGTTCTCGACCGAGAGGACCCGCACGTTGGGGAAGCGGCCGAACAGGTTGTGGAGCACGAGGGCACCCAGCGTCTCCATGATGGGCCGGTCGCCGTAGAAGAAGGTCCACTGGAAGGCCGACTGGTGGTGCGAGGCGGGGTTGGGCTCCTCACCCCAGCGGGTCGAGTACATCTCGTTGTAGCCGGACTCGGAGATGTGGAAGGCGACCGCCACCCCGCTCTCGTTCACCAGGCCCCAGAAGGGGTCGAACACGGGATCCGCCAGGGAGCGGCCGTCGACGGGGCCGGGCCGGAGGTGCACCACCCGGGCCCCGTGGTCGAGGACGTAGCGCAGCTCCTCGACGGCCGCGCCCAGGTCACGCAGCGACAGCAGGGGCACGGCGAAGATCCGGTCCTGGCGGGCGAACCCCCAGTCGTCGTCGAGCCAGCGGTTGAACGCCCGCAGGTTGGCCATGGTCTGCGCGGGGTCGGCCATGAAGTGCT
The DNA here is from genome assembly GCA_036279475.1 of Acidimicrobiales bacterium. GTDB lineage: Bacteria > Actinomycetota > Acidimicrobiia > Acidimicrobiales > VFJN01 > ZC4RG19. Next base: position 29,311 of record DASUJB010000099.1, on the reverse strand, counting down.
CGACGCACACGCCCAGGCTGGGCAGGAGGAGGGCCTGCCCCACGCCCTGGCGGTCCATGGTGCGCAGCCGGGCGTCGCTGCCGACGTACTCGGGCTGGATCGGCTGGCTGTGGCTGTTGTCCGAGATGCTCCCCGAGGACAGGTTGCGCAGCATCTCCCGGAGCGAACCGGGAGGTGCCACGTTGTCGAAGAGCGGGGTGAGGAAGGTGAAGGGCCGGTCACCGACGAAGATCCGCTCCGTCCCGTCGGGCTCCTGCCGGACGTGGACCGCCCCGTCGCGGTGGGCGGGCTCCATGTACCGCGTGAAGGCGTCGCGGGGCTCGTAGTAGTGGTTGTCGGCGTCGACGATGGGGAAGGACAACGTGGCCATTCGGTGCACCTCTGCTCGGGGCTGGGCGTGGCGCCGACGACAGCGAGACCGGCGTGGCCTCGGGTGGGCGTCGTGCGACAGCATCCCTCCGGTTGCTCCGAGGGCGCAGCCTATCGGGCGACCACTCGCCGGGACCGGTCCCCATCGGCGTCCCTAGCGGCCCGGGCACGACGGCGCGTACCGACGGGCTCGCCGGGCGCATTCGCCGTGCCGTGGCGCAAAGGGGTCGAGCGTACATGAGTGTTAGTTCGACACCTCGGTCCAGTGGGGGCCGCGCTAGGGTGACGCCGGTTACACGCCAAACTGTCTGCTCCACGCGATCTGGGGGGTCTTTATGCGTACGCGGTTCATTGGGCTGCTGATGGTCTTCGCCGTCATCACGACGGCGGCCTGCGGCAACTCCGACGACGACGATGCTGCCGACAGCGGCTCGTCCGACAGCAGCGCGCCGGCCGAGACGGGCGACGGCGAGAAGGTCCCCGTGGACCAGCCGGGCGTCACCGACGACACCATCCGGGTCGGCGGCTTCGCCTCGGTGACCAACATCCTGAACGGCCCCTACGGGTCGGCCTTCGACGGCGTCGACGCCTACTTCGACCGCGTCAACGATGCCGGCGGCATGTACGGCCGCAAGCTCGAGCTGGTGGCCCGCCACGACGACGCCATGGGTGCCTCGCAGCAGAAGATCAACGAGCTGCTCACCCGTGACAACGTGTTCGCCGTCCTGCCCGTGGCCACCCTGCTGTTCAACGGGGCCCAGCGGCTCGCCGACGAGCGGGTCCCCACCTTCGGGTGGAACATCCAGAAGGAGTGGGCGCTCGGCGACAACTTCTTCGGTGACAAGGGCTCCTACCTGTGCACCGACTGCGCCGACACCTTCCAGGTCGCCATCTGGATGGCCAACCAGGTCGACGCCAAGCAGATGGCGGTCACGGCCTACTCGGTGGACCAGTCGCGCGAGTGCGGGGAGGGCCTGGTCAAGGGCATCAAGACCATGGACAACACCCCGGAGCTGGCGTTCCAGGACCTCAGCATCGAGTTCGGCGTGCGCGACCTCTCCACGCAGGTGAAGCGCATGAAGGACAAGGGCGTCGACTTCGTGGCCACCTGCATGGACCAGAACGGCGTCGTGACCCTGGCCAACGAGATGCGCAAGCAGGGCCTCGCCGTCCCCATGTTCCTGCCCAACGCCTACGACCAGAAGTTCCTGGCGAAGCAGGGTGACGTGCTCGAGGGCTCGTTCGTCCTCATCGAGTTCACCCCCTTCGAGCTGCCGAAGGACGAGAAGCCCAAGGGTCTCCTCGAGTTCGAGCAGACCATGAAGGACGCCGGCAAGGAGGACTCGATCAACGAGATCGGCCTGGCCGGCTGGCTCAGCGCCGACATGTTCGTCAAGGGCCTCCAGGGTGCCGGCCCCAACTTCACCCGTGACAAGGTGATCGAGTCCCTCAACAAGATCAAGGACTACACGGCCGACGGCATCCTGCCCGGCATCGACTGGTCGATCGAGCACAAGAAGGCTGCGCCTCTCCTGTGCAACGCCATCGTGCAGGTCGAGGAGGGCGGCAAGCTGAAGCCCGCCTTCACCGAGCCTGGCAAGCCGTTCATCTGCTTCAAGAGCGGTGCCACCGCGATTCCCGAGGAACCCGCGGCACGCAAGTGAGAAGGTGAGGTGCGGGGGCCCTAGGGCCCCCGCACCCGCCGCAATCCACATCGAGAGACCGGTGCTCCGTCAGGGTCGAGAGAGAGGGGGGAGGATGTGAGCGAGTTCGTCAGCTACGTGATCGAGGGCATCCCGTACGGCTGTGTGTTCGCGCTGGTCGCGATCGGGTTGGTCCTCACGTACAAGACGTCGGGGGTGTTCAACCTGGCCTTCGGCGCCCAGGCGTTCGTCTCGGCGGCCATCTACTACGACACCCGCTCCCGCAACGAGTGGGGGATCCTGCCCGCCTTCCTGGTGGCGGTGGTCGTCGCCGGACCCGTCGTCGGCCTCGTCCTCGACCGGCTCGTGTTCCGCTTCCTCCGCACGGCGCCACCCATCGCCAAGCTGGTCGCCTCGCTGGGCCTGCTGGTGGCCATCCCCGAGCTCGTCCGGCTGTGGTTCGGCACCAACCCGGCCTACAACCCGCCGAGCATCGCTCCCGACCACGACCGGATCTACACCTTCGGCGACTACGAGCTCTACCAGTACGAGCTGATCTCCGTGGTGGTCACCGTCCTGGTCGTCCTGGGCCTCACCGCCCTGTTCCGCTACACCGCCATCGGCCTGCGCATGCGGGCGGTCGTCGAGAGCCCGCGGATGACCGAGCTCAACGGCATCAACGCCGACTGGGTCGGCAGCCTGGGCTGGATCCTCTCCAGCCTGTTCGCCGGCCTGGCCGGGGTGCTGCTCGCCCCCCTCTTCGCCCAGATCCGGGCCGAGGACTACACGTTGCTGCTGGTGGCCGCCCTGGCCGCCGCCGCCTTCGGCAAGCTGACCAACATCGGCCTCACGTTCCTCGGCGCCATCATCCTGGGCATCGCCCAGCAGGTGGCGGCGGGGACGCTGCCCACCGACAGCATCCTGGCCACGGGCCTGCGGCCGTCCCTGCCGTTCGTGATGCTGTTCCTGCTGCTGCTGTTCTGGCCGGGCCTGCGCAACCAGCGGGAGGCGCAGGACCCGCTGGCCGGCGTGGACCCGCCCCCCCGTGCCCTGGACGTCGCTCCCAGCCGGGGGCGGACCACCCGGCTGGTGACGGTGGTCGCCGCCGTCGTGGCCGTGGTCGTGGGCTACGCCGTCCTCGACGCCTTCTGGATGCACCTGGTCATCCAGGCGATGATCATGGCGGTGATCTTCCTATCCATCACCGTCATCACCGGGATGGGCGGGATGATCTCGCTGTCCCAGGCCAGCTTCGCGGCGGTCGGGGCGTTCACCACCGCCCAGCTCGTCGAGCGCTTCGACGTGCCGGTGCTCCTCACCATCCTGGCCGGCACCGTGCTGGCCGGGATCGTGGGCGCCATCCTGGCGCTCCCCATCCTGCGGCTGGGCGGCATCTACCTCGCCCTCGCCACGCTGGCGTTCGGCCTCATGTTCGACAACATCGTCGCCCCGCTCGACTGGGCGGGCGGCGGCAACTACGGGGCGCTGACCGTGCCCCGGCCCGAGATCGGTCCCATCGACCTCGGCGAGGACCCCGACTTCTACCTGTTCACCGCCGTCGTCCTCGGCCTCGTCGTCCTGGCCGCGCTGCTGGTGCGGAGCGGCACGGTCGGGCGGTTCCTCGATGCCCTGCGCGGCAGCGAGGCGGCCGCCACCTCCCTCGGCATCAACCCCGCCCGCATCAGGGTCACGGCCTTCGGCCTGTCGGCGGCCATCGCCGGGCTCGGTGGTGGGCTGCTCGCCACCTTCAACGGCTCGGCCCAGCCCAGCGACTTCATCTCCACCCTCGGCCTCTTCTGGGTCGTGATCGTGGTGACGATGGGCGACAGGACCGTGCTCGGGGCGCTGGCGGCCGCGGCCGGGTTCGTGCTGGTCCCGCAGTGGCTGTCCGACTGGGACTTCGCGCCGGGGTGGCAGTACATCCTCTTCGGCCTGGCGTCGCTGACCTTCGCCCGCCACCCGGAGGGCATCGTGGAGTGGACCAAGCGCTCCCTGGTACGGGGCGTCGAGACCGTGGAGGCCCTCCGGGCCCTGCGGGCGGCCCGCGCCCCGGCGCCGGCGACTGCGACCGGCGCCCCCGCCGCCACCGGGGCCGACGTGGCGTCGGACGCCATGGCCGGGAAGGGGGAGCGATGAGCCTGCTCGAGGTCACCGGCATCGTGAAGCGTTTCGCCGGCATCACCGCCCTCAACGGGATCGGCCTCGACGTCGAGCCCGCGGAGATCGTCGGCCTCATCGGCCCCAACGGGGCGGGCAAGACCACGCTCTTCAACTGCCTGTGCGGCCTCCTCCACCCCGACGGGGGCAAGGTGGCGTTCGACGGCGTGGACATCACGGGCCTGCCGGTCCACCGGCGGGCCCGCCTCGGCATCGGTCGCACGTTCCAGCGCATGGAGCTGTTCCCGGGCATGACCGTCCTCGACCACCTCCTGGTGGCCGACAGGGCTCGGCGCGGCGAGGGGGGGCTGATCGCCGACCTGTCGCTGCAGGGGCGGGCCCGCCCCGACGAGCTGGAGCGGGCCCGGGCCACGCTCGCGCAGGTGGGCCTGGAGGGCGACGGCGACCGCTACGTCGAGGCCATGACCCTGGGGCGGGGCCGGTTGGTGGAGCTGGCCCGGGCCCTCATGACGCAGCCGCGCCTGCTCTTCCTCGACGAGCCGTCGTCGGGGCTGGACCGCGACGAGACGGCACGGATGACCGACGTGCTGGAGCAGCTGCGGGAGGAGCGGGGCCTTGGCATCCTCCTCGTGGAGCACGACGTCGAGATGGTGGACCGCGTGACGAGCCGGGTGTACGTCCTCGACCAGGGCACGCTCATCGCCTCGGGCCCCACGGCCGAGGTGTTCGCCGATGCCCGCGTGCGCGAGGCCTACCTGGGGGACCTGGTATGACGACGATCCCGACGAGCAGCCCCAACGGGGCCCACGCCGCCGACGACGGCGACGTGGTGATGGCGCTCGATCACGTGAGCGCCGCCTACGGGCCGTTCAAGGCCCTCTTCGACGTGTCGTTCGCGGTCCGCGAGGGACGCTCCCTCGCCCTGATCGGTCCCAACGGCTCGGGCAAGACGACGGTGGCCCGGGTCTGCTCCGGCCTGCTCGCCCCCACCAGCGGCACGTTGCGCTTCGAGGGGGCCGACGTGACCGGGGAGCGGGCCTACAAGCTCGCCCGCCGGGGCGTGGCCCACGCGCCGGAGGGCCGTTCGGTGTTCGCCTCCCTCACCGTGGAGGAGAACCTGCAGCTGAGCCAGCTGCGCCGGTCCCGACCGGAGCGGGAGGAGGCGCTGGCGGGTGCCTACGAGATGTTCCCGCGCCTGGGCGAGCGCCGCCGGCAGGCCGCCGGCCTGCTCTCGGGGGGCGAGCAGCGCATGCTGTCGCTGGCCCGGGTGATGGTCGAGAAGCCCAGGTTGCTGATCGCCGACGAGCTGTCGCTGGGCCTGGCGCCCATCATCGTCAACGAGGTCTACGACGCCCTCAAGGTGATCAAGGCGGCCGGCACCACCCTCGTGATCATCGAGCAGCACACCAGCCACGCCCTCGACGCCGCCGACGACATCGTCGTGCTCGTCCAGGGCCACGTCAGGGTGGCCGGACCGGCCGCCGAGCTGGGCGACCTGTCCCAGGTCCTGCTGCCGGGCAGCGCCCACATGGGCCCGTCGGCGTGACGATCTCCCGCCGGGCCCGCGCCCGGGGGCCGGCCGACCCCCACCGAACCACGGAGGCGACATGAGCTACCGGATCGGCATCGACGTCGGTGGGACGTTCACCGACTGCGTCCTGCGGCGGCCGGACGGGTCCATCGTCCTGGCGAAGTCCCCCACCACCCCCGACGACCAGAGCGAGGGCGTCCTCGCCGGCCTGTCCGAGCTGGCCCGGATCGAGGGCCTCAGCGTGGGCGAGCTGGCCGCCGCCACCCGCACCATCGTCCACGGCACGACGACGGCCGACAACACGATGATCCAGATGAGCGGGGCCCCGACCGGCCTGCTCGTCACGCAGGGCTTCCGTGACGAGATCGAGTTCCGGCGCTGCTACAAGGAGGACATCTGGGACCCGGCGTACCCGCCGCCCCCCGCCATCGCCCGTCGGCGGGTCCGCCTCGAGGTCACCGAGCGCCTCACCGCCGAGGGCGAGGTCGAGACGCCCCTCGACGAGGAGTCCGTCCGCAAGGCGGTGGTCCGGCTCCGGAACCTCGGCGTCACGTCGATCGCCGTCTCCTTCCTGCACTCGTACCTCAACCCGGTCCACGAGCTGCGAGCCGCCGAGCTGGTGCGCGACGAGTACCCCGACGTGGAGATGGTCACCCTCTCCCACCAGGTGCTCCCCAAGCCGCCGGAGTTCGAGCGCACGTCCACCACGCTCGTCAACGCCTACGTCGGGCCCCCCATCGCCCGCTACCTGCGGCGGCTGACCGCCCGGTTGGCCGACCTCGGCTACGCCCACGACCTGCTCGTCGCCACCTCGGCGGGCGGTGTGGCCACGGCGGCGGCGGCAGCCCAGCGGGCGGTGGCCACCATCGGCTCGGGCCCCACCGGTGGCGTCACCGCGGCGGCGCGGGCCGCCCGGGCCGCCGAGCTTGGCGACGTGGTCAGCGTCGACATGGGCGGCACCAGCTACGACGTGTGCCTCGTCCGGGGCGGCCGTCCCGAGGTGAAGCTGGACTGGAACTGGCGCCACCGCTACTGCATCGGCGTGCCCATGGTCGACATCTCGTCGGTGGGTGCCGGAGGCGGGTCGATCATCTGGTCCGACGGGGCGACGTTGCACGTCGGCCCGCAGTCGGCCGGCAGCCAGCCGGGCCCCGTGTCGTACCGGCGGGGCGGCGTCGAGCCCACCATCACCGACGCCGACCTCGTGCTCGGCCGGCTCTCCCCCGAGGGGTTCGCCAACGGCACCATGGAGCTCGACCTCGACGGCGCCAGGGCGGCGCTGGCCCGCTTGGGCGAGCCGCTCGGGCTCGACGCTGAGGCCACCGCGGTCGCCGCCGTGCGCCTGGTGGACGCCCACATGACCGACGCCGTTCGGCGGGAGCTGTCGCTGGCCGGTGCCGACCCCCGGGCGCTCAACCTGGTGGCGTTCGGCGGCATGGGCGCCGTCCACGCCTCCACGCAGGCCGCGGCCCTGGGCATGGCCCGGGCGCTGATCCCCCAGGCCGCCCCCGGCCTGTCGGCGCTGGGGCTGCTCACCGCCGACCACGTGGTCGACGACTCCCGCGGGTACATCGTGCCCTGGCAGCAGGTCGACGGCGAGCACCTGCAGGGCCTGGCCGAGGAGCTCTCGTCGACCGCCCTCGGCGAGCTGCACGCCGCCGGGATCCCCGACGACCGGATCAACCTCGAGTGGTCGCTGCTGATGGTGTACCCGGGCCAGACCTTCGACGTCTCCATCCCCGTCGGGCGGCCCACCGACGTCGAGTCGGCGGTGGCCGAGTTCCACCGCCGCAACGAGGAGGCTCGCCTCATCGAGGCCCGCGTGCAGGAGCCCGTGCTCCGGGGCGTGCGGCTCACCGCCGTGGGCCGGGTCGAGCAGCCGGCGCCCCTCGGCCTCGAGCCGTCCACCTCCCCGCCCGTGCCGGTGGGCAGCCGGCGGCTGTGGATCGACGGGAGCTGGACGGACGCCGACGTCTTCGACTTCGGGGCCCTGCGGCCCGGCACGGCGATCGAGGGGCCTGCCCTGGTGACCAGCCCCTTCACCACCGCCGTGCTCCGCTCCGGCGACCGCGCCGCCGCCACGCCCGACGGCGACCTCCTCGTCGAGGTGGCACCTGAGGTGGTCCTCTGACGGCTGGCCCCCTCTCCGCGAAGGGGAGCGCCCGTGGCTGAGGGCCCCACCGGCATCGTCTCGTGGGGCACGTACCTGCCGGCGTGGCGCCTGCCCCGGGCGGCCATCGGCTCGGCGCTCGGGGTGGTGTCGGGCCGTGGCACTCGCACGGTCGCCTCCCACGACGAGGACACCACCACCATGGCCGTCGAGGCCGGCCGCCAGGCGCTCGCCGCCCTCGCCGGCGAGGCGCCCCGCGACCTGCTCTTCGCCACTCCCGACCCTGCCTACCTCGACAAGACCAACGCCTCGGTCGTCCACTCCGCCCTCGGCCTCGATCCCGGCGCCGGCGCCTACGACGTGGCCGGCTCGGCCCGCTCGGCGGTGGCCGCCGTGCGCGGCGCCCACGGCCTGGTCGCCCCGGGCCACCGCACCCTGGCGATCGCCTCCGACCTGCGCACCGGGTTGCCGGGGTCGGCGGACGAGCGCGACGGCGGCGACGGCGCGGTGGCGCTCGTGCTCGGCTCCGATCCGGCCGCCGCCCTGGTGGCCCACGCCGCGGCCAGCACCGAGTTCCTCGACCGTTGGCGCACGCCCGGCGAGGCGGCGTCCAGGCTGTGGGAGGAGCGCTTCGGCGAGGAGGTGTACCTGCCCCTGGCCCGGCGCGCCCTCGACGACGCCCTGGCCGCCGCCGACCTCAAGCTCGACGGGGTCGACCACGTGGTCGTGGCCGGGCTCCACGCCCGGGCGACCCGCCAGGCGACGCGAGCCCTCGGCGTCGACGCCGACCGCCTGGCCCCCGACCTGGTGACGTCGGCCGGCAACCTGGGTGCCGCCCACCCGTGGCTCCAGCTCGCCGACGTGCTCGACCGCGCCGCGCCGGGGCAGACCATCCTGGTCCTGGTGCTGGCGGACGGGGCCGACGCCATGGTCTTCGCCACCACCGGTCACCTGGCCGGGGCCCAGGCCGCCCGGGCCGAGGCCGGGATCCCCACCGTCGCCGGCCAGGTCGCAGCCGGTCGCGAGGTCGACTACGTGAGGATGCTCACGTGGCGGGGGCAGCTCCGCCGCGAGCCACCCCGCCGGCCGGACCCGGAGCGACCGGGCGCCCCGGCCACGTGGCGGTCCCGGGGGTGGCGCGGCGGCTTCGAGGCCAGCCGTTGCCAGGTCTGCGGCTTCCGCCACCTACCGCCCACCCGCGTCTGCCTGCGATGCCGGGCGGTCGACCAGATGGCGCCCGAGCGCCTGGCCGACGTGCCGGGCCGGATCGCCACGTTCACGGTCGACCGGCTGGCCTACAGCCTGTCGCCCCCCGTGGTCGGGGCCGTGGTCGACTTCGACGGCGGGGGGCGCTACCGGTGCGAGCTGACCGACGCCGATCCCGACGAGCTGGCCATCGGCCAACGGGTGGAGATGGCGTTCCGGCGGGTCTCCACCGCCCAGGGCGTCCACAACTACTTCTGGAAGGCCGCGCCGGCCAGGGGGAGCGAGACGTGACGAGCAACGGCATCCGTGACCAGGTGGCCATCGTGGGGATGGGGTGCACGCCCTTCGGTGAGCGGTGGGACCGGGGCGTCGACGACCTGTTGACCGACGCCACGGTGGAGACGGTGCGCTCGGCGGGCGTCGAGCTGGGCGACATCGACGCGTTCTGGCTGGGCACCATGAGCTCCGGCATCTCGGGGGTCACGCTGTCGCGACCGCTGAAGATCGACTACAAGCCCGTCACCCGGGTCGAGAACTTCTGTGCCACGGGATCGGAGGCGTTCCGCAACGCCTGCTACGCCGTGGCGTCGGGCGCCTACGACCTCGTCATGGCCATCGGTGTGGAGAAGCTCAAGGACACCGGCTACTCGGGGCTCACCGGGGTGCGCCCCGTGGGCGACGGGACCGATCCCCAGCTCTCCTCCCCGGCCGCGTTCTCGTTCCTGGCCCCCGCCTACGCCCACAAGTACGGCGTCGGCGAGGCCGAGCTCAAGGACGTGATGTCGCGGATCGCCTGGAAGAACCACCGCAACGGGGCGCTCAACCCCCGGGCGCAGTTCCGCCGCGAGGTGCCGCTCGACACCATCGGTCGCGCCCCCCTCGTCGCCGGCCAGCTCGGCGTGTACGACTGCAGCGGGGTGAGCGACGGCTCGGCGGCGGCCATCCTCTGCCGCGCTGAGGACGCCCACCGCTACACCAGCCATCCCCTCTACGTCAAGGCGCTCAGCTTCGTGGCCGGTCCCGCCGCCGGGCCCATCGACCCGGGCTACGACTACACGACGTTCCCCGAGGTCGTGCGGTCTGCCGAGGATGCCTACCGGCAGGCCGGCGTGGTCGACCCGCGGCACGAGCTGGCCCTGGCCGAGGTCCACGACTGCTTCACCCCCACCGAGCTGGTGCTGATGGAGGACTTCGGCTTCTCGGCGCGGGGGACGGCGTGGAAGGACGTTCTCGACGGGGCGTTCGACCTCGACGGCGACCTCCCGGTCAACCCCGACGGCGGCCTCAAGAGCTTCGGCCACCCCATCGGGGCGTCGGGGCTGCGCATGCTGTTCGAGTGCTGGCTGCAGCTCCGGGGCGAGGCGCCACCGGAGCGGCGCGTCGGCACGGTGGGCCCGGGCCGCACCTTGGCGCTGACCCACAACCTGGGTGGGGCCCCGGGGGAGTGCGTCAGCTTCGTGTCGATCGTCGGGTCGGAGCCCAGCGCCTGACTCGGCGGCTGAGCCGAGCGCCTGAGCCCCGGCGGGCCCGGGCCGCCGGCAGGCGAGGATCCCCGTCCGGGTGCCCTGGCGGACCCGGATCCCGTCGGCCAGGCCCCGGGCCCGGAGCGTGCCCCGGTGGGGGAGGGCGGGTCAGCCAGCGAGCGGTTCGAGGTCGCCGACCAGCGACGCCATGGCGGCGAGCTGGTCGACGTAGTGGTCGACCGAGTGGTGCACGAGCCGCAGGCTGAGGATGGTGGCGCCGGCATCGACGAGCGCCTGCGCCGCCCGCCGCGCCGCGTCGGGGTCGCCCCCCGGGTCGAGGGCGCGGTCGGTCTGCAGCACCAGCTCGAGGGGCTGGGACCGCGCCTCCCAGGCGGCCGTCCGCCGGGCCGCGGCGACGAGCTCTCCCAGCCGGCCGGCGTCGAGCCCGAAGGGCATCCACCCGTCCCCGAGCTCGACGGCCCGGCGCAGCGACCGGGCCGAGCGACCGCCCACCCACAGGGGGACGCGAGCTTGCACCGCGCACGGCTCGACGCGGAACCCCTCGTAGCTGTGGTACCGGCCGTGGAACGCGGGGGTGGGCGTGGACAGCGAGGCCCGGAGGGCGGCCATCGCCTCGTCCGCCCGGGCCCCCCGGTCGGCGAAGGGGGCGCCCAGGAGGTCGAACTCGGGCTCCAGCGAGCCCACGCCGACCCCCAGCACGAGCCGGCCGCCGGAGACGACGTCGAGGGTGCCGTAGCGCTTGGCGATGGCCAGGGGGTGGTGGTAGCCGAGCACCAGGACCCCGGTCACGAGGCGGATGGTGCGGGTGACCGCGGCGAGGTAGCCGAAGGTGGCCAAGGGGTCCCAGTAGCGGACCCCGCGGCTGGGACCGACGTCCTCGGGCACGGCGACGTGCTCGCTGCAGGTGAGGTGGTGGTAGCCGAGCTCCTCGGCGGCCCGGGCGATGCGGACCACGTCGTCGAGCGTGCCGTGGCGCTCCCAGCGGGCGTGGGCCCCGGGGAGCAGCGTGAGCACCGGCGTGACGATGCTCAGCTCGACGGGTGTCAACCCTGGGCGGTCTCGGCCCGCCGCTGCTTGCGCACGAGCTCGGTGGCGGCGTCGTCGAGGGCGAGGGTCATGTCCTCCGGCGAGCCGGTGAGGACGACGCCGTAGTCCCGCAGGGCCCCGTCGATCGAGACGTACTCGTCCCAGACGTCGTCGAGGACGGCCTGGGGGTCGCGGTCGAGCGGGTCGCCCCAGCCGCCGCCCCCTCCGAACTCGTAGACGAGCTGCTGCCCGGTGTCGAGCAGCTCGCTGGCCACCGCCGGGTCCACCACGAGGTCGCCGTGGAGGGTGCAACGGTCGGGTGCCCCGCTGCGCCCCCCGGCGATGCCGGGATGGAGGTGGCGCTGGTTGACGACGTACTGGTTGACGTAGGTGGGGGTGCGCACCTCCTTCACGAAGAGGCTGCCGCAGGCGCCGCGCCACTGGCCCGGCCCGCCGGAGTCGGTCCGGTAGTTGCGGCCCCGCAGGATGTGGGGGAACAGCCCCTCGTTGATCTCGGCGGTGGCCTTGATGAGGTTCCCGTTGGAGGCGGAGAGCGCCCCCCAGCCGTCGACCCCCTTGACGGCGTTGACCCAGCCGGCGGAGACCTCGCCCCCGTGGTCGAAGAAGGGCCGGCCGGTCCGCGGGTCGAGGTCGCCCCACATCTGGCGGGGGCTGCCGAACTTGTAGGTCTGGGGGCTGCAGCGCTCGGGCACCACCTGGCTGAGGGCCACGGCGATGGCGTCGGACACCTCGACGCCGGGGTGGTGGGTGCCGCACGAGACCGGCCGGCCCTCCCTGGGGTTCACGCAGCTCCCCAGGGGGGCGACGATCTCGATGTTGTCGAAGAAGCCCTCGTTCTTGGGGATCGACGGGTCGACCATGCTCGCCAGCTGGGACACGACGTTGCCCCGGGTGTTGCCGAAGGTCGACCACGCCTGGATGTGGTCGCGGTCGTCGGAGCCGGTGAAGTCGAAGACCAGGTGGTCGCCCTCGACCGTCACCGCCACGTGCACGCGGATGTCGGGGTTGCCGACCGGGTCGGCGTCGAAGTAGACGTCGGCCTCGTAGACGCCGTCGGGCCACCTCTCGATCTCCCGGCGGAGCCGGCGGCGCGACTCGTCGATCGACCAGTCCACCGTGGCCCGCACGGCGTCGGCGCCGTGCTGGCGGGCGATCTCCTCGAGGCGGCGCACGCCGAGCTGGGCCGCGCCGACCTGGGACCGCAGGTCGCCGACGAAGCCGTCGAGGCGGTTGTTGGCCCGCATGAGGGCGACGACGTCGCGGCGCTCCTTGCCGCCGTCGATGATCTTGAGGGCCGGGTAGCGGGTGCCCTCCGACCAGATGTCCTTGGCGAAGACGTTGTAGCCGCCGGCCATGGCGCCGCCGGTGTCGCCGTGGTGGCACTGGATCGAGGCGACGAGCAGGAGCTGGCCGTCGTCGTCGAAGACCGGTGCGAAGACGTTGAAGTCGGGGAGGTGGCCGCCGCCGTGGTACGGGTCGTTGGCGACGATCACGTCACCGGGGAGCAGGTCGTCGCCGAACAGGTCGATGGCGTAGCGGACCGGCAGCGTGCTGGACAGCATGAACTGCGGGATGCCCACCGACAGGGCGGCGAGGCGGCCGGTGGCGTCGAGGATGGTGGCGTTCCGCTCGTTCGACTGGTTGAGGATGGGCGTGGTGGCCGTGCGCGACACGTACGTGGCCATCTCGAAGCAGATCGTCTCCATCCCGGACCGGACGACCTCGGCCGTGACGGGGTCGATCCGAGTGGTGTCGCTCTGCGTGCTGGTGGCCGACGTGGTCATGCGTCCGTCTCCCCCGGTCGTGGCCTCGAACCTGACTCTGGCGTCGAATGTGACAGTAGCGTCAGATAGCGCCAGTATTGCACGGCGGCGCCGGAACCGTCCGGTCCGGCTCGTCGTGCCGGGGGGGCCGACCGGTCGGGTACCGGCGCCGCACCGGTCCGCAGCAACGCCCCTCGAGACCCGAGGCGCCCGTGACGGCGCCGGAAGGGCAGGAATGTCCAGCGCCGACGGAATCGATCCCCTCGCCGAGACCGACGACCAGGCGGCCCTGCGCCACCTCGCCCGCGACCTCGGGCGCCGAGAGGTCGCCCCCCGTGCCGCCGAGGCCGACAGGACCGGCGAGGTGCCCTGGGACGCCATCAAGGTGCTGGCGGCGGCCGACCTGTTCCGCGTCACCATCGGCGAGCGCTGGGGCGGCCTCGGCCTCGGCGACGTCGAGGCGTCCATCGTGCTGGAGGAGATCGCCCGCCACGACGTCTCCACCGCGGTGTGCCTCCAGCTCGCCTACAACGGCCCTGCCCGGGGGATCGAGCACCTCGGCGGCGACGCCCTCAAGGAGCGCTGGCTCCCGGCGGTGGCCGACGGCGGGGCCATCATCAGCATCGGCATCACCGAGCCGGACGCCGGCTCGGCGGTGCAGAACATGCGGGCCGCGCTGACCGCCGACGGGCCCGGCCGCTGGCGGCTCGACGGCTACAAGAACTACTCCACCCTCGGCCACGCCGCCCGCGCCGTGCTCGTGTGGTGCCGCTGGCCCGGGGGCAGCGGAGCCAGGGGCATCGGGGCCGTCGTCGTGCCCACCGACCGGGACGGCGTGGCCGTCACCGGGCGGCACCGCGGCATGGGCATCCACGCCGCCACCGAGGCGGAGCTGGCCTTCGACGGGGTGGAGGTCACCGGGGACGACGTCCTCGTGGCCGGGGACCCCGAGGGCACCGGGGCCTTCAAGGTGCTCCTGAACCACCTCAACCACGAGCGGTGCGGCAACGCCAGCATGTGCGTCGGCGCCGCCCAGGGGGCTCTCGAGCAGGCCGTCCGCTACGCGCGCGAGCGCGAGGTGGGCGGCCGCCCCATCGCCGACCTCCAGGGCGTGCAGTGGAAGCTGGCGGACATGGCGGTCCAGCTCGAGGGGGCCCGCCTCCTGCTGGGGCGGGCCGTCCGGTTGGCCGGCCCCGGGGGCACCCCGCCGCCCCTCGAGACGGCCATGGCCAAGGCGGCGGCCAACCTCGCCGCCAAGCTCGTCTGCGACGAGGCCATGCAGCTCCACGGCGGCTACGGCTACAGCCAGGAGTACCCGGTCGAGCGGGCGTACCGCGACATCCGGGGCCTGTGCTTCGGGGCCGGCACGGTGGAGGCGCAGCGCAACTACATCGGCGCCGCCGTGGCGCGGGGCCGGTCCTCCTCCTCGCCGGGGTGGATCCCCGGCGAGGTCTCGTGATGCCACGGCCCGGCCCGGCGGGGCCCACCTCCGGCGAGGCGACCGGCCGGTGAGGCTGGCACCGACCCACCACGCCGTGCTCGGGGACCTCTACGGGCGACCCGGTGGTCCCTGGGACGTCCCGACGCTCGACGCCCTCCTCAGCGACGCCCCGCCCGCCCGCGGCGCCGCCGTCGTCGACGCCCGCGAGCGCCTGGCCCCGGACGAGGTGGCGGCCCGCGTCGACCGGTTGGCCGGCGGGCTGCGCCGGGCCGGGGTCGGGCGCGGCGACGTCGTGGCCTGGCAGCTGCCCAACTGCGCCGACGCCGTGATCCTCAGCCGGGCGTGCTGGCGGCTGGGGGCCGTGGCCGCCCCCCTGCACCACCGGGCCGGGGGGAGCGAGCTCGACGCCATGGTCGAGCTCCTGGCGCCGGCCGTGGCCGTCTCGGCCCCCGACCTGCCCCTGGCGTCGATGCCGGGGGCCGTCCGCACGGGCCACGACGACGCCCGCTGGGACGACCTGCGGTCCGGCCCGCCGTGCACGGAGCGGGCCGCCACCGGCGAGGACCTGGCCCTGGTCCAGTTCACCTCGGGCTCCACCGGAGTGCCCAAGGCCGTCCTCCAGACCCACCGGGCGCTGGCGTGCAAGACGGTCCAGATGCTGGCGGCCCACGGCCTGGGACCCGGCGACGCCGCCCTGATGCCCGCCCCGCTCGCCCACGTGTCGGGGATGCTCAACGGCATCCTGGTGCCGGGGGCGGGGGGGATGCGGTCCGTGCTGATGGAGCGGTGGGACCCCGAGCGGGGCCTGGGGCTGGTGGAGGGCGAGTCGGTGACGTTCATGGTCGGCCCGCCGGCGATCTTCCTGGGGCTGCTGGAGGCACCCGGCTACAGCCCCGCGGCGGTGGCCTCGCTGCGCGTCGTCTCCTCGGGCGCCACCGGCATCACGCCCGAGTTCGTCGAGTCGGCCGGGCGGGGCCTGGGCGCCTTCGTGAAGCGGAGCTACGGCTGCACCGAGGCGCCGACGGTCACCACGTGCCCGGAGGGCGAGCCGCGGTCGCGGGCCGCCACCACCGACGGCCGGCCGCTCGGCGCCACCGAGGTGCGCATCGTCGACCCGGACACGGGCGGCGAGCGCCGGGCGGGAGCCGAGGGCGAGGTGTGGGTGCGCGGCCCCGAGCTGTTCGCGGGCTACGCCGTGGCCGACCAGACGGCGGCGGCCGTGCACGACGGCTGGCTCCGCACCGGCGACCTGGGCCGGCTGGACGACGACGGGTGGCTCACCATCGTCGGCCGCCGCAAGGACCTGATCATCCGGGGCGGCGAGAACGTCGTGCCCGCCGAGGTCGAGCGGGTGCTCGAGCGCCATCCCGCCGTGCGCCAGGCGGTGGTGGTGGGGGTGCCCGACCGGCGCCTGGGCGAGCGCGTCGCCGCGTTCGTGGTGGCCGACGCCGAGCTCGACGCCCCCGCCTGCCGGCGCTGGTTCACCGCGCAGGGGGTGGCAGGGTTCAAGGCCCCCGAGCGCGTCGCCCAGGTGGCCGAGCTGCCCGTCCTGTCGCTGGGGAAGCCCGACCGGGCCCTCCTGCGGCAGCGGGCCCGCGAGCTGTTCACGTGAGGGAGGCCGGGGCCACGGGCACCGCTCGCCCGGTCGCCAGGGAGGACACATGGATCTGACCTTCACCGAGGGCGAGCAGGCCTTCCGCCGCCAGCTGCGGGCCTGGCTCGACGAGAACGTCGAGCCCACCCCGGCGTTCGGCTCGTTCGAGGAGGAGTTCGAGTGGGGCCGCCGGTGGCAGGCCAGGCTGGCCGCCGACCGCTGGGTGGCGGTGCACTGGCCGGTCGAGGTGGGCGGGCGGGGCGCCAGCTCGGTCGAGGTCGCCCTCTACAACCTCGAGTACGCCCGCAGCCGGGCCCCCCAGCCGGTCAACCGCAGCGGCCTCAACCTGGCCGGCCCCACCCTGCTGGCGCACGGCACGGAGGCGCAGCAGCGCCGGTGGCTCCCCGGGATCCTCGACGCCAGCGAGATCTGGTGCCAGCTCTTCAGCGAGCCCGGGGCCGGGTCCGACCTGGCCGCGCTGTCCACCCGCGCCGTGGAGGTGGAGGGTGGCTGGCTCGTCACCGGTCAGAAGGTGTGGACGAGCTACGCCCAGTTCGCCCGGTGGGGCATCGCCCTGGTGCGGACCGACCCGGAGGCCGGCAAGCACCGTGGCATCTCCTACGTGGTGATGGACATGACGGCGCCCGGCATCGACGTGCGCCCCCTGACCACGATCACGGGCGAGGCCGAGTTCAACGAGGTGTTCATGGACGAGGTCTTCGTGCCGTCCGACCACCTGGTGGGCGGCTACAACAGCGGCTGGGCGGTGGCGAACACGACGCTGGCCCACGAGCGGGGCACGTCGTTCACCTTCAAGGAGCAGGTGGTGCACGAGGTGTACCTCGACGAGCTGTGCGACCTGGCCGAGCGCACCGGTGCCCTCGGGGACGTGGCGGTGGCCGACGCCCTCTCCGACGCCTACGTGAAGCTGCGCATCCTGCGCCTCCACAACTGGCGCACCCTCACCCGGCTGGGGCACGGGGAGGTGCCCGGGGCCGAGTCGAGCATCTCCAAGCTGGCCTGGACCGATATGACCCAGACCCTGAGCGACGCGGCGCTCGCCGTCCTCGGCGCCGCCTCCACCGCCCAGGACCCGGGCCTCCACGACCGGTCCCAGGCCCGGTGGCAGCGGCAGTGGTTGTGGAGCAAGGCGGCCTCCATCGCCGGCGGCACCTCCGAGGTGCAGCGCACGATCATCGGCGACCGGATCCTGGGCCTTCCCCGCTGACCGGCGGGCGTGGCGGGGCAGGCCGGGGGCGAGGCGCGTTCCCGCCGCTCCCCGGGGGCACGGTCAACCCCTGGACGAGGCGGCCGAGGGTGGCGACGACGGCGGCCCGGTCGAGCTGGCCCCTGCTGGTCTCCAGGTACGCCGTGAGGCGCTCGACCATGGCCAGCAGGCCGAGGCGGGCGAGCCCGGGGTCGAGGGCGGCGGCGACGCCGGGGTCGACCAGCCGTCCCAACGCCGCCGCCAGCCGGCCGAGCACGTCGTTGGCGAGGTCCTGCATCAGCGGGTCGAGGTCCCGCCGCTCCAGCCACACCCGCACGACCGGCCCGTTGCGGTGGTAGGAGGCGACGAAGGCGTCGATCCACTCCGCCAGGTCGTCGGGCGGGGGAGGGCGGTCGAGCGCCTCGAGGCGGCCGGCCAGCGCCCGGAGGTCGCCGGCGCAGGCGATGGCGAGGCGGTGGAGGAGGTCCTCCTTGTTGCGGAAGTACAGGTAGAAGGTGCCGTGGGACGCACCGGCCAGGGCGACGACGTCGTCGACGCGGGTGCCCTCGTACCCGCGGGCCCAGAAGGCCCGCCGGCCGGCGTCGAGCAGCCGGTTCGCCATGTCCTCGCCCCGGGGCCGCAGGCTCCGGGTGGAGGCGGGCCGGCCCGTCGGCGCCCGGGCGGGGAGCCAGGACGGCACGGGGGGCCGCTCGGGCCGGCCCGGCCGCTCAGGCGGTGGGGGGGAGGTGCCGGCCATGGGAGGCGGGGCCGGGGGGCGGGTGGGGCGAGCGGTAGCCTGGGCCGGTGCGGAGAAGGCCACGTTGACCGCGGTGCGGCCCACCCCGACGGCCCGGTCCACCGCCACCCGCCAGCGCCTCCTCGACGCGGCCCTCGAAGTCTTCGACCGCAGGGGCGTCCACGACGCACGCATCGACGACGTCTGCCGGGCCGCCGGCGTGGCCCGCGCCACGTTCTACCGGTACTTCGACGGCAAGGACGACGTGCTCCTGGCCCTGCACGACGAGCTGGCGGCCGAGATCCTGCGCGTGGCCGACGCCCTGGGGCCGGTGACCCCCGACCCGTCCGGCCTCGCCACCCTCCACCGCTGGGTCGACGCCATGCTCGCCCTGAGCGAGCGGTGGGTACCGGTGGTGGCGTGGCTCAGCGAGGCCCGCGACCCGGACTCCGCGGTGCGCCGGCGGTCGGTGTCCATGACGGCGCGCTTCAGCCGCCAGGTGGGGAGGCGCTTCGCCGAGGGCGGCGTCGTGGACGTGGACGCCGCCATGGCGGCGCTGGCGGTGGTGGCCCTGGTCGACGGGGTCAGCCAGCAGGTGCGCACGTGGGGGCTGGCACCGGGCCGTCACGAGGTGGTCGAGGCGCTCACCGGGCAGGTGCTGGTCATGCTGCACCCCGGGCTCGACCTGCGCGCGGTGGCGGGACCGGCCCCCCGCCGTTGAGCCGCCACCCGTGGCCGGCCGCCGGCCGCCCCTCGCCGGGCCACCGGCACGTCCCGCCCCGGTGCCGGTGGTGGCCGTCCCGGCGCCGCTCCTGGGCAGCCGGTGCCCCCGGGTCCGGGCCCTCACCGCCGCCCCGTCACCCCGGGCTCTCCCCGTCCCGCGCCGGGAGCAGCTCGATCACCTGGCCGTCGGGGTCGCGCACCAGGACCGCCACCTCGACGTCGGTGTCCTCGAGCACCTGGCCGCCCAGCTCGGCCACCCGTGCTCGCACGGCGGGGACGTCCTCGACGGTCAGCGACAGGTGGGTGAGGCCGGGCTCGGTCATGACCCGCGGCCGGGCCGGGGCGTTGCCGGGCCGGTCGTAGTGCAGCAGCTCGAGGACGAAGGGCCCGCACCCCAGGTACACGCAGCGCAGCCCCACCGGCTCGGGGACCCGCAGCAACCGGCCGGTGACCGCGTCGGGCGGCGACAGCTCGCGGAGGCGGGTGAAGCCCAGGGCGCCGACGTAGAAGCGCTCGGCCCGGTCGAGGTCGGTCACGCACAAGCCGACGTGGTTGACGACGGTGGGTGGGCTCACGACCGTGCGACCTGCTGGTCGAGGCCCGTGGGCATGACCATGCCGACGGGCTGGAGGTGCTGGCCCAGCATCGAGTCGAAGTTCTCGGCCACGCCCGCCACGTCCCAGCCGCCGTCGCGGTGCATCCAGGCCACCTGCCGGGGGTGCTGGAACACCGTGTAGGCGAAGTCGGTGCGGCCGAAGATCTGCCCGTTGACGTGCCCGGCGCGCTCGGAGGCGAGGAAGGCCACCAGGGGGGCGTTGAGGCTGGGGTCGAGCGAGGCCGGCGGCGGCCCGTCGCCGGCGTAGAGGTCGGCGGTCATCCGGGTGGCCCCGGCGGGGGCCACGGCGTTGACGGTGATGCCGGACCGGCCCAGCTCCAGGGCCCACACGAAGGTCATGCCCATGATGCCGGCCTTGGCCGCGCCGTAGTTGGTCTGGCCGAAGTTGCCACGCAGGCCGGCCGAGGAGGTGATGTTGACGATGCGCCCGTAGCCGGCGTCGCGCATGGGCCCGACGGCGTGGCGGGCGCAGTTGAAGGCACCCTTCAGGTGCGTGGCGATGACGGCGTCGAAGTCGTCCTCGGTCATCTTCGCCAGCGTGCGGTCGCGGACGATCCCCGCGTTGTTCACGAGGATGTCGATCTGGCCGAAGGTGTCGACGGCCGTCCCGATGATGCGACCGGCGGCCTCGAAGTCGCTGACCGAGTCGTGGGCGGGCACCGCCCGGCCGCCCGCCGCCTCGATCTCGGCGCACACGTCGCTGGCGGGGTCGTCGCCGGTGTGGTCGCCCCGCAGGCCGACGCCGATGTCGTTGACGACGACGCAGGCTCCCTCGGCCGCCAGGGCGAGGGCGAACTCGCGCCCGATGCCCCTCCCCGCGCCGGTCACGACCGCGACCCTTCCCTCGAGCAGCATCGTCGGGTTCTCCCTCCTGCCATCGACGCGCCCGGAACCGGGCGCGCGGCCCTAGAGTATGACACGTCTGTCTCACTAGCGGGCGCCGGCGGGCCGGGAGGGCCAGCCAGCCCGGGCTCACCCCGGCCGCAGGAAGAGGCCCTGGGGATCCCACCGCCTCAGCGCCGCCACCTCGGCCGGCTCGGGCGCGGCCAGCTCGGCGAGCGACGCCGCGGTGCGCAGGTCCCAGCCGCACCGGGCGCGGACCTCCTCCACGCGGCTCCGCACCGTGCCCTCGCCGGGGGCGACCGCGGTGAGCACGAGCGTGCCGTCGGCGTCCTTCTCGAAGGTGCCCAGATCGGTGACCAGGGCCTGGACCCGTCGACCGGGGGAGGTGACGTAGGGGACCTGCGCCACCGTGCGACGGCGGGTGAGCGTGGCGACGACCACGTTCTCGGCGGCGGCGCTGGCCACGTCGTTGCCTCCCCCCGAGCCCACGAGGAACGACACCCCCGGCACGACCGTCGAGTTGACGTTGCCGAACCGGTCGACCTGCGCCGCGCCCAGCGCCCCGATGACGGTGGTCCCCGGGCCGCCGACGAGCGTGCCCAGCACCAGGTCGACGTCGCCCACGAGGGTGGCGGACGGGAAGCTGCGGTGGTTGAACACGAACGGGTCGGCCGGCGTGGGCCGGTAGTCCCACAGGCCCAGCTCGGCGGTGAGCACCACCTCCGATCCCGCGGCCCGGGCCTTGTCGACGCCCAGCCACGCCGCCAGGTTGGCCACGCCGGCCCCGGCGAGCACGCCGTGCGCGCCCCGGCGGGCCACGCGGTCGGCGAGGTGGCGGGCCCCGAACACGGCGGCCCTCTCCCACGCCCCCACGGGGGCGGCCAGGTCGGGCGGGTGGGCGGCCTCGTCGGCGCGCCACGACTCGGGGTCGGCGCGGGCACGGAGGGCGGCGATGCGGTCGGCGCCCAGGCGCTGGAGGTAGGCGTCCTGGCCGTCGGGATCGAGGACCCAGCGCCGGATCCAGTCGTCGAAGGACGGGTCGCGGCTGGCGTCGCGCACCTCGGCCCAGAAGGCGAGGTCCTCGCCGTAGCCGTCCACCGGCAGGTCGGGCACGTAGAGGCCTCCCGGGTGGGCGCCGAGGGGCGCCTCGGCCACCGCCAGGACCCGGTGCGCCGGGAGGCGCACCAGGTGGGCCCAGGGCCGGATGTCGTCGACGACCCGCTCCACGGTGACCACCGCGCCGCGCCGGGCGGCCATGGCCCCCCACAGCCCCTCGAGCAGGGGCGCCCCCAGGGCGACGTTGCCCTGCCGGTCGGCCACCGGTGCGTGGAGCAGGGCGATGTCGGGAGCGTAGGCCTCGAGGAGGCCGAGGTCCGCGCCGCCGAACGGCGAGGGGACCTCGGCGTAGCCGGGGTTGTCGGCCATCGACGAGCCGGCGAGCGAGCCGGTCACCACCGCGGGCAGCCCGGTGGCCGCCGCCCGCATGCGCTGGGCGAACGTGAGGAACGACCAGTGCTCGACCTCGACCGAGCCGTCGAGGTAGGCGTCGCCGAACCACGGGTTCGGGGTGAAGTTGGGGAACACGTCGCCCGAGTAGCCGGTGACCACCTTGCGGACGAGGCCGCCCCGGAAGAACAGGGTGCCCAGGCTCGACAGGCTCAGCATCACCAGGGTGAAGCCGGGGTCGCGCCCCCACCACTGGCGCACCAGCTCGCGGGCGGCGGCCGTCCAGCGCGAGTGGTTGGTGACGACGTGCACGGCGTCGCCCGCCCGCACGTGGGCCACGGCGTCGGACAGGCTGCACACCTTGTCGGGCATGGTCGGAGACCGTACCGCCAACTGACGCGTGTGTATCGTTGCCCCATGATCCGCTACGAGGTCGGCCCCGACCACGTCGCCCGCCTCACCCTCGACCGGCCCGAGGCCGCCAACGCCCTCACCGTCGAGATGCGCGACGGCATCGTCGCCGCGCTGCGGCGGGCCCGTGACGACGACGACGTGCGGTCGCTGCTCGTCACCGGCATCGGCGATGCCTTCTGCGCCGGCATGGACCTGCGGGCCTCGACCGTCAGCAGCGCCGGCTCCGAGGGGTTCGACCCCCGCCGCACCAGCGAGGCGCTGCGCGTGGGGGTGCAGTCGTTCATCCGCGAGCTGTGGGAGCTGGACAAGCCCACCGTGGCCGCGGTGAACGGCACGGCCGTGGGGCCCGGCGCCCACCTGGCCCTGGCCTGCGACTTCGTCCTGGTCCACGAGCGGACGCGCTTCGTGTGGTCGTTCGCCCGCTGGGGGTTGGTGGTCGACGCCGGCGGCGCCTACCTGCTGCCCCGGCTCGTGGGCCTGCCGCGCGCCAAGGCGATGGTCATGCTGGGCGAGGGGGCGGTGGGCGCCGAGGCCGTCGAGCTGGGGCTCGCCTACCGGTGCGTGCCCGACGCCGCCGCCCTGGCCGACGAGGCCGGGGCGCTGGCGGCGCGGCTGGCCGCCGGGCCCACCCGTTCGCTCGGCCTGTCCAAGCGGCTGCTCAACGCCAGCTTCGAGACCGACCTGGCGCGCTCCCTGGCCGCCGAGGGCGCCGCCCAGGCGCTGGCCACGGTGTCGCCCGAGATGGCCGAGGGCATGGCCGCCTTCAAGGAGAAGCGCCCACCCGACTTCGCCGCCCCCCGCTGAGGCTCAGCCCTCGCGGTGCTCGGCGAAGACGTCCTTCATCGAGGTCTTCGCCTTGCGGGCCTCCAGGGCCGTCAGGGCGGTCGCGGTGTTGTGCATCCACTGGTGGGCCATGAAGTGGTACTTCAACGACGCCTCGCGGCCCATGGTCGTCTGCGTGTTGTTGATCGAGTCCTTCACCACCTGGGCGGTGACCGGCGGGACGAGGGCCACTCGGTGGGCGAGCTCGAGGGTGCGCTCCCTCAGCTCGGCCGCCGGCACGACGCGGTTGACCATGCCCAGCCGCCACGCCTCCTGGGCGTCGAGCTTCTCGCCCGTCCACAGGAACTCCTTGGCCTTGCGGATGCCGAGCTCCCACGGCTCCACCAGCAGCTCGACCCCGGCGCCCGTCATCCGCAGCACCGGGTTCTGGAAGGTGGCGTCGTCGGCGGCGACGATGAGGTCGCAGCTGCACGCCAGCATGAGGCCGGCGGCCACGCACGCCCCGTTGACGGCCGCGACGGTGGGCTTGCGGAAGTGGTAGATGCGCTGGCAGCGCTCGTAGTACATGACCCGCTCGTGGTGGAGCTTGCCCTCGGGCGTGTCGCGCATCCGGCGCCACTCGTCAGGCTCGGCCCCGCCCACCAGCGCCTTGAGGTCGTGCCCCGACGAGAAGTGCCGGCCGGCTCCCGCCAGCACCACCACGTGGACGGCGTCGTCGGCGTCGGCCCGGTCGAAGGCGGCGTCGAGCTGGTCGATCAGGCCGGTGTCCTGGGCGTTGGCCACCTCGGGCCGGTTCATGGTGAGGACCGCGACGTGGTCGTCGACCTCGTAGCGGACCTTCTCGTCAGGCATGCTCCGCCCCCCTCTGCCGGGCCGGTGGCCGGGGGAGCCCGAGCACCCGCTCGCCCACGATGTTGCGCTGGATCTCGTTGGTGCCCGCCCAGATGGACGAGCCCTGGTAGTAGAGCCACGACCGCTGCCAGCGACCGTCGCCCGGGTTGCGCCGGGCGCCACGCCACAGCGGCGCGGCCGGGCCCAGCACCTCCAGGGCACGGCGGTGGAAGCGCTTGGACATCTCGCTCCAGTAGAGCTTGAGGGAGCTGCCCTCGGGGCCCGGCTCGTCGCCCCGTGCCAACCGGCTGACGGTGCGCAGGTTGTGCAGCTGGAACAGGCGCACCTCGACGAAGGCCTGGGCGAGTCGGCGCGCCGTGCGCTCGTCGTCGAACGAGCCCTGCTCCTCGGCCAGGGCCAGCAGGTCCTCGAGGAGCTGGAGGTGGATCACGAGCTGGCGGGGGTTGGTGCCCCGCTCGTGTGACAGGGTCGAGTTCGCCACCCGCCAGCCCCCGTGCTCGGGTCCCACCAGCTGGTCGGATGGGACGAACACGTCAGTGAAGAAGACCTCGTTGAACTCCGACTCGCCGGTGAGCTGGCGGAGGGGCCGCACCTCGACGCCCGGGGACCGCATGTCGACCACGAGGTACGAGATGCCCCGGCGAGGGGGGGCGTCGGGGTCGGTGCGGGCCAGGCACACCCCCCAGTCGGCGAACTGGGCGTAGGAGGTCCACACCTTCTGGCCGTTGAGCAGCCATCCGCCGTCGGTGGGGGTGGCCCGGGTGGTGAGGGAGGCGAGGTCGCTGCCCGCGCCCGGCTCGCTGAAGAGCTGGCACCACAGGTCGTCGGCCCGCAGGATGCGACCCAGCCACCGCTCCTTCTGGGCCTCGGTACCGTGGACCAGCAGCGTGGGCCCGGCCAGGTTGACCCCGATCCGGCCCACCAGCTCGGGGGCGCGGGCCCGGGCCAGCTCCTCCTGCACGATGTAGTGCTCGACCGGTCCCAGCCCCCGGCCCCCGTAGGCCTCGGGCCAGGCCACGGCGACCCAGCCGCCCTCGGCCAGGGCCGCCTGCCAGCGCCGGCCCGCCGCCACCTCCTCGGCGAGGTCGTCGTGGCGGGGCACCGGGCCACCGGCGGTGGCCGGTGGGAGGTGCTGGCGCAGCCACGCCCGCACGCAGCTGCGGAGCTCGGCTTCGGCGGTGCTGGGGCGGAGGTCCACGCCGACGGATCTTCGCATGATACATCCGCGTCATACAATGCGGCCATGGACTTCGGCCTCTCGGACGACCAGGAGGCGCTCGGGGGTGCCGCCCGGGCGCTGCTCGACCGCCATGCCGCCCCGGACCGCGTGCGGGCCCACCTGGCGTCGGGCGACGCCTACGACGCCGGCCTGTGGTCGGTGATGGCCGAGCAGGGTTGGCTGGGCGTCACGCTGCCCGAGAAGCAGGGCGGTGTCGGGCTCGGCTGGGTCGAGGCCGCCGTGCTGGCGGGGGAGACGGGGCGGCGGGTCGCCCCCGTGCCCTTCGTGCCCACGCTGCTGGCCCTGGCCACCATCGCCGACGGCGACGAGTCGGCCCACCACTGGATCGAGCCGCTGGCCGAGGGGCGGGCCATCGGCGCCGTGGCCTGGAGCTCGCGTCCCGGCGCCTTCCGGGCCGAGCAGGCGGCGTCGGGCGACTGGCTGCTCACCGGTCGCTCCGACCCCGTCGACGCCGCCAGCATGGCCGACGTCGTGGTGGTGGTGCTCGAGGAGGCCGTGTTCGCCGTCGACCTGGGCCGGGTGGGTCGCCCGGGTGCCCAGCCGGCGATGGACGAGACCCGGCGGCTGTCGTGGCTCGAGCTCGCCGGTGCGCCCGCTCTCCGCATCGGCGGCGCCGACCTGGCCCGCAGCGTGGCCGACCGGGGGGCGCTGGCCTCGGCCGCGGAGATGCTCGGCGGCGCCCAGATGGTGCTGGAGATGGCGGTCGGGTACGCCAAGGAGCGGGTGCAGTTCGGCCAGCCGATCGGCAGCTTCCAGGCCGTCAAGCACCGTTGCGCCGACATGCTGGTCGACGTGGAGGGCATGCGCTCCGCCGTCTGGTTCGCGGCGTGCTGCCTCGACGGCGAGGGCGACGACGATCCGTCCCTGGCGGCGTCGACGGCCAAGATCTGGTGCAACGACGCGTCGGAGCGGGTGATGGCGTCGGGCCTGCAGGTGCACGGTGGCATCGGCTTCACCTGGGAGCACGACCTGCACCTCTACCTGAAGCGGGCCCAGCTCGACCGCCAGAGCTTCGGCGACGCCGACCACCACCGCACCCGCCTGGCCTCGGCCATCCGGGAGCGCCTGGAGGCCGGGGTCGGCGTCATCTGAGCGGGGGGAGGGGCCGGGGCCACCGCCGGCCGCGCCCCGGCGCGGGAGCGCGGGTGGTCCTGCGTGTGGGTGGCCATCGGTGCGGGTCGCCACCGCCGGCCGGGCTTCGGTGCGACCGGGCTTCGCTGCGGCCGGGCCGTGGTGCAGGTGGCCCGGCCGGGAGGCGGTCAGCCCCCGGCCGCCGGGCGGTCGACCCTCGGCCGGCCAGGGTTCGCCACGAGCGCCCGCAGCTCGTGCTTCAGCACCTTGCCGGTGCCGTTGCGGGGCAGCTGGTCGACCACCTCCACCTGCCGAGGCTGCTGGAAGCCGCCGATGCGCTCGCGCCCGAACCGCAGCACCTCCTCGCCCGTGAGGCCGGACCCGGCCCGTGGCACCACCACCGCGCACACCACCTCGCCCCAGCGGGGGTCGGCCGCCCCCACCACCGCCACCTCGGCGACGTCGGGATGGGTGGCGAGGGCGTCCTCGACCTCGCGTGACGACACGTTCTCGCCGCCGCTGACGATGATGTCCTTCTTGCGGTCGACGATCGACAGGTAGCCGTCGGGGCCGATGCGGCCCACGTCGCCGGTGCGGAACCACCCGTCGTGGAAGGCGGCGGCGTTCGCGTCCGGCGCCTCCCAGTAGCCCTTGGTCACCTGCGGCGC
Source organism: Acidimicrobiales bacterium (assembly GCA_036279475.1). GTDB lineage: Bacteria > Actinomycetota > Acidimicrobiia > Acidimicrobiales > VFJN01 > ZC4RG19. The sequence continues at coordinate 2,406 of DASUJB010000099.1, read as the reverse complement.
CCGGATGGCCACCTCGCCGGGCCGGCTGACCGGCACCTCGGCGCCGTCGTCGTCGAGGAGCCGCACCGACACGCCGGGGCCCGGCCGTCCTGCCGCTCGGAGCAGGGAGGGCCGGCCGGCCGTGCCCTGCCGATGGTCCTCAGGGCTGAGGAACACGGCGTTGCCCGCCAGCTCGGTCATCCCGTAGCCCTGGTTGAAGTCGACCCCCAGGCGGTCGATGGCCCGGGCCAGGAGGTGGGGGGAGATGGCCGATGACCCGTAGCTGACGGTGCGGAGCGGGGCGAGCGCACCGCCGTGCCGGTCGAGGTGGTCGAGAAGGCCATGGAGCATGGTGGGCGCCAGGGAGATGGTCGTCACGCGGTGCCGGCCCACCTGCACGGCCACCGCGGCGGGGTCGAAGCGGCGGGCCAGCACCACGGGACGCCCGCTGTGGTGGAAGAGCAGCACGTTGTAGCCGGCCACGTGGCAGAGCGGGAAGGGGAAGAGGTAGACGTCGTCGTCAGCCACCGGCCGCACCGCCAGGGTGGTGGTCACCGCGGCCAGGATGTTCCGGTGGCTCAGCTCCACCACCTTGGGGGTGCCCGACGTGCCGCTGGTGGCGAGCAGCCACGCCGTGTCGTCGGGGCCAGGTCGGGGGTGGCCGGTGCCGCCCGCCCCCACGGCGGGCTCCCGGGCCCCGGGCGCGGCGCCGGCGGCCAGGAGGTCGGCGTAGGCCGCCTCACCCGGCGCCGGCCGGTCGACGGCCACGACCAGAGGGGCCAGATCGTCGAGGGGACCTGTCTCCCGCAGGAGGTCGAGCTGCTCTCGACCGCCCACCAGGACCCGGGGCCGGAGCCGGGCGACAGCGGCCCGGAGCGGCTGGGGACCGAGCCGCTGGTTCACGAAGCCCAGGAGCCAGCCGGCCCTCGGGACGCCGTAGTAGGCGTCGATCCACTCGGGCCCGTTGTCGGCCACGAAGGCGACCCGTTCGCCGGGGCCGGCGATCCGCCGCAGGGCCGCCGCCAGGAGGGTCGTGCGCCGCTCGAGCTCGGCGTAGGTGGTGGCCTGGTCGTCCACCACCAGGGCGGGGCGGTCGGGGTGGCGTGCCGCGCCCGTCGACACCATGTCGTGGAGGAGGACCGGGCGCTCCCCTGGTGACCCGGCCGGGACGGTCTCAGCCACCATGCGCCCGGGCGGCCACGAGATGCCCGAGGCCCTCCTCCGCCTGGGGTCGCGGCTCGGGCCGCGACCCCGCGTGGGTCCCCACGTCCATGGTGGTCCCTCCCTCACCCGCTGGTTGCGGCCCACGACACTAGCCAGGGTGGGCGCAACCCCCGGCGTCGACGACGCCGGGGAGCGAGCACCTGGCCCGGTACCCGCTGCCGGGTGCCGACGGCCACCGCCGCGGGTCGAGGGGCCTCAGGAGTCGAAGACGATGATGCTGCGGGCCACCTCGCCGGCCTTCATGGCCTCGAACCCCTCGTTGACCTGGTCGAGGGTGATGCGCCGTGACACCAGCTCGTCGAACTTCAGGCGACCCTGCTGGTAGAGCTCGAGCCACTGGGGGATGTCGACGCGGAAGCGGTTCGAGCCCATCGTCGAGCCCTGCAACCTCTTCTCCATGAGGAAGGCGAAGCCGGGCAGCTCGACGTTGGTGCCGAACGGGATCATGCCGATGATCGTCCCGGTCCCGCCGCGGCGGAGCATGTTGAAGGCCTGCTCGGCGGTGGGCTTGAGGCCGATGGCCTCGAAGGAGTAGTCGACGCCCTCGCCGGTGAGGGCCAGCACCTGGGCGACGGGATCGGACGCCGAGGCGTCGACGGTGTCGGTGGCGCCGAACTGCCGGGCCAGCTCGAGCTTGTTGGGCATCGTGTCGACGGCGATGACGCGCCGGGCCCCGGCCAGGTAGGCGCCCTGGATGCAGTTGAGGCCGATGCCACCGCAGCCGATGACGGCCACGGTGCTGCCCGGGCGGACCTTGGCGGTGTTGAGCACCGCACCCAGGCCGGTGGTGGCCCCGCACCCCAGCAGGGCGGCCGACTCGAGCGGCACCTCGTCCGGGATCTTCACGATGGCGTGCTCGTGCACGAGCAGCTGCTCTGCGAAGGACGAGAGGTTCAGGAACTGGTTCATCGGCTGGCCGTCCCGGGTGAGGCGGGAGGGGGCGTCGGACGCCCGTTGCACGTCGGCCGACTGGCAGAGCGACATGCGCCCGGTGAGGCAGTACTCGCACTCGCCGCAGAACACCGACAGGCAGGTGATCACGTGGTCGCCGGGGGCGACGTAGGTGACGTCGTCGCCCACCGCCTCGACGACGCCCGCCGACTCGTGGCCGAGGACCACCGGGCAGGAGGCCGGGTACTTACCTTCGATGAAGTGCAGGTCGCTGTGGCACAGGCCGGCGGCGACCGTGTGGATGAGCACCTC
>DASUJB010000098.1:0-24002 GCA_036279475.1 Acidimicrobiales bacterium | reverse complement strand
CTCCCAGGTCGGTCGGGCGGGGACGCCCCGGCCGGTAGGCGGCGATGCTGTCGGCGGCCTCCTCCAGGGAGGCGAAGCCGTCGGGTGCCGAGGTCATGAAGCCGACGATGCGGTCGACGCCCTGCTCCTCGAGCCGGGTGGCGATGTCCACCAGCACCAGCGCGTGCAGTCCACCGGGGTGGTGGAGCCCCTCGGCGGCCAGGGCGGCCGTGCCCCCCATCGACGCCCCCACCGCCACCGGTCGCCGCCCGACGTGGTCGCACACGTCGGCCAGGTCGTCGGCCATGGCCCGGGTGCTGTAGTCGCCGTCGGGAGCCCAGTCCGACTCGCCGTGGCCCCGCTGGTCGACGGCCCACACCTCGTGCCCGGCCCGGGCCAGGAGCTCGGCGGCGGCGTCCCAGCTGTGGCGGGTCTGGCCCCCGCCGTGCAGCAGCACGATGGGCGGCTTGTCGTCGACGGTCACCGGGTAGCGGTCGGCCACCAGGGTGATGCCGGCGCGGGTGGGGAGGCAGCGGCGCTCGGGCGCCGGTTGGTCGTCCCCCTTCACCGCTGCGTCCCCACCCGAAGCTCGGAGAAGGGGACGTCCTTGTCGACCCGCGGCTCCCGGGGCAGCCCGAGGACGCGCTCGCCGATGATGTTGCGCTGGATCTGGTCGGAGCCACCGGCAATGGAGATGGCCGGGCTGAACAGGGCCAACGCCTGCAACATGCCCCCGAGGGGGGCATCGTCGCCCACGAGCATGCCGTGGGCCCCCAGGGCGGCGAGGCCCGCCTCGCGGAGGGAGCGCACCAGGTCGGAAGCTAGCAGCTTCCCGGTGGAGACCTCGGGCCCCGGCCCCTTGCCCGCCTCCACCGCCGCCTGCACCCGGAGGCCGGTGTAGCGGGCGATCTCCATGAGCGTGTAGATCCGCATCACCTGGTCCCGCAGGACCGGATCGTCGGACCGGCCGGCCAGCGCCGGCAGGCCCCGCACGAGGTCGGCCCCACCGCCGAAGGCGAGGGCCATCCCGGCCCCCTCGCCACCACGGCGCGAGGCCAGGTCGCCGACCCGGGTGTCGAGCTGGTTGCGGCCGATGATGGCGCCGCCGACGGAGGACATGCCCGACGCCCCCAGGGAGTTGCGCTCGTGGGCCAGCGTGGTGACGGCGACGGTCCAGCCCCGGTTCACCTCCCCGATCACGTTGGCGTGGGGGACGCGGGCGTCGGTGAAGAACACCTCGTTGAAGGTGGCCCCTCCCGTCATCTCCTTGAGCGGCCGCACCTCGACGCCGGGCTGGTCGATGTCGATCACGAAGTAGGTGATGCCCTCGTGCTTGGGCACCGACGGGTCGGTACGGGCGATGAGGATGCCCCACCGGGCGAACTGGGCGCCCGAGGTCCACACCTTCTGGCCGTTGACGACCCACTCGTCACCGTCCCGCTCGGCCCGCGTCTGCAGGCCGGCGAGGTCGGAGCCCGCCCCCGGCTCGGAGAAGAGCTGGCACCAGATCTCCTTGCCGCTCACCATGGCGGGCAGGAACCGGGCCCGCTGCTCGTCGGTGCCGTGGTCGACGATGGTGGGCCCTGCCATCATGACCCCGATGCCGCTGGGCGGGCCGAACGCCCCGACGGCGGCGCGGGCGGCGGCCACCTCCTTGGCCTCCTGCGAGGACAGGCCCCGCCCGAACCACCGCTCCGGCCAGGTGGGCACGGCCCACCCCGACTCCGCCAGGAGCTCCCACCAACGACCGAGGGTGAGGTCGGGATCCCAGTGCTCGCGGAACCACGCCTCGGCCTCGTCACGGACCGATCTCGTCACCGTCGTCATCTGCTCCTCCGACTCCCCTCGCCCCTCTGCCGCCCCCACCCCAGGGGCCGGGCATGCCCGGTCCCGATACGACATAGTATCCGAGCTGTCAGATGTAGCTTCGCTCGCACGGTGAGCGCGAAAGGACGCAGCATGGCCGACATCGGGTTCGACGGGCAGGTCGCGATCGTCACGGGGGCGGGGAACGGCCTGGGTCGCTCCCACGCGCTCCAGCTCGCCGAGCGAGGGGCGCGGGTCGTGGTCAACGACCTCGGTGGCTCCGTCGACGGCACCGGCTCGGACGCCGGTCCGGCCCAGCAGGTGGCCGAGGAGATCCGGAGCAAGGGCGGCGAGGCCGTGGCCGACACCAGCTCGGTCGCCACCCAGGAGGGGGGCAAGGCCATCGTGCAGACGGCGATCGACGCCTTCGGCCGCGTCGACGTCGTCGTGAACAACGCCGGCATCCTCCGCGACAAGTCGTTCCACAACCTCACGCCCGAGCTGCTCGACGCCGTGCTCAAGGTCCACCTGTACGGGGCGTTCTGGGTCACCCAACCGGCCTGGGCCCTGATGCGCGAGCAGAACTACGGGCGCGTCGTCTCCACCTCGTCGGCCGCCGGCCTGTTCGGCAACTTCGGCCAGGCCAACTACGGCGCGGCCAAGATGGGCATCGTCGGCTTCACGAAGGTGCTGGCCCAGGAGGGCCGCAAGCACAACATCAACGCCAACGTCATCGCCCCCGGGGCCAAGACCCGCATGACGGCCGACCTCCTCGGCCCCGTGGCCGACAAGCTCGACCCCGCGGCGGTGTCGCCGGTCGTCGTCTACCTCGCCTCGCGGGACTGCGACGTCACCGGGCAGATCCTGTCGGTCGGCGGCGGGCGCGTCAGCCGCATCGTCATCGCCGAGCCGCCGGGCTTCTACTCCCCCTCCCTCACCCCCGAGCAGGTCCGGGACAACTGGGGCACGATCTCCTCGCTCGACGACCTGGTGGTGCCGGCCAACGCCGGCGAGGACATGGGGCTGCTGCTCAACGTCGCCGGCTGACCCGCTCCGGTGGGCCGGCATGCGGCAAGGGTCACAGGCGGGATGACAATCGACGCCCGGGCCCTCATGTATCCTGGGCAGATGCCGGCCCTCCGTTGGGGCACCGAGGCTCCACCCGACGCTTCGGCCGCCCGTGAACGCATCATCGACGCCGCCGAGGCGTGCTTCCAGCGCTTCGGCGTGGCGAAGACCACCGTCGAGGACGTGGCGACGAGAGCCAACGTCTCCCGTGCCACGGTCTACCGCTACTTCGACGGCAGGGACGACATCATCCTCGGCGTCCTGCTGCGGCAGGGCTCCCGGTTCCTCGACCGGCTGGAGCACCGCCTCGCCACCGAGCCAGACCTGCGCTCTGCCATCCTCGCCGGGGTCATCTACACCATCAAGGCGGTCCGGGCCGACGACGTCCTGGCCATGCTCTTCTCGTCGGAGTCCGCCGGGCTCACCGGCACCGTCGCCGGGACGTCCGACGCCCTCTTCCGCACCACGGCCGACTTCCTGCGGCCCCAGTTCGAGCGCGCGCGCCGGGTGGGTGACCTCCGTCCCGACGTCGACATCGACGATGCCGCCGAGTGGACGCTGCGGGTGATCCTGTCGCTGCTCACCGTCTCCGGACCTCGCACCCGCACCGAAGACGAGCTGCGCGCCTACCTCGACACCTTCCTGATCCCCTCGCTCGTGACCGACCGCCGGGGCGGCACCGCCCGTCGGCACCGGCGGGGGGCGGCGAGGACGCCGGTGCCCACCCGGCCCGAGGCGTCCGCCACCGCCTGAGCGGTCCGGCCGGACCTCCCGGGGGGCGCCTTCCCGGACCTTGCCTCCCCCAGCTCGTCCCCGGGCGCCCCGGTCGCGGACGCGGTCACGCCGGGGGGCCGCCACCCTGGGCCCCCACGGCCCCCCGCACGGCATGGGCCAGCATGCGAGCGGTGGCCCGCCCGATCTCATCGGGGCTGCGCTCGAAGTCCCGGGCCAGGGCCTCGGTGGCGAACGTGGACAGCAGCACGGCCACCGCGTCGTGGAGCCAGTCGGGCCGGGTCCCCGACCCGCCGCCAACCCGCCAGGCGATGGTGGCGAACCGCTGCACCAACCCGGCCCGAGCCTCCCGGCGAGCGGCGGCGATCGCGGCCAGCTCTCCGTCGAGGTCCAGCCCGGAGGCCAGCTCGAAGTAGACCCGGCCGTGGTGGGCGTTCATGCGGTGGACGGCCACCAGGGCCCGCTCCAGCCAGGCCTCGAGCTCCTCGCCGGCGCGGTGCCGTGGCACGTGCGCCCCGTAGCTGCGCAGGGAGTCGGCGATGGCGGCAGCCAACAGGGCCTCCCGGCTCTCGAAGTACCGGAAGACCGTGCGCCGGCTGACCCCGGCCACCGCGGCGACGTCCTCCACCCGCGTGGCGAAGCCCCGCTCGGCGAGCACGGAGCGCGCCGCCCGGACGATGCGCTCCCGGGCCGTGCGCCGGTGCTCGTCGACCGGTCGGGGACGCGGCACCCCCGCTACGGCCGCCGGCCCGGGGGCGGCCCCCGCCGGCGGCGGGGGTGCCTCCCCGGGAGGCGAGAGGTTCGGCGGTGTCGCCATGGCCACCCAGGATGGCACCCCCGGCGGGGACGGTCAGCACCCGGGCCGGCGGCCGCGCCAGCGGGACCCGTGGCAGGCGGCGCTCACCGCTCGAGCCGGAAGCCGCCGTAGCCGGCGGCAGCCGACTCCTGGCAGGCAGCCAGGTAGAGCTGGAGGCCGCCGGGCCAGTTGAGCATCTCCCGGCGCTTCCCCGGGATGTTGGCGCCCATGTACCACGAGTCGGCGCGGGGGAACAGCGTCATGGCGGCGATGGCCTGCACCTGGTCGCGCCACGCCTGCTCGGCCTCGGCCGTGGCCTCCACGCGCGTGACGCCCCCGTCCCACAGGTGCGCCAGCATGTCGACCACCCAGTCCCCCTGCACCTCGGCGCAGGTCGGGCCGTTGCAGAAGCCCGACGGGCTCTGCGGCCCGTACAGGAAGAGCAGGTTGGGGAAGCCCTCGCTGGCCACGCCGAGGTGCGTCCGCACGCCGTCCCGCCAGTGGTCGGCCAGGGTGCCGCCGTGGGTGCCGCGCAGCTCGATGCTGGTGAGGCCACCGGTGACGGCGTCGAAGCCCGTCGCCAGCACGAGCAGGTCGAGGTCGTGGTCGCTGGCGGTGGTGCGCACGCCGGTGGTGGTCACCCGCTCGATGGGGGTGGTGCGGAGGTCGACGAGGGTGACGTTGTCCTGGTTGAAGGCGTCGTAGTAGGTCTGCTCCAAGGACGGTCGCTTCACCCCGAAGGGATGGGGGGCGTCGGTCGGTGCCAGGTGCTCGGCCAGCTCGGGATCGTCGATGCGGGCCCGCACCTTCTCGCGCCAGAACTCGTAGGCGGCGCGGTTGGCCCCCTCGTCGAGAACGACGTCGAAGTAGCCACCGGCCCAGAAGGCGAACCCGCCCTCCTGCCACAGCCGCTCGTAGGTGGACCGGCGGTCCTCCTCCGGCACCGACAGCGTCGGCTCGCTGATCCCGGCCCAGTGGAACCCGGAGTTGGTCTCCCGCCGCTTCCGGAACAGCTCCGGGTACCCGGCCTTGGCCTCGTCCTGCTCGGCTCGACCGAGCCGGCGCTGCTGCATGGCCAGGGCCATCATCGGGGTCCGCTGGAACACGGTGACCTCGGCCGCGACCTTCGCCGCCTCCTGGGTCACCTGCACCCCGCTGGCACCGGTGCCGACCACGCCCACGCGTCGGCCCGTCATGTCGAGGCCCTCCTGGGGCCAGTGGGCCGTGTGGTGGCAGGCACCGCCGAAGCCCGCCAGGCCGGGGAGGTCCGGCACGTAGGCCTTGGCGGCGAAGCCGGTGCACAGCACCATGAACCTCGCCCGCAGCCTCGCGCCCCCGTCGGTGGCGACCAGCCAGCGGTGGTCGACCTCGTCCCACGCCGCACCCTGCACGCGGGTGCCGAAGCGGATGTCACCGCTGAGCTCCCACACCGCGTCGACGTGCTGGAAGTACCGCCGCAGGGCCGTCCAGTCCGGGAAGCGCTCGTCCCAATACCAGTCGCGCCAGACCGCCTCGTCGGAGAACTCGTAGAGGGGGACGTTGGTGTCGACCCGCGCCCCCGGGTAGCAGTTCCAGTGCCAGATCCCCCCGAGGCCCGTGCCGGCCTCCAGCAGCACCACGGACATGCCCAGGGCCCGGAGGCGGTGGAGCTGGTAGAGGCCGGCGAAGCCGGCGCCCACCACGACCACGTCGTAGTCGGTACCGCTCCGCTCGCCGTTGGCTCGCTGCGTCATCTGTCCCTCCCTCGGCACCCTGCGGTCCCCGGCACGCTGGCCCCGGCCCCGCGGGCACATGACACACGGGCAGACTAGTGTTCCACCATCCGGTCGGCGCGTTGGAGGGCGGCGCCGACCCAACGACCGCCGACGCACGACGGTGTCGTCACCGTCGTGACCACAGGAGGAACGATGAGCGACGCCACGATGACGATCGACGGGCAGGAGGCTCCCGCGGTCGCCACCTTCGACGTGATCGACCCCGCCACCGGGGCGCCCCACGCCACCGCGCCCGACTGCTCGCCCGAGCAGCTCGACGCGGCCATGGAGTCGGCCGCCAAGGCGTATCGCGACTGGCGCAACGACGAGGCCGGCCGCCGGACGGCCCTGAAGCAGGCGGCCGACGCCCTCATGGCGGCGGCGGGCGACATCGGCCCCGTCCTCACGGCCGAGCAGGGCAAGCCGCTGGGCGAGGCCACGATGGAGGTGTTCGGTGCCGGGGTGTGGCTCCAGTACTACGCCGACCTGGAGATCCCCCGGCCCGTCATCCAGGACGACGACACCGCCCGGGTCGAGGTCGTCCAGCGCCCCCTGGGGGTGGTCGCCGCCATCACCCCCTGGAACTTCCCGCTGGTCCTGGCGTCGTGGAAGATCGCCCCGGCACTCCTCGCCGGCAACACCATGGTGCTCAAGCCGTCCCCCTTCACGCCGCTCTCCACCCTCAAGCTGGGCGAGGTCCTCCGCGGCGTGCTGCCACCCGGGGTCCTCAACGTGGTCAGCGGGCGCGACCCCCTGGGCGCCTCCATGACCGAGCACCCGGTTCCCCGCAAGATCAGCTTCACCGGCTCGGTGGCCACGGGCAAGAAGGTGGCGTTGGCCGCCGCTCCCGACCTGAAGCGGGTCACCCTCGAGCTGGGGGGCAACGACCCCGCCATCGTCCTCGACGACGTCGACGTCCCCGCCATGGTGGACAAGCTCTTCTGGGGCGCGTTCCAGAACAACGGGCAGGTGTGCTCGGCCATCAAGCGGGTCTACGTGCCCGACGCCCTCTACGGCGACGTGGTCGAGGGCCTGGCCGAGCGGGCCCGCTCGGTGAAGGTGGGCCCCGGCACCGAGGAGGGCGTCCAGCTCGGCCCCATCAACAACCGGCCCCAGTTCGAGCGGGTGAAGGAGCTGGTGGCCGACGCCGTGGCCACCGGCGCCTCGGCCGTCACGGGCGGCCAGCCCCTCGACCGCGAGGGGTACTTCTTCGAGCCCACCATCCTGGCCGGGCTCAGCGACGGGACCAGGATCGTCGACGAGGAGCAGTTCGGGCCGGCGCTGCCCGTGGTCGCCTACCACGACGTCGACGAGGCGGTCGAGCGGGCCAACGCCACCCACTTCGGCCTGTCGGGGTCGGTGTGGGGTGCCGACGTGGACCGCGCCCAGGCCGTGGCCGAGCGCCTCGAGTGCGGCACGGCGTGGGTCAACACCCACCTCGCCCTGGCCCCGCACCAGCCCTTCGGGGGAGCCAAGTGGAGCGGCATCGGCGTCGAGAACGGCACGTGGGGCCTGCTGGGGTTCTGCGAGCCCCAGGTGATCCACCGGGCCAAGGCCTAGGCGGTCCCGTCGCCGCCGCCGGCGGCGACGGCGGTCGGGGGTCGGCCGTCCCGGCACGGCCGACCCCCGGCACCCCGCTGCCAACCGACCCGCCCGGAGCACGCCATGGCCCGACCACCCCTTCCCGAACCCGGCCTCCCCCGTGGCGACGTGCTCCCGCAGGGCCGGCAGCGACGCCCTCCCCTGCCCCCGCCGTCCGGTAGACCCTGGCCATGAAGCTCGACCTCATGACCGGGGGCCTGCCCCTGCGCACCGTCCAGCAGCTCGCCCGCCAGGCTCGGGACGCCGGGTTCGCCGGACTCGTGGTCACCGAGGGCGGTCGCACCGCCTACCTGTCCTGCGCGGCGGCGGCTCTCGCCGCCGACATCGACATCCTCACCGGCATCGCCGTCGCCTTCCCCCGCAGCCCCATGGTCACCGCCGAGGTGGCGTGGGAGCTGGCCGACGCCAGCGGTGGCCGCTTCCGCCTCGGCCTGGGCACCCAGGTCCGGGCCCACGTCGAGCGCCGCTACGGGGTCGCCTTCGACCCGCCCGGCCCTCGCATGCGCGACTACCTGCTGGCCGTGCGGGCCTGCTTCCACGCCTTCCGCACGGGCGAGCCGCTCGACCACCACGGTCCCTACTACGACCTGTCCCTGCTTCCCGCCATGTGGTCGCCGGGGCCCATCGCCCCGCCCGACCCCCCCGTCGACCTCGCCGCGGTCAACCCCTGGATGCTGCGGGTCGCCGGCCGCCACGCCGACGGCGTGCACGTCCACCCCCTCAACACCCCCACCTACCTGGCCGAGACCGTCCGGCCCGAGCTGGCCACCGGTGCCACCGCCGCCGGCCGCCACGTCGACGACCTGGAGGTCATCGTGCCGGCGTTCCTCGTGGTGGGCGACACCGACGAGGAGCGGGCCCGGTGGCGGGAGCTGGCCCGGATGCAGGTCGCCTTCTACGGCTCCACGCCCAACTACGCGTTCATCTTCGACCAGATCGACCACCCGGGCACGACGGCGGCGGTGCGCCGGCACCAGAAGGCGGGTGACGTCGCCGGCATGGCCACGGTCATCACCGACGACATCCTCTCCCACTTCACCGTCGAGGGGACGTGGGCCACCGTCGCCGAGGCCATCGCCGACCGCTACGCCGGGACCGCCACCCGTGTCGTCAACTACTTCGGTGCCATGGCGTGGACCGAGGACCCGGGCTCCCTCGCCCGGTGGCGGGACGTGACCCGCGACCTCGACCAGGCCTGAGCACCCCCCGGCCGCGGTTCGACGCGGAGCATGGCAGGGCTACCGGGGGGGCAGCTCGAGCCCTCCGGTCCCCGGGCGCCGGTGCGGGCCGCGGGGAGGGGGACGGCGGCCGTCGCCGGTGCCGTCCGCCAGTGCCGCCGTCCGCCGAGGCCGCCGTCCACCGGTGCTGGGGCCGGAGGCCTGCCCCCACCTCGACGGGGACCAATGACCCTAGCGACGAGGAGGCAGCCGGCGCACGCTGGGTGGTGACGACAGAGGAGACAGGAGGTGCAGATGGCCAACCTCATGAGGCGTGAGCCCCGGGCTGGGGAGTCGACCGATCTCTTCGACCGGTTCGACCGCATGTTCGACGAGTGGACCCGCGAGCTCCCGTTCCGGTGGCCGCTCTTCGCCGGCCGGGAGGCGTCGTCGGCGATGATCCCGGTCGACGAGTTCCAGGACGGGGGCGACCTGGTGGTCCGGGCCGAGCTGCCGGGGGTGGATCCCGAGAAGGACGTCGAGGTCACGGTGGCCGACCACTCGCTGCACATCAAGGCCGAGCGCCGCGAAGAGGACACGGTGAAGGACAAGGGCTACGTGCGCCGCGAGGTGCGCTACGGCACCCTCTCCCGCACCCTCCCCCTCCCCGAGGGCGTGAGCGAGTCGGACATCAACGCCAACTACCGCGACGGGGTCCTCGAGATCCGCATCCCCACCCCCCAGGGCGAGGCGGCCAGGAAGATCCCCATCGCCAAGACCTGACCGGCCTCGCCCGGGCGCTCAGGTCGGCTGGCGGCCGTCGTGGGATGGCTGAGGCCGGTCGCTCCGGTCCCGGGTCGGCACCGTCGACCGGGACCGCCGCGCCGGTCCCTCCCTCCACCGGTACGGCGGGGGTGCCCGGCCGCCAGCTTGCGAAGCTCGGCTGCCCACAGCACCACGCTGGCCAGCGCCACGCAGGTCGCCCACTGGCCGACGTCGAGGGCCGTCGTCCCGAAGGCGTCGTTGAGCACCGGCGTGTGCACCACGGCCACCTGGAGCAGGAGCGACACGCCGACGGCTAGCCACAGCCACCGGTTGGCCAGCGCCCGGCCGAAGGCGCTGGCCCGGTCGCTGCGGGCGTTGAAGCAGTTGTAGAGCTGGGCCAGCACCAGCGTGGTGAACGCCATGGTGCGGGCCTCGACGATCCCCCCCGTGCCGTGCACCAGGCCTCCCGGTAGGCCCAGGTCGAGGGCGAGCAGGGTCACGAGGGCCATCACCACCCCGACCAGGGCGATGCCGCGCTGCATGGAGGCGTCGATCACCCGGTCGGACAGGCGGCGGGGTGGGCGGGCCATGACGTCACCCGACGGCGGGTCGACCCCCATGGCCAGGGCGGGCCCCGTGTCGGTGAGCAGGTTGATCCACAGGATCTGCGTGGCCAGGAGGGGGATCGGGACCGAGCCCCCGGCGGCGCGCAGCCCGAGGGCGCCGGCACCCACCACCCCGAGGAACATGGTCAGCACCTCCCCGACGTTCGACGACAGCAGGTAGCGCAGGAAGCTGCGGATGTTGGCGAAGATGGCCCGGCCCTCCCGCACGGCCGAGACGATGGTCACGAAGTTGTCGTCGGCCAGCACCACGTCGGCCGCCTCCTTGGCCACGTCGGTGCCGGTGACGCCCATGGCCACCCCGATGTCGGCGGCACGGAGCGCCGGGGCGTCGTTCACGCCGTCGCCGGTCATGGCGACGATGTTGCCGTCGGCCCGGAGGGCGTCCACGATGCGGAGCTTGTGCTCCGGCGCCACCCGGGCGAACACCGTGACGTGGCGGGCCGCGGCGCGCAGGCCCTCGTCGTCGAGCGCGTCGATGCCGGCGCCGGTGAGGATGTCGACGCCGGGCCCGGGGCCGTCACCCGCCCCACCGGCAGTGGCGCCCGCCCCGGCACCGGCACCGGCCGCGCCGGGCGCGATGCCCGGTCGGCCGTCGTCGCCGGCCCCATCGGGCGCGTCGGCTCTGGTACCACCGGCCGTGACCTCGCCCCCGGTCCCCAGCCCGAGCTCGGCGGCGATCCGGGCCGCGGTACCCGGGTGGTCCCCGGTGATCATGACCACCCGGACACCGGCCCGCCGGGCCTCGGCGATGGCGGCGGCGGCCTCGGGCCGGGGCGGGTCGACGATGCCGACGACGCCCAGGTGCACGAGGTCCCGCTCGAGGGCCTCGACATCCTCGGGGCCGGGCGAGGCGGACGACGAGCCGGGCCACGGCCGGTAGGCGACGGCCAGGGTCCGCAGGCCGAGGCCGGCGAGGCGCTCGGTCTCCTCCCGGAGCTGCCGGCGCCGCTCGGCCGTGAGGGCCCGGACCTCGCCGGCCACGCGCTCGTGCGAGCAGCGGGCCAGGACCACGTCCGGCGCCCCCTTCGTGACCATGTCGACCCGGCCGTCCCGGGCGGCGTCGGCCACCACGACGCTCATCAGCTTGCGCTCCGAGCTGAACGGCGCCTCTCCCACCCGGGCGAACCGTTCCTGCCGGCGCCGGGACGCCCCCAGCTTGGCCTCGGCCACGAGGAAGGCCGCCTCGGTGGGATCGCCCTGGACCGCCCAGCCCTCCCCGGCCCGGCGGAGGCTGGCGTCGTTGGCCAGGCTGCCTCCCGTCAAGGCCCACCGCACCTCGTCGAGGAGGGGACCGTCGCCGTCGCCCAGGGCGGTCCCGCGATGGAGGACGCTGCCCTCCGGCTGGTAGCCCACACCCGTCAGCTCCACCTCGCCGGAGCCGGTGACCACCCGGACCAGGGTCATCTCGTTGCGGGTGAGGGTGCCCGTCTTGTCGGTGCAGATCACCGACGCCGAGCCCAGGGCCTCCACCGAGGACAGCTCCTTCACGATGGCTCGCTGGCGGGCCATGCGCTGGACGCCGAGGGCCAGCACCACCGACAGGATGGCGGGGAGCCCCTCCGGCACGGCGGCGACCGCCAGCGAGACGCCGACGAGCAGCACGTCGACCGCTTCCTCGGCACTGTCGACGTCCGATGTCACGAGGATGGTGGCGATGACCACGGCGGCGATCACGACGACCGCGACGCCCAGCACCCGCCCGATGAGCGCCACCTCCCGTTGCAGCGGGGTGCGCTCCTCCTCGGTGCGGCCCAGCAGGCGGGCGACGCGGCCCACCTCGGTGCCCATCCCGGTGGCGGTGACGACGGCGCGGCCCCGGCCGCGTGCCACCGCCGTCCCCGCGAACACCATGTCGAGCCGGTCGCCCACCGCCGAGGTCGCCGGGACGGGCGCCACCTGCTTCAGCACCGGCTCGCTCTCCCCGGTGAGCGACGCCTCGGCCGCCATGAGCGACGAGGCCTCCACCAGCCGGCCGTCGGCGGCCACGGCGTCGCCCTCGGCCAGCACCAGCACGTCCCCGGGCACCAGGTCGGCGGCCGGCACCCGCTCCACCCGGCCGTCCCGGACGACGCCGGCGGTCACGGCCGCCATCTCGCCCAGCGCGGCCACGGCCCTCTCGGCCCGGGCCTCCTGGGCGAAGCCCAGGAGGGCGTTGGCCACCAGGATGGCCACGATCACCACCGCGTCGACGGGCACCCCGTCGGCCCCCTCGACCAGCCAGGCGACCGACGAGACGACGACCGCGCCCATCAGGAGGTAGACGAGGGGGTCCCGGAACTGCCCGAGCAGCTCACGCCACCAGGGAGGAGGGGGCGTCGCCTCCAGCACGTTGGGCCCGCAGCGGGCCAAGCGCTCGCCGGCGGCCGCCGCCCCCAGGCCCCGGGTGGTGTCGGTGCCCAGGGCCCCGGCCACCTCGACCGCCTCCTCGCTCCAGGGCGTCGCGGGCGCCGGGCACGTGTCGGTCTCGCCGCTCGAGGTCTGCACCCGCCCATGTTGCCGTCGGCACGGCCGGGGGGCGCGCCGGCGGCGTCACCGCCCACCCGGCGCGGCCGCCTACCGGCCCGCGGCAGCCCCCGGCGACGGACCGCCCGGCGCGGCGGTCGCCGGCCGCCGCACCGCCTTGCGGAGAGCATCGGCCACCAGGACGGCGGGGACGGCGACCAGCGCCACCGCCCACCCCACCGCCGGTGGCGGAGCCTGGTCGAGGACGCCGGCCACCGGCCCGACGTACAGGAAGGCGCCCAGCATGGCCAGCGAGGCGACCACCGCCCCCACCAGCGGGCGGTTGCCCCCCCAACCGAGCCGCCACGGCGGCCGCGTGGAGCTGCGGCAGGCGAAGGCGTTGGCCACCTGTCCCAAGACCACCGCGGTGAACGCCGCGCCGGACGCCTCGCGCAGGGTGCTGCCCCCCGGGAAGTCGTCGCCGGGGCGCCAGCCGGCGACCGCGAAGACGGCCAGGAAGGCGGCCAGCTCGACCACGGCCTCCACCGGTCCCAGCACGCCGAAGACCCGCCCGAACAGGCGCCGGTCGAGGAGGTGCTGCCGCACGGGCGGCCGGTCGAGCACGTCGGCGGCGGGTGCCTCGACGCCGAGGGCCAGCGACGGGAGCACGTCGGTGCCGACGTCGAGGGCGAGGATCTGCAGCACCCCGAGGGCCAGGGGGAAGCGGCCCCCCGACAGGGCCCACACCACGAACGGCGTGAGCTCGGCCACGTTGTCGGTGAGGTGGTAGGTGAGGAAGCGGCGGATGTTCGAGAACGTCGACCGCCCCTGCTCGACGGCGGCGACGATGGTGGCGAAGTCGTCGTCGAGGAGGACGAGGTCGGCCGCCTCCCGGGCCACGTCGGTGCCCGAGCGCCCCATGGCCACCCCGATGGCCGCCTCGCTCAGCGCGGGGGCGTCGTTCACGCCGTCGCCGGTCATGGCCACCACGTGACCCCGCCGGCGCAGGGCCCGGGCGATGCGCAGCTTGTCCTCGGGGGACACCCGGGCGACGACGGCGCCGTCGCGGTCGAGCAACGCCCCCAGCACGGTGTCGTCGGCCGGCAGGTCGCGCCCCACCACCACCAGCTCGTCCCGGGCGGGCCCCTCGGCTCCGGGGCCGGCCAGGCCCACCTGACGGGCCACGGCCCGCGCCGTCTCCGGGTGGTCCCCGGTGATCATCGCCACCCGGATGCCGGCCCGGCGGCACGCGGCGATGGCGCCCGCCGCCCCCGGCCGCGGTGGGTCCTGGAAGGCGACCAGCCCCAGCAGCCGCAGGTCGCGCTCGACCTCGTCCGCCGTGCCCCCGGTCGCGCCTCCCGGCAACCGGCGGTCCGCCACGGCCAGCACCCGCAGGCCCCGCTGTGCCAGGGCCCGCAGGGCGTCGACCGCCCCGGCGGGCACGGCGGTCCGGGGCAGCACAGCGTCGGGCGCCCCCTTGACCACCAGGCGGTCGCCGACCACCACGGACATGCGCCGCCGCTCGGCGTCGAAGGGGAAGCGCGCCACCTCGGGCCGAGCGGCGAGGTCGGCACCCTCATCGACCCCGGCCCGCCGGGCCAGGGCGTCGATGGCGGCCTCCATGGGGTCGCCCCTCGCCACCCAGCGGCCCCCCTCCTCGGCGACCCGCCCCGACGAGCACCGCAGGGCGGCCAGCGCCAGCTCGCGCAGCTCTCCCTCCAGGGCCGGAGGGTCGCACGCCACCCGCCCCTCGGGCCGGTACCCCTCGCCCTCGACGCGGGCGCGGCCACCGGGCAGCCACACCTCGACGGCGCTCATCTCGTTGCGGGTGAGGGTGCCGGTCTTGTCGGTGCAGATGAACGTGGTTGACCCCAGGGTCTCGACGGCCTCGAGGTGCCGCACCAGGGCGTGCCGGCGAGCCATGCGCTGCGCCCCGATGGCCAGCGACAGCGTCACGGTGGGCAGCAGGCCCTCCGGCACGAGGGCCACGGTCACGCCCACGGCGAAGAGGAAGCCGTCGGAGGGGGGCATGCCCACCAGCACGGCCAGCACCAGGAAGCCGACGCCGACCCCCACGGCCACGGCGGCGATGACCCGCGACACGCGGACCAGCTCGCGGTGCAGGGGGCTGGGCGCCCGGTCCCGACCCTGGGTGAGCCGGGCGATCCCCGCCAGGCGGGTGGCGGCACCGGTGGCGACCACGGTGGCCAGGGCCTCGCCCTCCACGACGAAGCACCCGGCAGGAGCGGCCTCCCCCGCCGACGGGCGGTCGGGGACGCTCTCGCCGGTGAGGGCCGAGGTGTCCAGCGCCAACTCGTGCACGACGTCGAGCCGCAGGTCGGCCGACACCCTGTCGCCTGCCTCCAGGACGACGACGTCGCCGACGACCAGCTCCCGGGCCGGCACCTGCACCCGCGCCCCGTCGCGCACGACGGTCACCAGGCGGGGCAGGAGCTGGTTCAGCCGCTCGGCAGCGTGCTCGGCCCTCTCCTCCTGGACGAAGGCGAAGACGCCGTTGAGCACGATGACGACGAACACGGCCACGCCGAGCTGGGGCATCCCCGCCACGAACGCCAACCCGCCCGCCACCCAGAACAGCAGGGCGAAGAAGTGGAACATCTCGGCGGCCAGGCGTCGCCAGGCCGGCTGGCGGCCGGGGGCCGGCAGCTCGTTGGGGCCCTCGGCGGCCAGCCGGGCCGCAGCGGCCGCCGCGGTCAGGCCGACCGGTTCCGGGGCGGGCCGGGGAGCTTCGAGCGCGGTGCCTGCCACGGCCACCATTCGACCCGAAGACCGGTGGGGGGGCCAGGGCCGTTCGGCGGGGAACCGGCTCCGCGGCCGGCCGGGGGACGGGCCACCACCAGGATGGGACGTTCGCCCCTGGGACCCGACCGCCCCCGGGGAGAGGCTGGCCACATGACGAGCGAGACCCACGCCGCGGGAGGATGGCCGGCGGCGATCGACGGGACGCCGCCCACGCCGGGCTCGCGGCCGACCACCGACCAGCCGGCCGTGGTGGCCTGGTTCCACGAGGTGTCCCGGCACGACGTCGCCCGCGTCGGCGGCAAGGGCGCCAACCTGGGCGAGCTGACCACGGCCGGGCTGCCGGTGCCGCCCGGCTTCGTCGTCACCGCCGACGCCTACCTCCGGGCCGTCGAGGCGTCGGGCCGGCGCGAGGAGCTCCACCGGCGCGTGCAGGACCTCGACGTGGACGACGTCACGGCCCTGGAGCGGGCGGCCGAGGACTGCCAGGGCATGGTCCGAGCCAGCCCGGTCCCTCCCGAGGTCCGTCGCGCCGTGCTCGACGCCTACGGCCTCCTCGGCCACGACGACCCGGTGGCGGTCCGCTCGTCGGCCACCGCCGAGGACACCGCCGCGACCTCCTTCGCCGGCATGAACGAGACGTTCACCAACGTCCGGGGCGCCGACGAGCTCCTCGGTCGCGTCGTGGACTGCTGGGCGTCGCTGTGGAGCCCCCGGGTCATCGCCTACCGGGCCACCCAGGGCCTGGTCGACGAGCCGGCCATCGCCGTGGTCGTCCAGCGCATGGTGGAGGCCGAGGCGTCCGGGGTCGTGTTCACCGCCGACCCCGCCACCGGTGACCGCGACCTCATCGTGGTCGAGGCCGCCTACGGGTTGGGCGAGGTGGTGGTGGGGGGCCAGGTGGAGCCGGACACCTACGTCGTCTCCAAGAGCGGGCGCCGGCCGGTGCACCGTCACCTCGGCACCAAGGCCACCATGATCGTCACCGGGCCCGACGGGCACGACCGCCGGGTCGACGTGCCGCCCGAGCGGCAGGCGCAGCAGGTCCTCGACGACGACCTGCTGGCGGTGCTGGTCCGCCACGCGGCGGCGGTGGAGCGCCACTACGGGGCGCCCCAGGACATGGAGTTCGTGGTCGACCGCCACCGCGCCGTGTGGATCGTCCAGGCCCGGCCCATCACCACGCTGGCCGGACCGGCCGGCGTGCCCGGCGAGGGCACCACGGCCCCCGGGGCCGTGGGTGCCCCAGCACCCGGACCGGCAGGAGCCGAGGGCACCGACGGAGCCGAGGGCACGGCACCGGCGGCCCCCGTGGTCACCGGCCTGGGAGCGGCACCGGGGGTGGCCTCGGGACCGGTGCGACTCCTGCGCACCCCGGCCGAGGGCTCCCGGCTCCTCGACGGCGAGGTGCTGGTGGCCCCCATGACCACCCCCGACTGGGTGCCCACCATGCGGCGGGCCGCCGCTCTCGTCACCGACGGCGGCGGCGTGACCTGCCACGCCGCCATCGTGGGCCGCGAGCTCCACCTGCCGACCGTGGTCGCTGCCCGCACCGCCACCACCACCCTCCACGACGGCGAGGTGGTGACGGTCGACGGCACCACCGGCGAGGTCCGCCGGGGACGGGCCACCGCCACGGCCCCGGCGGGGACCCCCCGCTCCGCCGCCGGCCCCCGGGGGACGGCGGCGGCGACCCCGGCCGGCGCGCCGGTGACCCCCCCTCCCGAGGAGGCGACGGCGACCCTCCTGTACGTCAACCTGGCCCTGGCCGACCAGGCCGAGTCCGTCGCCGCCCTGCCCGTGGACGGGGTCGGCCTGCTGCGGGCCGAGTTCATGATCACCGACGCCCTCCGGGGCGAGCACCCCCGGCACATGCTGGCCACCGGTCGCCGGGAGGAGTTCGTGGCGCGGATGGCCGCATCGGTCCTGCGCATCACCCGGGCCTTCGCCCCCCGGCCGGTCGTCTACCGGGCCGTGGACTTCCGCAGCAACGAGTTCCGGGGGCTCACCGGCGGCGAGGAGGTCGAGCCCACGGAGGCCAACCCCATGATCGGCTACCGGGGCTGCTACCGGTACATCCGCGATCCCGAGCTGTTCGCCCTCGACCTCGACGTGATGGCCCGGGTGCGGGACGAGACCCCCAACCTCCACCTCATGATCCCGTTCGTCCGCACCCGCTGGGAGCTGGAGGCGTGCCTGGAGGCGGTGGACGCCCACCCCCTGGGCCGCCACCGGGGCCTGCACCGCTGGGTCATGGCCGAGGTCCCCTCGGTCGCGTTCCGCATCCCCGAGTACGCAGCCCTCGGCATCGACGGCGTCTCGATCGGCTCCAACGACCTGACCCAGCTCGTGCTGGGGGTCGACCGGGACTCGGAGATCTGCGCCGAGCTGTTCGACGAGGCCGACGAGGCGGTCCTCGACACCATCGCCCGCATCATCGACGCCTGCCGGGAGGCGGGCATCACGTCCTCGCTGTGCGGTCAGGCCCCGTCCAACCGCCCCGAGATCGCCGAGCTCCTGGTGGAGCAGGGCATCACGTCGGTGTCGGTCAACCCCGACGCCGTGGGTCCCGTCCGACGGGCCGTCGCCCGGGCGGAGCGCCGGCTGCTGGTGGAGGCGGCCCGCCGGCGCTGACTGCCCTCCGCGGTCGTCGCCGGGACGAGGCCGTCGCCACCCCGGCCCAGACGGGCGACGGGCGGCGGCGACGCGCCGGGTGTGCCCTCACCGGTCCCCCGTGCCCGATGCCCACGGGGGACCGGTGGGCGCGCCAGACTGGTCGGACACCGGTCCGGCCGACCGGGGCCACCGGCGAGACGGCAGGAGCATGGAGACCGCACCCCGATCCCCACGACCGCCGGGCGCACCCCTGACGGTGCCCCCGTGGTCGATCGCCACCCGGAGCACCCGGATCGTCGCCGTCGTCGTGCGCCACCTGCTGGGAACCGTCCTCGACGTGGTCCGGGGCTGGCGCCTGCCCTCCCGCCGTCGGCGGGCCGGGGACGACCGCGGCCGTGGGGGGTCCTCACCGGGGGCGGTGCGGCTGCGCCGGGTCCTCGAGGACTTGGGACCGACGTTCGTCAAGCTGGGCCAGGTGCTGTCCTCGCGCGCCGACCTCCTCCCGCCCGACTACCAGGCCGAGCTGTCCCGGCTCCAGGACGCCGCCCCGCCCGAGCCGCCGGGCACGGTGGAGGCCGTGCTGGTCACCGAGCTCGGACGCCCGTGGACCGAGGTGTTCTCGCGGCTTGACCCCGTCCCCCTGGCGGCGGCGTCGATCGGGCAGGCCCACGCCGCCACCCTCGTCGACGGCACCGACGTGGTGGTCAAGGTACGGCGCCCCGCCGCCCTCGAGGCCGTCGAGGTCGACCTGGCCGTGCTCGAGCGCCTGGCCGCGGCGACGACCCGATGGGTGCCCGCCGCCCGGCGTGCCGACCTCGCCGGCCTGGTGGGAGAGCTGGCCCACACGCTGCGGGCCGAGCTCGACTACGGGATCGAGGCCGGCAACGCCGAGCGCTTCGCCCGCGACCTGGCGGGAAACCCCCAGGTCCACGTGCCCCGCGTCCACCGCCACGCCAGCACGCACCGGGTCATCACGCTGGACCGCATCGTGGGCATCAAGGTGTCCGACCTGGCCGCCCTCGACGCCGCCGGCATCGACCGGCCCGCCCTGGCCCGCAACGTCGTGGACGTCGTCCTGTCGATGGTCTTCGAGCGCGGCTTCTTCCACGCCGATCCCCACGCCGGGAACATCTTCGTCGAGCCCGACGGGCGGCTCGGCCTCGTCGACTTCGGGATGGTGGGCCACCTCGCCCCCGACGTGCGGGCCCGCCTCGGGCACCTCTTCGTCGCCACCGCCACCGGCGACGTCACCGGCCTCACCGCCGAGGTCCTGGCCCTCGGGACCGCCACGCGCCCCGTCGACGTCGCGACCCTGAGGCGCGACCTGTCCGGCCTCCTCGCCCAGGTGACCTCGGCGCCGCTCGGCGAGCTCCGGGTGGGGCCGCTGCTCCAGGCCGAGCTGGCCGTGGTGCGCCGCCACCACCTGCGCCTGCCCCCGGAGCTGGCTCTCCTGGTCAAGACGGCGGCCATGGTCGAGGGACTCGCCGCCCAGCTCGACCCCGACTTCATGATCCTTCCCGCCTTCGCCCCCTACGCCGCCCGCCTGCTGGGCCCGGCCGCGGTGGTCGAGCCCGGAGCCGACGCCCCCGGAGCCGACGCCCCCGGGGCCCGGCCCCCGGCCCCCCGGCCGGGCCCGCGCCCCTCGGCCCCGGCGGATCCCGACCACGCCGAGCCCGCACCCGGCGCCCTCGGACCCGGCCGACCCTGACCACGCCGACCCCGCCCGGGCGCCCTCGGACCGGGCCGACCCCGACCACCCCGGCCCACCGGGGCAGCCCGTGCCGGTCTCCCGGGCGGTCCCGAGCAGCCCCGGTGCCGGGGACGGCCCCGCCCCGGTCGGGTCCGGCTCACCCGGCGCCCGGGAGGCCGCCCCGACGGGAGGGCGGCCTCGTCGCCCGGGCCGCCGGCAGCACGGCGACGGCGTCGATCCCCCCGGTGGGCCCGGGCCGCAGCTCGACGCGGCCGCCGCCGGCGGTGGCGAGCTGGCGGGCGATCGCCAGGCCGAGGCCCGATCCCCGGCGGGCGCCGCCGGCCTGCCAGAAGCGGTCGAACGCCCGGGCCCGCTGATCGGCGTCGAGACCGGGCCCCTCGTCGACGACGTGCAGCACCACCGACGGGCCGTCGTGCTCGACCGCCACGCGCAGGGTGGAGCCCGGCGGGGTCACGTCGAGGGCGTTGTCGAGGTACCCGTCGACGATCTGCTCGACCGCCCCGGGGACCGCCCGGGCCGGGGTCGACGCCGGGGTGTCGACCACCAGGTGGACGCCCCTCTCCTCGGCCAGGGGGCGCCACCCGTCGGCCCGGTCCCGGGCGACGGCGGCCACGTCCACGACCGTGGTGGCGGCGCCGGCGCCGTCGGCCCGGGCCAGGGCCAGCAGGCCCTCGGTGAGCCGAGCCAGCCGGTCGATCTCGGCCCGGGCGGCGTCAAGCCGGTCCCGGGCGGCGGCGGGGTCGCCCTCCACCAGCTCCGCCGCCTGGTCGAGCCGGAGCCGCAGGGCGGTGAGGGGGGTGCGCAGCTGGTGGGAGGCGTCGGCGGCGAAGCCCCGCTGGCCCTCCACCATCCGCTCGAGGCGGTCGGCCATGGCGTCGAACGAGGCGCCCAGGGCCCGGACCTCCGGGGGACCGGCGTCGGTGGCCGCCCGGGTGGCCAGGTCGCCGGTGGCCATGCCGTCGGCGGCCGCCCGCAGCCGTGCCAGCGGGCGCACCACCCACGAGGCCAGGACGACGGCCACCACGACGGCCGCGGCCACCGACACCGCGGCGGCCAGCACCAGGCCACGCAGGCGGTCGGCCACCCGCTCGTCGATGACCCGGGCCGGGTAGGTGAGCCGCACCGCGCCCAGCACCTCGGCACCGGAGCGGACGGGCACGGCCACGTACACGAGCGGCTCGCCCAGGGTGCGCGATCCCCGCTCACCCGACGCGAAGCGCCCCTCGACGGCCGCCGCCACCTCCGGCCGGTTGGCGTAGGAGGCGCCCACCGCGCCCTGGTCGCTCGACGCCACGGCCGTCGCGGCGGCATCGGTGACGACGACGGTGGCCCCGCTCCGGGCGGCGTAGCCCGACACGACGTCGTCGAGCCCGGCGCTGGCGGCGCCGGCCCGCCCCTCCAGGACGTCCTCGGACTGGCCGGCCAGCACGTGGGCGTCGCGCTCGAGCCCGGTCTCCAGCCGGTCGCGCTCGACCCGCTCGAGGTGGAAGGCCAACGGGACGTCCTGCACGACCAGCACCATGGCCACCACGCCCACCAGGGCGGCGGCCAGCCGCCACCTCACGCCGGCGCCTCGAGGCGGAAGCCGACGCCCCGGACGGCCTCGATCCAGCGCGGGTCGCCGAGCTTCCGGCGCAGCGAGGCGACGTGGGCGTCGAGGGTCTTGGTGGGCCCGTACCAGTGGGCGTCCCACACGTGCTCGAGGATGTCGGTGCGCCGGTGGGCCGTGCCGGGCTCGGCGGCCAGGTACGCGAGCAGGTCGAACTCCTTGGCCGTGCAGGCCACCTCGTCGCCGCCGAGCCACACCCGCCGGGAGCGCCGGTCGACCCGCAACGGACCCACCTCCGAGACGTCGGCCGCGCCACGCTCGGCGCCCCCCTCCCCGGGACCGGCGGCCGGCGCCCGACGGCGGCCGACGGCGCGGATCCTGGCCACCAGCTCGCGGAACCCGAACGGCTTCACCACGTAGTCGTCGGCACCCAGCTCCAGGCCGAGCACCCGGTCGACCTCATCGGAGCGGGCCGTCAGCACGATGATCGGCACGTCCGACGCCGCCCGCAGCGCCCGGCACACGTCGTAGCCGTCCATGTCCGGCAGGCCCAGGTCGAGCAGGACGAGGTCGTGGCCGCCGGTCGCCAGGGCGGCGGCGCCCGTGCCCACGGGGGTGGCGTCGAAGCCGGCGTGGCGCAGGCCGTCGACCAGCGAGGTCGAGATCGCCTCGTCGTCCTCCACCACCAGGATGCGCACCGGCACAGTCTCCCGCCCCGGTCGCCGCCCCCGCGGGTCGACCGGCGGCATCGACGGGAACCGTCCCGATCTTGGACGTCCCTTGGACGTCCGCTCGCCGATCCCCCGACGGCCCCTCCCTACCGTGGACCGCACACCCGAGAGGAGGGCGATCCGTGAAGCTCACCCTGACCACCGCGGCCTCCGTCGCCGCCGTGCTGGGGGCCGGCGCGCTGGCCGCCGCCGCCAACACCCAGGTCTTCGCCGGACCGGACGAGCCGTCCCCGGTGGGGGCGGCCGTCGCCACGGCACCGGCCGACGCCACCTCGACGACGTCGGGCGCGGATCGGCCCGGCGACGCCGCCGGCCGGCGCGACTCCGTCGGCGTCCAGACCTTCCAGGTCGGCGAGGCGGGCACCATGACGGTGGACGCCACCGGCGGCCTGCACCTCGTCACGTTCGACGCCGCCCCCGGCTGGCGGGCCGAGGAGGACGACGCCCCTGCCGGCGCCGTAGCCGTCTCGTTCGAGTCGGCGGGCGACCGCGACCTGACGGCCACCGCCACCCTCGGCCGCGGGGGCGTCGACGTGGCCGTCACCGGTGACGACCGCGACCACGACGACGACGGGGACCGCGAGGGCGACGACGCCGACGAGCGAGGCGACGCCGACCACGGTGACGACGGCGGCGAGCACGACGACGACCGTGCCACCCGCTCCCCCGCCCCCGGCCACGGGGACGACGACGACGGCAGCGACCACGACGGCGGCGGCCACGATGACGACGACTGACCGCCGCCGCCGGCGCCCCCACCCCGCGCAGCGGGCGCGCGTCGTCACCGCCGGCCTGGCGGCGACAGCCGTGCTGGGCATCACCGCCGCCCTGGGCCTCGCCCGCGGCGTCGCCACCGGCACGCCCGCCGGCGGCGGGGTGCCGGGCGGCGCCCCCGCGGTCGGACCGGGCGCGCCGGCGCCGCCGGATCCGGGCACCCTCGACGCCGGTGCGGCCACGCCCACCGCCACCGTCCCGGTCGGGCCCCCCGATGCGACGACCCACGGCTCGCGCTGACGCGGGGACGGCCCCGGCCCGGCGGGCCACGTTCTCGGTGATGGCGTGCCGGGCCGACGTCGTGGTCGTCGGGGGCGACCACCGGCTCCTCGGCGTCGCCGAGGCACGCCTGCGGCGGCTCGACCGGCTGTGGAGCCGGTTCCGGCCCGGCAGCGACGTGACCCGGCTCAACCTGGCGGCCGGGGCACCGGTACCGGTGGCCCCCGAGACGCTGCTCCTGCTCGAGCGATCGGTGGCCGCCTGGCGGGCGTCCGGCGGCGCGTTCGACCCGACGCTGCTCCCCGCCCTCGTGGCCGCCGGTGACGTCGCCAGCCGCGACGACCCCGCGGCCCGCACCGCGCTGCCACCGGACGCCCGCTGGCCCGGTGACCCCGGCGGCATCACCACCGCCCGCGACACGGGGGAGGCCCGGCTCCCCCGGGGCACGGCGCTCGATCCCGGCGGCCTCGGCAAGGGGCTGGCCGCCGACCTCGTCGTCGGCGAGCTCCTGGCCGGCGGTGCCCGGGGCGCCCTGGTGTCGGTGGGTGGCGACCTGCGAGTGGCCGGCACCGCGCCCCGCGGCGCCTGGTCGGTCGCCGTCGAGGACCCCCACGACCGCGCCCGTCCCCGGGCCGTCCTGGCCCTGGCCGACGGCGGCGTGGCCACCTCGGCACCCGCCGCCCGCCGCTGGCGCCACCACGGCGACGACCGCCACCACCTCCTCTCCCCCACGACCGGCCGGCCCTCCACCGCCCCGGTGGCGTCGGCCACCGTCGCCGCCGCCACCGCGGCAGAGGCCGAGGCGCTCGCCAAGGTGCCCTACGCCCTGGGCCCGGTGGCGGCGGCGGTCGCGCTCGACGCCGCCGGGGTCGCCGCCGTGGTGGTCGGGGAGGACGGCAGCGCCACGGCCACCGG
>DASUJB010000097.1:0-21554 GCA_036279475.1 Acidimicrobiales bacterium | reverse complement strand
TGGTCGCCGGCTGGGGCTGGTGCGTGCCCATGAGCGGCCCGCGGCACCGGCCCCCTGCGGGCCGCGACGGGGTGGCGGCGTGATGCGCCACGGCCTCGCGGCTGCCGTGGTGGCCGCCTGGCTGCCCCTCGTCGCAGCAGGGCCGGCTGCGGCCGCACCGGCGGCAGGGGTCGACCGGTCACCGGAGCACGTGGTCCTGGTGGACTGGGGCGGTTCCGATCCCGCCCTCCTCGACCGTGCCGAGGCGCCGAACCTCGACCGCCCCGCCGAGCGGGGCAGCGAGCCGCTGATCGCCGCCCGGGGGAGCGCTCCGGCGTCGGCCGCGTTCAGTGCCTCGTCGGGCGGCGAGGCACTGCTCGATGTGACCGTCGCCTCCCCCGGCGTGGACTGGTCCACGGTGGGCGCCGAGTCGGCGGTGGCGTCTCTGGCCGTCGACGGGCGGCCGGTGGGTGACCTCGTCGTGCCGGCGGAAGGGCCGCTGCGTCGCCATGTCGCCCTCGGACCGGTGACCCCGGGCCGGCACTCGGTCGAGGTCGCGTTCTCCGACGCGGCGTCGTCTCCCGCCGCCCGGGAGCTGGTGCTCACCGACGTCTCGGTCGAGGTCGTCCCCGCCGGCGAAGAGCGCCACCTCGCCCTGCGCCACGCCCCGGTGCTCCTCGGGCGCAGCATCGCCGTCGCCAACAGCGAAGGTCCCGGCACCAGCTACGCCGGCCCGCTCCAGAACGCGGTCACCGACACGCCGCTGGTCGCCTGGCACGAGGTCGCGGCCGGGCCCGACGGCCGGCGGACGCTCGAGTACTCGGTGGTGTGGAGCAACGAGGACGGCGGCACGGACAGCCCGGCGCTGATGGCCCGCTGGGGGCGCACCACCGACATCGAGTGGGTCTACCGCGTCGATGTCGACGGCGCCGGCGATGCCCTCCCCGGGACCGCCGCCTACCAGGGGCCGGACCACGCGACGGTCCCTTTCGCCGGCACGTTCGAGGGCGACCACCCGGTCCTGCAGACCTGCACGGCCAACAACATGGTGTGCGACGAGGTGGCCGACACCGGCATGCGGTTCCTCCTGGCCGCCGACGCCACCCGCCCGCCCGAGCGCGCCCGGGAGGTGCTGATGGACGCAAACCCGTGGACCTACCGGGTGATGGCGGCGGAGATGGTGCGCGAGGGCCGCATCGAGTCGCCGTCGGACCCTTCCACTCGCGCCGTCGGCGACCAGCGCAGCTACCTGTACCTCGAGCTCGACAAGGAGACGGTGCCACCCAACCTGCCGGCCGAGCCGTGGGTCGGCGTCGCCGTCGAGGTGCACCTCGCCGAAGGGGGCGCGCTGCGCTCCGACCACGGCATCGCCGACTTGTCGATCGAGCGCGACGTCGCCGCCGCCACGACTGTGGAGCTGCCGCCCGGCACCACCGCCGACGACGTCGCCGCGGTCGTCGCCGTGCGAGTCCCGGTCGGCACGATCGACACCGGCGCCGCCGTGCGGGTCACCGCCCTCCACCGGGCGTTCCTGCTCGACGGTCGCTACCTCCCCCAGCCGTCGTTGCCCGCCTGGAGCGGCCAGCTCACCCTCACCCGGTCGAACCCGACCGCGATCCTCTGGAGCCGCTGAGGTGCTCCGTCACCACGAACCGGTCCTGGTCGGGCTGGCCGCCGGGCGGCGTCACCACGCCGGCGAGATCGGCCAGGGCGACGGTCGCTTCCAGTGGCAGGCCACGAGGTCCGCCGCCTGTCCGGTGACCGACGGCGACGACAGGTACGGTTGTCCACGGCGCCGACCGGCGCCGACGCCTTCGAGCCGCTCCGGCGCGCGCCAGGCCCGTCCCTCGCCGTCCGGCGCCGGCGACTCGTCGGACGCTCCACCCCCGTCGCAGGTGGACCGGGTCCTCGCCGAGGATCCCCGAGCCGAGGAGCGAGCGATGCCCATCCTCCGTGTCGACACATCGCCCGACGACCGCACGATGACCGTCGTCGCCGAGTACGACGCTCCGGTCGAGCGGGTCTGGCAGCTCTACGCCGACTCTCGCCAGCTCGAGCGCGTCTGGGGCCCGCCCGCCTGGCCCGCCGCCGTCGGCGACCACGACCTGTCCCCCGGCGGACGGGTCACCTATGTCATGACCGGCCCCGATGGCGAGAGGTCCGCCGGCTACTGGGACGTGCTCGAGGTCGAGGCGCCGCGCCGCCTGGTGGTCGAGGACGGCTTCGCCGACGATGCCGGGCGGCCCGACCCCGACATGCCGACCACGCGCATGGTGCTGGAGCTGATGGGACGGACCGGTGGCGGCACCACCGTGACCGTCACGTCCACCTTCCCCTCCACCGATGCCATGAGGAAGCTGCTCGACATGGGCATGGAGGAGGGCACGCGGGAGGCGATGGGCCAGATCGACGGCGTCCTCGCCGACGCTCGCTGAGCCCCCTGCCGGTCCCCCTGGTGCCCCTAAGGGCCACGAGGGAGTTGCCTCCCCTCCCGGTCGGCGTGGCTGTCGCCGCCGGGGACGGCCACGAGGTGCAGGACGCGCTCTCCGTGAGCGCTCGCGGTGGCCGGGGAGATGGCCAGGCGCGCTCCTCCGTCACGGTCCCCGGCCGATCTGGTTGCGCAGCGACCGCCCGGGTAGCCCCGCTGCCAGTCCCCACCGACAGCGAGGGAGTCCACGATGGCCACCACGGCAACCACCGGAGCGCCCGCAGGCGCCGAGCTCGGGCGGCGCTTCACCATCGCCGGGTTCCTCCTCGGCTTGGGCCTGGGCGGCTTCGTCGACGGGATCCTGGTGCACCAGATTCTCCAGTGGCACCACATGCTGACCGACTACGGCGGCCACGCCCGGTTCCCGGCGGCCACCACCTCCTCCCTCGAGGAGAACGTGCTGTGGGACGGCCTGTTCCACGTCGGCACCTTCGCCTTCACGGTCGCCGGCCTCTTCCTGTTGTGGCGGGTGCTCTCCGCCGGCTACCGGGTCACCTGGCGGAGCATGGTGGGCCTGCTGCTGGTGGGCTGGGGCACGTTCAACCTCGTCGAGGGCATCGTCGACCACCACATCCTCACCATCCACCACGTCCGCGACGACGTCGCCGATCCCCTGTGGTGGGACCTCGGCTTCCTGGCCTTCGGCGCGCTCTTGGTCGTCGTCGGGTGGGCCCTGCGGCGGAGCGACCCGGCCACCCGGCCCGCTGACGTCACCGCCGAGCGGCTGGCGTAGTCGCCGACGTCGCACCCTTCCTCCGACCCGGCGCCGGCGATCCCGCCGACGCCGGAAGCTTCCGGAGCGACCGTCCCCGGGGAGAGCTCGCCGCCCGGCGCTCGCCGCCCACCGGCGCGCTACGAGGAGCTGTCGGCCAGGAGCGTGTAGACGGGGTTGACCATCACCTTCCGCCCGTGCTCCTCGCGCAGCACGCCCTCGAGCTCGACGAGTCGCCCGGGGTGGATGCCGCCGATCGACCGGCGGCCGGTGTACATGGCCACGAGGGAGCCGGAGCCGTCGTCGACGGTGAGCTCGAGCCAGGGGCCCGACCGCCCGGGGACGACCCGGGTCGCGGTGACCTCTCCGGTCACCTTCACGAGCGTCCGGGTCGGCAGGGTGGAGATATGGCCGTTGGCGTGGGCCGAGGCGGCGACACGCGCCGCCCGGCGGAGGCGGTCGAGCTCGTGGGAGGGCGCGGTCCGGGGCGGGCGCCTGGTCACCGTGGTCCCGGGCGCCGTGGTGCCGAGCACCGTGGTACCGGGCGCCACGGCCCGGCGGTGGGGGTGCCGTCCGTCGGTGGTCGCGGGCGTGGCGACGTGGAACGGCACCGAGACGACCGCGGTGTGGGGCCGGCCCAGGAGCGACAGCTTCAGGGCCAGCGCGTTCTGGCCGTGCAGGACGTTGGCGATGCTCTTGACCCCGATCACGAACTCGGGGACGACCACGGTGAGCTGGTCGGTCGACCACCGGGCCTCGAGGCGGTCGAGGTAGCGGTTCACGGGGGCGGTCAGCTCCCGGTACGGCGAGTCGACGATGTCGAGGGGGATGGCGAAGCCGAACCGCGACCAGTCCCGCTCGACCTCGGCGTGGTCGACGTCCTCGTCGGCGATGTGGAGGGCGACGATGTGGTCGGGCCGCAGCGACCGCGCGTACTGGATGGCCTGGGCCACCCCGCGGTGGACACGCCCCACCAGCACGACGAAGGTGTGCTGCGACGGCCGGGGCGGCAGCTGGTCCGGCTCGATCCGTATGGCCTCCCCCACCGTGGCGTAGTGCCGGCGGATGGCCTTGAACAGGGCGATGACGAGGGGCACCACCAGGATCGGCACCCACGCGCCCTTGGTGAACTTGGTGACGGCGACGATCACCATCACCACGAAGGTGGCGACGGCGCCGGTGCCGTTGATGACGATCCCCCGCCGCCACCCGGGCTCCCGGAGGTTCAGGTGGTGGCGCACCATGCCGCTCTGGCTGAGCGTGAAGCTGGTGAAGACGCCGATGGCGTACAGCGGGATGAGGGCGGTCACGATGCCGCCGAACACGGCGATGAGGATGCTGGCCGCCACGGCCAGGAAGAGGATCCCGTTGGAGAACACCAGCCGGTCGCCCCGGTTGGCGAACTGGCGGGGGAGGTAGCCGTCCCTGGCGATGATCGACGACAGCCGGGGGAAGTCGGCGAAGGCGGTGTTGGCCGCCAGGATCAGGATGGCGCAGGTGGACAGCTGGATGATCCAGTAGAAGGCCGACTCGCCGAACAGCACCCGTGCCATCTGCGAGTTCACCGTCTCCGTGTGGGTGGGGAAGGGGTGCAACCGGCTGGCCAGTATCGACAGGCCGAGGAAGAGGGAGCCGAGGATGACGGCCATGGCGGTCAGGGTGGCGGCGGCGTTGCGGGGCTCGGGCTTGCGGAAGGCCGGCACGCCGTTCGAGATCGCCTCCACCCCGGTGAGGGCCACCGCGCCGGAGGAGAAGCCTCGGAGCAGCAGGAAGAGGCTGAGGGAGCCGCCGGCCTGGGCGACCTCGTGAGCCCGCTCGGGATCGAAGGGCACCTGCTGGTAGTCGCCGACGTACACCCGCCACAGCCCGACGGCGACCATCACGGTGATGGCCACGATGTAGAGGTAGGTGGGCACGGCGAAGGCCCGTCCCGACTCCTTGATGCCCCGCAGGTTGGCCAGGGTGACGACTGCTACCAGCCCGATGCACAGGGGCACCCGCAGGTGCTCGAGGTCGTGGAAGGTGGGGATGGACAGGATGGCGGCCACGCCGGAGGAGACCGACACGGCCACGGTGAGGATGTAGTCGACCAGGAGCGAGGCCCCGGCGACGAGGGAGGGGTTCTCGCCGAGGTTCTCCCGGCTGACGATGTAGGAGCCGCCTCCGCTGGGGTAGCTCATGATGGTCTGCCGGTACGACATGGCCACGATGGCCAGCAGCAGGGCCACGACCACGGCGATCGGCACCAGCTTCGAGAGCCCGAGCGCCAGGCTGGAGGCGCCCGTGGCGATGACGAAGAGGATCTCCTCGGTGGCGTAGGCGGTGGAGGAGATGGCGTCGGACGAGAACGTCGCCAGGGCGATCGTCCTGGGGAGCCGCTGGTGCTCGGACTCCGACGTGGCGAGGGGCGTGCCGATCAGCACCCGCTTGGTGAGCGTGAGCACGGCGCCCAGCGTGGTGCCGCCCCGCGTCAGGGCGGCGACAAGAACACGGCGGGCGCGCCAAGATCCCGTCAAGGCGGTCGCCGCCCGGTGCCGTGCCGGAGCCGGCGTCGGGGTCCGGTGGCGCAGCCGGCGTCGGTGGCGCAGCCGGGGTCCGCCACGGAACCGGCGTCGGGGTCCGCCACGGAACCGGCGTCGGGGTCACCAGACTGGTCGGGTGGCCAACGTGGACAACGTCCTCCGCCGGGCGATCGCCACCGGGCTGTCCCCCCGGCGCCAGGTGCTGGGGGCCCTCGTCGCGCTCGTCGGCCTCCCGGCGCTGACCGCCGGCCTCGTGCCGCTGCGCGACCACCTCGCCGTCGAGAGCGTCCTCCTCCTCTACCTCCTCGTCGTGGTCGTGACGGCCACGGTAGGTGGTGTCTGGCCGGCCACCGCGGCCGCGGTCGTCGCCGTCAGCCTCGTCAACTGGTTCTTCACGCCGCCGTTCCACACGCTGTCCATCGCCGACGGCGACCACGTCGTCGCCCTGCTGGTGTTCCTCGTGGTGGCGACCGTGGTGGCGTTGTACGTGACCGTGGCCGACCGCCACGCCTCCGACTCGGCGTCGGTGCGGGCCGAGGCGGCGGCCCTCGACCGTGCCAACGAGCTCCGGAGCGCCATCCTCAACGCCGTGTCCCACGACCTGCGCACACCGTTGGCCTCCATCAAGGCCTCGGTGTCCAGCCTCCGGGCCGGCGACGTCCGGTGGTCGGAGGCCCAGACGGAGGAGTTCCTGGCCGCCATCGAGCAGGACACCGACCGGCTGGACCAGCTGGTCGGCAACCTCCTCGACATGAGCCGGCTGCAGACCGGTGCCCTCGACCTCGCCCGCCACCCCGTCGCCCTCGACGAGGTGGTGGCCAACGCCATCGGCAGCGTGGGGGCACCGTCGGCCCGGCTGGCCGTCCACGTGCCCGAGGACCTCCCGCTCGCCCTGGTGGACCCCGGTCTGCTCGAGCGGGCCGTCGCCAACATCCTGGCCAACGCCCTCCGCTGGTCGCCGCCGTCGGTGCCGGTGGAGGTCTGTGCCGGGGTGGCGCCGCCCGACCTGGAGCTGCGGATCGTCGACCACGGACCGGGCGTGCCGGTCGACGCTCGTCAGCGCATCTTCCTGCCCTTCCAGCGCCTCGACGACCACGGCGGGAAGGGCGTCGGTCTGGGGCTCGCCATCGCCCGGGGCTTCATCGACGCCATGATGGGCGAGCTCGTCCTCGAGGACACCCCGGGTGGCGGCTCCACCTTCCGCATCCTCGTGGCGGCCGCCGTCCCGTGACCAGGGTGCTGGTGGTGGACGACGAGCCCCAGATCGTCCGGGCCCTCGTCACCAACCTGAGGGTCCGGGGCTACGAGGTGGCCAGCGCCTCCACCGGTGAGGAGGCCGTCGAGCGGGTGGCCCGTGGCCGCCCCGACGTGGTCATCGTCGACCTGGGCCTCCCGGGGATCGACGGGGTCGAGGTGATCGAGGCGGTGCGGGGCTGGAGCAGCGTCCCGATCATCGTCCTGTCGGTGCGCGACGCCGAGCGGGACAAGGTGCGGGCCCTCGACGCCGGTGCCGACGACTACGTCACCAAGCCCTTCGGCATCGAGGAGCTGCTCGCCAGGGTCCGGGCCGCCGCCCGCCGTGTGGCGCCGGCGGCCGAGGCCGCGGCTGTCGTCGCCGCCGACTTCGTCGTCGACCTCGCCGCCCGTCATGTCCGCAACGCCTCCGGCGAGGTCCGCCTCACCCCCACGGAGTGGCACGTCCTCGAGACGCTCGCCCGCCACCACGACAAGCTGGTGACCCAGCGCCAGCTCCTCCAGCAGGTGTGGGGGCCCGCCTACGAGACCGAGACCAACTACCTGCGCGTCTACATGGCCCAGCTCCGGCGCAAGCTCGAGCCCGACCCTTCGCGGCCCCGCTCGCTCATCACCGAGCCCGGGATCGGCTACCGGCTCCGCACGCGAGAGGGCGGGCAACCGACCTCCGGCGGACCGCCGGCCTAGCCGGGCGGGCGGGTGTCGCCGTCCCCGGCCGCCCGCCGCTGCACGAAGGCCACGGCGACGGCGTCGTCGCCGCGGGGGACGACCGGTGCCTCGCCCTCGACCCCGGCGCCCGGTGCCTCCAGGCACACCGGGACGCCGGGATGGGCCTGCCGGTGGGCGGCGAGCAGGTCCGGCCAGGGGCCACCGGCGTCGGGGTGGCGGACCACGATCACGTCGGCGTCGGTCGCCAGCGGGCACGGGCGCCCCTGCAGAGCCGGGCACGACCCGCGCCGTACCGCGGGGCCCGGGCAGGCCAGCACCTCCAGGCCGGCGGCGCGCGCCGCGTCGGCGTGCCACGGGCCGCCCGGCCCCTCGACCAGCACCCGGGTCCCCTCGTGGCCCGCCGGCCACCTCGGCGTGGGCCGCGACGTGCCGATCAGGACCCGGACCACCGACCAGTCGGGGTGGTCCATGGTGACGCAGCCCCGCGATCGGGCCAGGGCCAGCATGGGCCCGTTGGTGAGGAGGATGTCGGCCTCGAGGTTCGGCACCCCTCGTGCGGCCGCCGCCGACAGCAGCGCGTCCAGGAGGTACGGGCCGAGCCACCCGCGCCACCGGTGGCCGACCGTGATGGCGAGCTCGCCGTCGCCGTTGGGCAGCGGCTCGTAGCCGGCCTCGCCGACCAGGTCCTCGTGGCCGTCCGGCCACCGGACGACCGCCACGAGCTCGAGCCCGCCCCGCTCGGACGCGGCGACCATGCCCTCGAAGAACTCCGGTGGCGGTCGGTAGACGGAGAAGAAGCGCCGGTACCGGTCGTCGGCGTCGAGCTCCGCGTACAGGCGGGTGAGCCCCTCGAGGTCGTCCCGCTCCGCGGGCCGCACGTGCAGCACGGCTCCACCCGGCAGCTCGACCGTTCGGGCCGCCTCCTCGCCTCGTGCCTCCCGGTGGGTCACCTGCACAGCGTCGCCGGCCGGAGCGCCGTGGACCAGGGCCGAACGTCCCGCCGCTCGCGAGAGGCGAGAGGACCTTCGGCCCTTCCGCCCCCCGACCGCCGGCCCGACGATGAGGACGGGCGGGAAGGAGCGCGCCATGGAGCACCGGCAGAGGTTGACCGACCTGCGCGAGCCCACCAGGTCGCTGCGGCACGCCATCCCCGGGACGTGGGCGGGCTTCGTCGCCATGCACGACAGCGCCCTGCAGGACGGAGCGGTGAGCGCCGGGCTCAAGGAGGCGGTGGCGCTGGCCATCGCGGTGGTGAAGCGCTGCGACGGGTGCATCTCGTACCACGCCCGGGCGGCCGCCCGGGCCGGGGCGAGCCCCGAGGAGGTGGCCGAGATCCTCGGCGTCGCCCTCGTCATGGACGGGGGGACCGCCAGCGTGTACGGCCCGGTGGCGTGGGACGCCTACGGCGAGTTCGCGGCCCCGCCCGCTCCGGGGCCGTGACGGCTCCGGTGTCCTCCCGACGCCGGGTGCAGGGGGCGGGCGGTGCGGCGGTCACGGGGGGCGGGAGGCCGGCCGGCGGGGCGGCGGAGGGCCGCGGGGCATGACCTGGCCGACGATTCGCAAGACGGCGTGGCCGGGCGGCGTCGTGCCCAACGTGACCGACTACGACGCGGCCCGGGCGACCTTCTCGTGGGACGCCGCCCGCGCCCGGCTCGACGGGCTCCCCGACGGGCGGGGCATCAACATCGCCCACGAGGCGGTCGACCGTCACGCCGCCGGCTCCCGGGCCGGGAAGGACGCCTTCCTGTGGATCGCCCGTGACGGGGTGGTCACCGAGGTGACCTACGCCGAGCTGCGAACCCGCACGAACCGCTTCGCCAACGCCCTGCGCGACCTCGGCGTGGGCCGGGGCGAACGCGTCTTCACCCTGCTCGGCAGGGTGCCGGAGCTGTACGTGACCGTGCTGGGGACGCTGAAGAACCGCTGCGTCCTCGCGCCGCTGTTCTCCGCGTTCGGGCCCGAGCCCATCCGCCAGCGCCTCGACCGGGGTGACGGTCGCGTGCTCGTCACCACCCCGACGCTGTACCGGCGCAAGGTCGCCCCCATCCGGGACGTCCTCCCCGCCCTCGAGCACGTCCTGCTCGTCGGCGAGGGAGCGGGCGGGATCGACGGCACCCTGGCCTTCGACGACGTGCTGGCGGCGGCCTCCGCCGAGTTCGAGATCCCGCCGACCCACCCCGAGGACATGGCGCTGCTCCACTTCACCAGCGGCACCACGGGCACGCCCAAGGGCGCGGTGCACGTCCACGACGCCGTCGTCGCCCATCACGCGACCGCGGCCACCGCCCTCGACCTGCACGGCGACGACGTGTTCTGGTGCACCGCCGACCCCGGCTGGGTCACCGGGACCTCCTACGGGATCATCGCCCCGCTCACCCACGGCCTCACCAGCGTCGTCGACGAGGCCGAGTTCGACGCCGAACGCTGGTACCGCATCCTGGAGGACCACCGGGTCACCGTGTGGTACACCGCGCCCACGGCGCTGCGCCTGCTGATGAGGGCGGGCCCCGACCTGGCGCGCGACCACGACCTGTCGAGCCTGAGGTTCGTGGCCAGCGTGGGCGAACCGCTGCACCCGGAGGTGGTGGTGTGGGGCGAGGAGGCGTTGGGGCTCCCGGTGCACGACAACTGGTGGCAGACTGAGACGGGCGGGATCATGATCGCCAACCTCGCCGGCGAGGACATCCGGCCGGGATCGATGGGTCGCCCGCTGCCCGGGGTGGAGGCGGCGCTGCTGCGGCGCGGGCCCGACGGCCGGGCCGCGGTGCGCGACGGGGCGGTGGAGGTGGTCGACGAGCCGGGCGTCGACGGCGAGCTGGCGCTGCGCCCCGGCTGGCCGTCGATGTTCCGCGGCTACCTGCACGAGGAGGAGCGCTACGCCCGGTGCTTCGCCGACGGCTGGTACCTGACCGGCGACGTGGCCCGCCGCGACGCCGACGGCTGGGTGTGGTTCGTGGGCCGGGCCGATGACGTCATCAAGTCGGCGGGGCACCTCATCGGCCCGTTCGAGGTCGAGAGCGTCCTGATGGAGCACCCGGCCGTGGTGGAGGCCGGTGTGATCGGCGTGCCCGACCCGGTGGCCGGCGAGGTGGTCAAGGCCTTCGTCACGCTGCACCGCGGCCACGAGCCCTCCGACGACCTCCGGCTCGAGCTGCTCGGACTGGCCCGCCGGCGCCTCGGCCCTGCGGTGGCACCACGGGAGATCGCCTTCGATCCCCACCTTCCCAAGACCAAGAGCGGCAAGATCATGCGCCGCCTGCTCCGGGCCCGCGAGCTTGGCCTGCCCGAGGGCGACCTGTCCACCCTGGAGGTGGTGCCGTGACCGGGCGCGACGGGCGCGTGCCAGCCGGCGGCCAGCGGCCCCGCCGCCACGAGCCCGACCGCGAGCACGGGCTGCGACTGCTGTCGGAGATGGTGCGCATCCGGCGCTTCGAGGAGCGGTGCGTCGAGCTCTACAGCGCCACGGCCATCCGCGGGTTCCTCCACCTCTACATCGGCGAGGAGGCGGTCGCCGTCGGGGTGATGCAGTCGCTCACGCCGCAGGACGCCGTGGTGGCCACCTACCGGGAGCACGGCCACGCCCTGGTCCGAGGGGTGCCCGCCCGGGCCGTCATGGCCGAGATGTTCGGCCGGGCCGAGGGCGCCAGCCGGGGCCGCGGCGGTTCGATGCACGTGTTCGACGTGTCCCGGCGCTTCTACGGCGGGAACGCCATCGTCGGCGGTGGGATCCCCGTGGCGGCCGGTCTGGCCCTGGCCGACTGCCTGCGCGGGTCCGACACCGTGACGGCCTGCTTCTTCGGCGAGGGCGCCGTCGCCGAGGGCGAGTTCCACGAGACGCTCAACCTGGCGGCGCTGTGGCGGCTCCCCGTGCTCTTCTGCTGCGAGAACAACCTGTATGCCATGGGCACTGCCCTCGAGCGGTCCGAGTCCGAGACCAACTTGGCGCCGAAGGCCGCCAGCTACGAGATGCCGGCCTGGGCCGTCGACGGCATGGACGTCCTCGCCGTCGAGGACGCGGCCCACCGGGCCGCCACCGAGGTCCGCGCCGGGGGAGGGCCGGTGTTCCTCGAGCTGCGCACCTACCGCTTCCGGGCCCACTCCATGTACGACCCCGAGCTCTACCGCACCAAGCAGGAGGTCGAGGCGTGGCGGGCGCGCGACCCGATCACACTCCTCACCAGCGCGCTCACCGCCACCGGCAGCCTGCGCGACGGCGACCTCGACGCCATCGAGGCCGAGGTGGCCGCCGAGATCGACGACGCGGTCGCATTCGCCGAGGCCGCGGCACTCGAGCCGGTCGACGAGCTCACCCGCTTCGTGTACTCGGAGCGCCCGGCGTGAAGGCCACCTACCGCGAGGCCATCCGGGAGGCGATGCGAGAGGCGCTGCGGCGCGACGAGCGGGTGTTCCTCATGGGCGAGGACGTCGGCCGCTACGGCGGTTGCTTCGCCGTGAGCCTGGGGCTGCTCGACGAGTTCGGGCCCGACCGCATCCGCGACACGCCGCTGTCCGAGTCGGCGTTCGTGGGGGCGGGGATCGGGGCGGCCCTGGGCGGGATGCGGCCGATCGTCGAGATCATGACCGTCAACTTCAGCCTGCTCGCCCTCGACCAGATCGTGAACAACGCCGCCACCCTGCTGCACATGTCGGGCGGCCAGTGCAACGTGCCACTGGTCATCCGCATGACAACCGGCGCCGGCCGCCAGCTCGCCGCCCAGCACTCGCACAGCCTCGAGGGCTGGTACGCCCATGTCCCCGGCCTGCGCGTCGTGGCCCCGGCCACCCTCGAGGACGCCCGGGGAATGCTGTGGACCGCGCTGTGCGACCCGGACCCGGTGCTGATCTTCGAGCACGGCACCCTCTACAACGTCGAGGGCGAGCTCGCCGACGACGCCGGCCCGACCGACATCGACCGGGCGGTGGTCCGCCGAGCCGGTGACGACGTGACGCTGGTCGGCTACGGCGGCACGGTGGCCAAGGTCCTCGCCGCCGCGGAGGAGCTCGTCGGGGACGGCATCGACGCCGAGGTCATCGACCTGCGCACGCTGCGCCCCCTCGACGCAGGCACGGTCGTCGGGTCGGTGGTGCGCACCCACCGCGCCGTGATCGTCGACGAAGGCTGGCGCAGCGGCAGTCTGTCGGCCGAGGTGAGCGCTCGCATCACCGAGGAGGCGTTCTACGACCTCGACGCCCCGGTCGGGCGCGTCTGCTCCGCAGAGGTGCCCATGCCCTACGCCAAGCACCTGGAGGACGCGGCGCTGCCCCAGGTTGACGAGGTGGTGGCGGCGGCCAGGGCAGCGGTGCGGGGCGGGTGACATGGCCGAGTTCCGCATGCCCTCGCTCGGCGCCGACATGGAGGTCGGCACGATCCTCGAGTGGCGGGTGCAGCCCGGCCAGGAAGTCCACCGCGGCGACATCGTCGCCGTCGTCGACACCGAGAAGTCGACGATCGAGATCGAGGTGTTCCACGACGGCGTCGTCGAGGACCTCGTCGTCGACCCGGGCGTCGAGGTGCCGGTCGGCACGGTGCTCGCCCACATCACCGCCGCCGGCGCCGCGGCCCCGGCCCCCGTCCCGGCGGAGACCGCCGCGGTGCCGGCCGAGGCGCCGCTGACGCCGGCCACGGCACCGGCGCACGCCGAGGCACCGGCGACGGAAGCGCCCGCGGCGAGGGAGGCGCCCGCCAGGGCGCCGACGGCGAAGCGCCGGGCCCGGCGCAAGACGGCCGTGGAGCGCCCCGCCGCCCGTCCGGCCGCCGGCGCCGGCGGGTTCGTGCGCGCTTCGCCCCTGGCCCGGCGGCGGGCGGCGGCGCAGGGCATCGCCCTCGAGGAGCTCGTTGGCACCGGGCCCGGCGGCGCCGTCATCACCGCCGACGTCGGCGCCGCGGCTCGGGCGGCGCCGGCCCCAGCCGCCCGGGAGGTCCGTCCCCCCACCGCCGGCCCCGCAGCGCCCGCCGACCGCCATGCCGCCATGCGGCACGCCATCGGCGAGCTGATGGCCCGGTCGAAGCGGGAGATCCCCCACTACTACCTGGCGACCACCATCGACCTCGGTGCCGCGCTGGCCTGGCTGGCCGAGGCCAACGCCAGCCGGCCCGTCGCCGAGCGGTTGCTGCCCGCCGCGCTCCTGCTCAAGGCGACGGCCCGGGCCGCCCGTGAGGTCCCGGTGGTCAACGGCTTCTGGGAGGGCGGCTTCCGGCCGGCCCCGGCAGTGCACCTCGGTGTGGCCGTGTCGCTGCGGGGCGGCGGCCTCGTCGCCCCCGCCATCCACGACGCCGACGAGCTCAGCATCGACGACCTCATGCGGTCGCTGCGCGACCTCGTGACGCGGGCCCGCTCCGGTGTGCTGCGCGGCTCCGAGGTGAGCGACTCGACGATCACGGTCACTAACCTCGGCGACCAGGGTGTCGAGGAGGTGTTCGGTGTGATCTACCCGCCGCAGGTCGCCCTCGTGGGATTCGGCAGGGTCAGCGAGCGCCCGTGGGCGGCCGCCGGCATGGTGGGGGTGCGGCCTGTCGTGCGGGCGACCCTGGCCGCGGACCACCGCGCCTCGGACGGCCACGACGGTGCGCGCTTCCTGGCAGCCATCGACCGCCTGCTGGCGGCACCGGAGGGGTTGTGAACGCGCCCGACGCCCACGCCCTCCTCGAGCGGCTGCTGCGGGAGATCGCCCCCGAGGTCGACCTGGCGGGAGCAGACCCTGGCGTGCCGCTGCAGGAGCTCTTCGACCTCGACTCGATGGACTTCCTCAACCTCGTCACCGCGCTCCACGACGAGGCGGGGATCGACGTCCCCGAGCGCGACTACCCGAAGCTGGCCACCGTGGACGGGTTCGTCGGCTACGTCACCGCGGCGGGGGGCGCCTGACGGTGGAGCACCTGGTGGTCCCGCTCGACCGCAGCCACGTGCAGGCGGTCGACCACCTGGTCGACGCCCTGGTGACGGCGGCGGGCGTCCCCGCCGCGGCGCGGTCTTCGGAAGCCCACATCACCGTGGTGGCCTACGCCGGGCTGCCCGGCGGGCCGGCCCGGCGGGCCGTCGCTCCCGTGGCGGCGGCCACGGCGCCGTTCACGACCCATGCCCACGGCTACGGGCTGTTCACGGGGACCGATCCCGCCGACCTCTCGCTGCACGTCCCGGTGGTGCGCAGCGGGCCGCTCGACGCCCTCCACCGAGCGGCGTGCGACGCCCTGGTGGCGGCGGGCGCCGAGATCGCCGGGTGGAGCGCACCCGGGGCGTGGTCCCCCCACATCACCCTGGTCGACCGGAACCTCGACCCGTCCCAGCTCGGCGCAGCGGTGGCATGGCTGGCGCGCCGGCCGCACCCGAGCTGGTGCGTCACCGTCGACCGTGTCGCCCTGGCCGGGTCGGGCCAGACCCGTGGGCGGCGTCACGGCCCCGTCCTGCGGCTCGGCGCACCCGCCGGACCTCCTCCGATCCACCCCGAAGGGGCCTCGACATGAAGGTGGCGACGTCGGGCTGGTGACCGACCTCGTACGGGGCGACGATCCCCCGTGGGTTCGCGAAGGCGCCGGCCGAGCCGCCCACGGCGTCCCCCGGGCACGCCGGCGCCCGTGCCCGCCGGCCGTCCGCGCTGCGGCGTCCGTCGGCGTGCCGTCACGGGGTCAGGGTGCCGGAGCGCTGGTCGGTCGGGTGGTCGTCCACGCCCCGTAGCCACCGACCAGGTCGGAGACGTCGACGAAGCCGCGGGCCCGCAGCAGCGACGCCGCGATCGAGGACCGGTAGCCGCCGGCGCAGTACACGACCGTGGGCGCCCCCGGGTCGAGGGTGTCGAGCTCGAGGCGCAGCCGGGCCAGGGGGATGTGGACCGCGCCGGGGATGGTGCCACCGGCGACCTCGCCGGGGTTGCGGACGTCGACGAGCTGGACGCCGCGGTCGGGGCGGACCAGCACGTCGGCCAGGGCCGAGGCCGTCAGGCGGCTGGCCACGCCCACGTGCTCGGGGTGGTCCTGCATCGCCGGGTACGGGTCGCCGAGGGCACCGACGACCTGGTCGTAGCCGATGCGCGCCAGGCGCACCTTGGCCTCGACCTCGGTGCCCGGCTCGCAGACCAGGACGATGCGGTCGTCGGGCCCGGCGACCGATCCGGCGTACTCGGCGAAGCGGCCGCCCAGGCCCACGTTCACCGATCCGACGACGTGCCCGCGGGCGAAGTCCTCGGGGCTGCGGGTGTCGAGGACGACGGCGCCCGCGTCGCGGGCCGCGACCAAGCCGTCCAGGGTGATGGCGGCCGGGGCCTCCTGGTCCTGGAGCAGCGGCCGGAGCTGCCGGTTGCGGGAGGCGTCGTAGAGGAAGTAGCCGGGTGCTGCCGGCTGGCCCTCGGTGACCAGGGCCACGAAGTCGTCGCGGTCGACGTCGGCCAGCGCGTAGTTGGTGCGCAACTGCTCGCCGATGGTCGACTGGGTCTCGGTCGACAGGTTCTTCCCGCACGCCGACCCGGCGCCGTGGGCCGGGAAGACCCGCACCGACCCGGGAAGGGTCATGAGCTTGGTGTGCAGGCTGTCGTAGAGCATGTGGCCGAGCTCCTGGGGGGTCCGGCCCACCGATGCCAGGAGGTCGGGCCGGCCGACGTCGCCGATGAAGAGCGTGTCGCCGGTGAGCACCCCCCACGGCGTGTCGTCGTCGCCGTGCTCGTACACGACGATCGAGATCGACTCGGGCGTGTGGCCGGGGGTGGCGCGGACCTCGAGGGTGACGTCGCCGAGCGAGATCCGCTCGCCGTCGGCCAGCTTCCGGGACGGGAACTCGGTCGTCCCGGCGGCCTCGCCGTAGGCGATCTCGGCACCCGTCCTCCGGGCCAGCTCGAGGTGGCCGGAGAGGAAGTCGGCGTGGAAGTGGGTCTCGATGACGAGCTCGATCGAGAGCCCGGCGGCGGCGGCGTCGTCGACGTAGACGTCGACGTCGCGGCGGGGGTCGACGACCACGGCCCGGCCCGTGGTCTCGTCGCCGACCAGGTAGGAGGCCTGCGAGAGGCAGTCGAGGTAGTACTGCTCGAAGATCATGGTGGCACCTGGTGGTCGTCGCCCGGCGGTGGGCCCGCCCGGGCGGTGGCGGTCGGTGTGGTGGCGGTCGGTGTGGTGGCGGTGGTGGTCGGAGGCGGTCAGGGAAGGTGGCGGCAGTCGGCGGTGGGTCGTCAGGGGGTCGTCGTCATCGGCAGCCCGGCGGCCGCGGCGTTGGCGAAGTCGTCGTCGACGAGCACGACCTGCCGTCCCGCCCGGTCGAGGAGGCTGGCGGCGATGCTGGCGCGGAAGCCGCTGGCGCAGTGGACCCAGAGCGTCCCCGGCGGCAGGTCGCCGAGGCGGGCCAGGAGGTCGTGGAGGGGGACGTGCGCCGACCCGGCGACGGCCGACCCGGCGCGCTCGTCGGGTCGCCGGACGTCGAGGATCACGCCCTCGCCCCGGGCGGCGGTGGCGGCGAAGTCGACGACGGGGTAGGCCCTGCGTGCATGGTCGGGGGCCCAGGCGGACGGCCCCGCTCCCGCCGCCGCGCCGGTGGGGCGGTCGATGCCGATGCGGACGAGCTGGCGCTGGGCCTCGGCCACCTGGTGGGTGTCGTCCCCGAGGAGGGTGAGGGGCGTGCCCCACGGGATCAACCACCCCACGTAGGTCGAGAAGGGGTCGGCCAGCTCGATGCCCACGGTGCCGGCGAGGTGGTCGGCGGCGAAGGCCTGCCGCTGGCGGAGGTCGATCACCCAGTCGCCACGGTGGATGCGGCGGGCCAGCTCGACCGGGTCGACGGGTGCGGGCGGTGAGAGGTCGACGGGCGGTGCGCCGGCCAGGTTGAGCGGGCCCATGTGGGCGTAGTAGCGGGGGTAGGCGGTGAGGCCCGACACCAGGCGCCCCACGAAGTCGTCCTCGTCGTCGACGGTCAGCGCCAGGTTCACGGCCCGCTCGGTGGCGAGGGTGCCGTCGGAGTCGCCCTCGCTCTTGGCCGAGGCGCAGAAGCTCCCGAAGCCGTGCGTCGGGTAGACGCGGGCCTCTCCCGGCAGCCCGGCGGCGAGGCGCCGGGCCGACCGGTGCTGGGCGCGGGTGAG
This sequence comes from Acidimicrobiales bacterium, assembly GCA_036279475.1. Classification (GTDB taxonomy): domain Bacteria; phylum Actinomycetota; class Acidimicrobiia; order Acidimicrobiales; family VFJN01; genus ZC4RG19. Next base: position 3,877 of record DASUJB010000097.1, on the reverse strand, counting down.
CTCCTCGGTCACCTCTGGGGAGATGAGGTCGGTGCGCCCCACGGTGCCGTAGAGCAGGCCTCCGCCGGTGAAGACGGCGGGCGGCTCGCCCTCCTGCCGCACGACGAACGAGAGGTGGTGGGGGGTGTGGCCCGGCGTGTGCACCACCTCGACGTCGAGGGAGCCCACCGCGAGGTGGTCGCCGCCGGCCACGGCGACGTGGTCGGGGCGCACCGGCTCGGCGGCGGCGTGGACGTAGGCGGCGCCGGTCATCCGGGCCAGCACCAGGCCGCCGCTCACGTAGTCGTTGTGCACGTGGGTCTCGGCGACGTGGGTGACCACCACGCCCGCGGCGTCGACGGCGTCGAGGACGCGGTCGACGTCGCGCTGGGGGTCGACGACCAGGGCGGAGGATCCGTCGTGGACGACGTAGCTGCGGTCGCCCAGCGCCGGGGTCTCGATCGTCACCACGTCCATGGTCGGCTACCTCTCCGTCGCCGGGGGCGCCGGGCCCTGGCCCCGGAGGGCGCCCGGTCGCCGGCTCGATTAGTCCGTACATTTTGATGCTACCGCCGATCAGCCCGCCTCCACCCCGGTGGGGTAGCGGTAGGCCGACGCCGCCGGCTTCACCGGGCGGGCGAACCACAGCGGCCGCCGGAGGTCACCAGGGCCGGGGCCCGGCCTCGCCAGCCGGAGCCACTCCTCGAAGGCCTCGCTCGCCTTGGCCGTGTCGACGTGGACGTCGCCGTGGCGGTCGCCCGGCTGGGCCGGCGCGACGGTGACGCGCTGGAGCCAGCAGTGCATCCCGGAGACGGGGTCGGGCTGCACCGGGAAGGTGAGGTTCTGGTGGACGCCGGCGTCGGTCCACCACACCCGCCGGGAGTCGGGATCGTCGGACTCGAAGGGACCGACCCCCTTGGTGACGCGCAGCGACCAGGCCGAGCCGTCGCGCTCGAGCCCGGCGACGCCCGACGACCACCGTCCGTTGCCGGCCTCGTCCTCGAGGCGCCACCGACCCATGTGATGGGAGCAGGCCACCACGCCCGGGCGGATGCCCTCGGTCCGCCACGTCTGGATGACGAAGTACCCGATCCTCGTCTGCACCCGCACGACGCCACCGGTCTCGACGCCGAGCTGCTCGGCGTCGGACGGATGCAGCCACAGCGGGTGCCGGTGGCTGATTTCGTTGAGCCACTTCGAGTTGGCCGAGCGCGTGTGGATGAGGGTCGGCAGGCGGAAGGTCGGCACGAGGATGCGCTCGCCGCCGGCGAGGTCGAGGTCCTCCCAGTGCACGTGGCTCCTGATCCACCCCGGGGTGGCGTGCTCCGGCCATCCCCAGTCGGCCAGGGTGTCCGACCACAGCTCGAGCTTGCGGGACGGCGTCGGGAAGCCGGTGCGGACCACCCCGTCCACCTCCACGCCGACCGAGCCGTCGCCGATGAAGGGCATGTGGCCCTGGACGTCCTCGAGCCGCTCGTGCAGACCGGCGGTGCCGGGGACGCGGTGGACGCCGTCCTCGCCGCGCACGGCGGTGGCGAGCTCGGCCTCGCCGACCGGTGCCTCGTGGACGCGGCGGCGGTCGCCCGGGATGGCGAAGGCTCCCGTGCGGCGCATGTGCTCGAGCGGTGTCACACCCTCGGCGGCCGCCGCCTCGGGGAGGCCGGGCACCGAGTGGGCGAACAGGTGCTCGTAGTACTCGTCGATCGAGATGGGCTCGCCAGGGTGCTCGAGGGACTCGAAGTGCTGGCGGATGCCGAGGTCGCCGTGGGGGTCGACGTGCCACGACAGGTCGATCCAGAACTCGTCCTCCTCCCAGACCTCGCCGGGGTTCGCCTCGTGGGTGCGCTCGACCTTCCTGCCGTTCACCTCGGCGTAGCGCCGCATGACCGGTTGGCGGAAGCCGATCCATCGGCCGGAGTGGGTCTCGTAGCTGGCCACGTCGTGGCGCTCGGGTGCCAGGCCCATGGGCAGGACCCAGTCGGCGAACCAGGCGGTCTCCGACCACGTGGGGGTGAGGGCGACGTGGCAGCCGACCAGCTCCTCGTCCTGGAGGACCTCCAGCCAGCTGAACCCGTCGGGGTTGGTCCACACCGGGTTGTAGACCCGCGTGAAGTAGGTGTCGAGGTGGCCCCGCCCCGACTTGAGGAAGTGGGGGAGCAGGAAGCTCATCTCGTGGTGGGCGAGCGGGTAGTCGATCGGCCAGGTGATGTCGTTCCAGCGGGCCTGCGGCGGCGTGTGCCGGGGTGGCACGGGGATGAACTTGTCCCACCCGTTGGGGCTGGTGCCGCCCTCGGTGCCGACGGACCCGGTGAGGACGTTGAGGAGCCACAGGCACCGGGCGGTCTGCCAGCCGCCGAGGTTGCCGGCGCCGGCCGCCCGCCAGGTGTGCGACGCCAGCCGGCCGAGGTTCCGGCCGATGGTGGCGGCGATGTCGCGCAGCGCGGCGGCGTCGACCCCGCAGGTGGCGGCGGCGTACTCGGGGGTGTAGGCGGCGTACTCGTCGAGCAGGGCCGGCGCCAGCTCGTCGAAGGCGACCGGCCGGTGGGGGTGGCGGCGCTCCAGGTAGGTGTCCCAGTTGACCCAGCGGCGCACGAAGTCCCGGTCCCAGGTGCCCTGCTCGACCAGCAGCCGGGCGATGGCCAGGAGGAGCACCGGCTCGGTCCCCGGCCAGGCCGGGAGCCACCAGTCCGCCATCGACCCGGTGTTCGAGAGCCGGGGGTCGACGCAGACGATCTTGGCGCCGGCCTGCTTGCCCTCGATGATCCGCTGGGCGTGGGGGTTGAAGTAATGGCCGGCCTCGAGGTGCGAGGAGATCAGGAAGATGACCTTGGCGTTGGCGTAGTCCGCCGAGGGCCGGTCGAAGCCCATCCACGACGCGTAGCCCACCCGGGCGCCCGACGAGCAGATGTTCGTGTGGCTGTTGTGGCCGTCGATGCCCCAGGCGTGCAGCACCCGCTCGATGTAGCTGTCGTCACCGGGGCGACCGACGTGGTACAGGACCTCGTCGTGGCGCCCCTCCCGGAACGCCCGGCCGATCCGACCGCCGATCTCGGCGAGGGCGTCGTCCCACGAGGCACGCTCCCAGCGGCCGCCTCCCCGGGGCCCCACCCGCCGCATCGGGTGGAGGATGCGGTCGGGGTCGTGCACCTGGTTGACGGTGGCGGGCCCCTTGGCGCAGTTCCGGCCCCGGCTGGCGGGGTGCAGGGGGTTGCCCTCGAGCTTGGCCAGCTCGCCGGACTCCTTGTCGATCCACGCCACCAGGCCGCAGTTGGCCTCGCAGTTGAAGCAGGTGGTGGGGACGAGCTGGTAGTGCCGGTCCCGCCGCTCGGGCCACGCCCGGGGGTCGAGGGCGGTGACGTCGTCCCACGTCGACGGGTCCGGGTAGCTGGCGAAGCGGGCCGACGCCTCCTCGATGGTCATCTGGGCTCCTATCAGGAGAGGGGGACCGACTGTCCCGCCTTCACGAACGCGTGCTCGCCGGCGCCAACGGCGACCACGGCGAGCACGCCGGCGGCGGCGGCCAGGCCGGACGACGCGCCGACCTCGGCGAGGGCGAGGGCGGCGAGCACGGCGGCGAGGAGGGCGGCGGCCACCCCGACCCGGAAGGCGGGGGCCGCGGCCCCCGACGTCATCGTCCGGGTGGCCAGCTCGACGTGGCGGGTGCCGCGGGCGGAGACCTCGGTGCCGAGCAGCGCCAGGTGGGCCAGGAGACCGCCCAGCAGGGCCCAGCGCACGGCCGTCGGCTCGGGGACCTCCATGAACAGGTCGGCGACGGCGAAGGCGGCGCCCCCGGCCGCGACGGCTCGGGCGAGCAGCATCGGCAGGAGCAGGGGCGTCTGCCACAGGTCGCGGCCCTCGCACTGCCCGAACAGGGCCGCCGTGTACCCGGCGGTGGCGG
>DASUJB010000096.1:0-2199 GCA_036279475.1 Acidimicrobiales bacterium | reverse complement strand
AGATGGTGGTGCACCCCAGCCAGGTGGTGGAGGTGCCCGACGGGCTCACCGACGAGCAGGCCGTGATCGTGGAGCCCCTGGCGTGCGCCGTCCACGCCGCCCGCCAGGTCGCCCCCGGCCGGGTGGCGGTGATCGGCGCCGGCACCCTGGGGCTGCTCACCGTGGCCGCCCTGGGCCGCCTGTCCCCTGCCACCGAGGTCCTGGCCACGGCCAAGCACCCCGAGCAGAGGGCCTGGGCCCGGGAGCTGGGTGCCGACGCCGTGTGCGGGCCCGGCGAGCTCGCCCGCGCCGTCCGCTCGGCGACGGGGTCGATGGTGATCGGCGACCAGCTCACCGGGGGCGTCCCCACCGTCGTCGACTGCGTGGGCAGCGAGGCGTCCCTCCAGCAGGCGCTGCACGTGGTGGCACCGGCCGGCACCGTGCTCACGGTGGGCATGCCGGGCCGCACCACGCTCGACCTCACCTCGCTCTGGCACCGCGAGACCGCCCTGCGGGGCTGCTACGCCTACGAGCGCGACGACTTCGAGGCCGCGCTGGCCCTGGCCGCCGACCTCGACCTGGGGCGGCTCGTGACCACCAGCTACCCCCTCGACCGCTACGAGGCCGCCGTCGACCACGCCGCCCACGCCGGCGAGCGCGGCGCGGTGAAGATCGCCTTCGACCCCCGGACCGCCCGGAGGGCGCGCCGGTGACGAGGTCGTGCCCGCCGCCCCCCGTCGGCCGGTCCCGCCCGCGGGCCGCGGTCGCCGGCGCCACGGCGCGCCCCCTCCCGCCGACGGCCACCGGCCGCCCACCCGCCCCGGACCGCACCCCCCAGGAGCAGCGCTGATGCCCCGCCCCGGATTCGTGCTCGACGTCGACCGGTCGACACCCCCGATCCTCTTCCACCACGGCGAGGGCTTCCGCCTCGAGAAGCTGCCGGCCGGGCGCAGCCGGGTGCTCTACCCGGGGGAGCCGCTGGCGGCCCTGGACGATCCCGAGGGCGCCATCCGCCACGCCCTCGACCACCCGCTGGGCGACAGCCCACCCCTGCGCGCCCTCCTGCGCCCGGGCATGCGGCTGACCATCGCCTTCGACGACATCTCGCTGCCGCTGCCCCCCATGCGGCGGCCCGACGTGCGCCAGCGGGTCATCGAGGCGGTCCTCGACCTGGCGGCCGAGGCCGGGGTCGACGACGTCCACGTCATCGCCGCGCTCGCCCTCCACCGGCGCATGACCGAGCCGGAGCTCCGCCACGCCGTCGGCGACCGGGTCTACGACGCCTTCGCCCCCCACGGGCTCCTCTACAACCACGACGCCGAGGACCCGGGCAACCTGGCCTTCCTCGGCACGACCTCGCAAGGCGAGGAGGTCGAGATCAACAGGCGGGCTGCCGAGAGCGACCTGCTCGTCTACGTCAACATCAACCTCGTGTCGATGGACGGTGGCCACAAGTCCACCGCCACCGGCCTGGCCAGCTACCGCAGCCTCCGCCACCACCACAACGTGCAGACGATGCGGCACAGCCGCAGCTTCATGGACCAGCACCGCTCCGAGCTGCACAGCAGCAACTGGCGCATGGGCAAGGTGCTGCGCGACGCCGGGGTCCGCGTCTTCCAGATCGAGACGACGGTCAACAACGACACGTTCGGCACCTCCGGGCCCATGTCCGTGCTCCAGAAGCGGGAGTGGGAGTGGACGGCGCGGGACAGGGCGTCCTTCGTGGCCATCAAGGCCGGGCTCGACCGGCTGCCGCCCAAGGCCCGGCGCAAGGTCTTCCACTCGTGGCAGTCGCCCTACGGCCTCACGTCGGTCCAGGCCGGGGAGATCGAGGCCGTCCACGAGGCCACCACCGACAACGTGTTCCGCCAGCAGCTCGTCCCCGTGGCAGGCCAGACCGACATCCTCACGATGGGGCTGCCCTACATCTGCCCCTACAACGTCAACTCGGTGATGAACCCCGTCCTCGTGATGTGCCTGGGCCTCGGCTACTTCTTCAACATGTACCGCGGGGTGCCGCCGGTGCGCGAAGGGGGCGTGGTCATCATGAGCCACCCCACGCCGTGGGAGTTCCACCCTGTGCACCACCCCAGCTACATCGACTTCTTCGAGCAGGTGCTGGCCGAGACCACCGACCCGCTGGAGATCGAGGCCCGCTACGAGAAGCGCTTCGCCGAGGACGAGTGGTACCGGCACCTGTACCGGACCAGCTACGCCTAC
>DASUJB010000095.1:0-11299 GCA_036279475.1 Acidimicrobiales bacterium | reverse complement strand
CGCCGCCGCCGTCGCCTGGACCGCACGCCGCGTGGCGTCGGGCACGGCACGCAGCTTCCCCGACCCTCCCGTCGTGCTCGCCGCCGGCGCCGGGGGGCCGCCCCGGGTCCAGGCGGTGTGGGCGTGACCGAGACCCTCTCGTCGTGCTCGCCGCCGGCGCCGGGGGGCCGGCCCGGGTCCAGGCGGTGTGGGCGTGACCCGGGCGGGCCGCTCCGGCCGGCAGCGGGCCGGGACGGAGAGGGCGAGGTAGTGTGACGGGCGACACGGACGCGAGCGAGCGGCACGGCGATCACAGGGGGAGTCGCATGGATCGGGACGATGGTGGCGTCGTCGACTGGAACGCCGCCTTCGAGGCCATCGTGGCGCCGCTCCGCCCGTCCCGGTCGCGGCGGCTGGCCCGTGCCGGAGGGCAGGTCGTGCTGTCCGTGCTCGTCGTGAGCCTGGCGTGGTGGATGCTGGCCCACCTCGTCGCCGCCCAGGTGCGGTGCCTGGACCTGCCCTGGCGTTGAGTGGCCCTCCGGCGCCCGGCGTGCCGACCGGGCGCCGGAGGCGCCTCAGGCGGCGACGGTGATCTGGTTCTCCACCTCGACCACGCCGGGGACGTCCCAGGCGTCGTCGGTCGCCGCCTGACGGACCGCCTCCGACTCGACGTCGCCGTGGAGGACGACGACGCGGTCGTCGACCTCGACCCGGATGTCGGAGTCCTGCGTGTACAGGTTCTCGTTGAGGCGGGAGACCAGGGCCGCCTTCATCGTGCGGTCGTTCGGCACCTCCTCGACCGGGACCCGGTCCCAGTCGTAGGTGGTCCGCCTACGTCGGTTGACCCACGCCATCGTCTCTCTCCCCGCTGTCGGCGACGGTTCGGCCCTGGGCTAACCGGGTCTCGGCCGCCCCAAACGGGGAACACGCCCCTGCCGGCCCCGGCGCTCGACCGGCGGACCGCTCAGGACTCCACCATGAGGCGGCGCAGCCGGTGGATGGCCTTGCGGAGCAGCCGCGACACCTGCATCTGGCTGCAGCCCAGCACGGCGGCGATCTGTGACTGCGACCGCTCGTCGCCGAAGTACATCTGGAGCAGCTTGCGGTCGTCCTCGGACAGGCGGTCGAGGCTCTGCACCAGGCTCGTCCGGTTCTCGATGCCGACGAAGCCCCGGTCGAGCCGGCCGATGACCTGCTCGGCCTGGAGTCCCGTCGCCGCATCCGGGGCGTCGAGCGACCGGGTCGTGCGGGCCTCGTCGGCCGCCATGGCGTCGAGGATGTCGCGCTCCGGCACCCCGATGAAGTCCGCCACCTCGCCGGGCGAGGGCGGGCGTCCCAGGTCGTTGGTCAGCAGCTCGGTGGCCTCGCGCACCGGCGTCGCCAGCTCGTGGACCCGGCGGGGTACCCGGATCGCCCAGCCCGTGTCCCGCACGTGGCGGCGCAGCGACCCGATGATGGTGGGCTTGGCGAAGGCCAGGAACGGGACGCCCCGCCCCGGCTCGAAGCGCCGCAGGGCCTGCAGGAGCGCTTCGTACGCCACCTGGGTCAGGTCCTCCATGGGCTCGCCGTGGCGGTAGTGCCGCCGGGCGAGCGCCTCGGCATGGGGACGGTAGGCCTCCACGAGGCGGGCCAGCACGCCGGCGTCGCGGTCGCGGGCGTAGCGGACGTGGAGCGCCCACAGCGCCGGGTCGACCGCCGGGCGGCCGGCGGTGCCGGCCAGCCAGGTGCGGGGCACCGGGTCGGTCGGGATGGTGAGCAGGGCGGTGGCGCGATCGGCGGCGTCGTCGAGCCCGCCGATGGCTCGTCGTGCCTGCCGGAGCGCGGAGTGCACGGAAGCCTCCTCCACGCCGTCACGGTTCCCGTCGCGGCGGAGCCGTACACCTGCGGCGGAGACCGGGCTCCCGGGGAGGCGTCCTCGCCGCCGCCCGATGGTCGGTGGTCGACCCGCATCGGGTCGTGCCGGGCGGGGTACCCGTACGCCTGGGTCGCTCCGTGCGCCCCGCCCTGATCCCGCCGCCAGGATGACTGCACCCACCACCGACGACCCCCGCCCCGACCTGTCCGAGCTGCGCCGGGCGCGCGCCGCGCTCGACGCCGCGGCCGAGCAGGTGTCCCGCCTCAGCGCCCGCCTCGAGGTCAGCGACGTCCGGGTCGACGAGCTCGAGACGGTCCTCGACGTCGTGCTCGACCTCGTCCCCCTCCAGCTGGTCGTGGTCGACCGCCACCGGCGCGTCACGGCCCTCAGCCGCGCCGCGGCCGAGGGGCTGGGGGGTGGCGTCGGCGACCCCCTGGGGGCGCTGGTCGACGCCGAGTCGGCGCGCCGGGTGGGCCGGCTGCTCGACGCCGGCGTGCCGGCCGAGGTCGACCTGCCGTCGCTGGCCGTCGGGGCGCACGCCCGGGCGCTCCCCCAGGGGGGCGCCGTCATCACCTCACCCGGCACGTGACCGCCGTGGGCCTCCTCTGCGTGTACGGGTTCGTACGGTCGGGTAGCACACCAGCCGACACCGGAAGGTAGGGGAATGGACCCGCTGCTCGGCCACATCGAGCTCTCGATCCCGCCCGACAGCCGCTACATGCGGCTGGCCCGGCTGATGGCGAGCGGCGTCGCCAGCACGTGCGGGCTCCCCCTGGAGGAGGTCGAGGACTTCCGCATCACCGTCGACGAGCTGTGCTCGACCCTCATCGAGATGGGCGACGGGCAGCCGATCCGCCTGGTCTTCAACCTCCGCCCCGGCGAGCTGGTGGTGCAGGGCACCACCGCCGGGGGCGCCGAGGATGCGGTCGACGGCGAGCGCCTGGCCCTCAGCAGCCAGATCCTCGACGTCGTGGCCGACGGCCACGACCTGACGACCCGGGACGGTCGGGTCGAGCTCTCGGCCCGCAAGTCAGTGCGCGGCGGCGGCGTGGGCTGACCACGGCTCCCGTCCGGGCACGCCGGCTCATGCCGCGGCCCGCGGGGTCAGCCGGGGGCGACGCCGAAGACCTCGCGGAGGCCGGTCATGTCCAGGAGCCGGCCCAGGGGTGGCGAGGCGCGCACGATGCGGAGCGCCACGTCGCGCCGCCCGGCCGCCTCGCGGGCGCTGAGCAGGGCACGCAAGCCCGCGGAGTCGGCGAACGAGAGGGCCTCGGCGTCGATGGCGATGTGATCGGGGGAGACCTCCAGCGCCTCGGCCACGGCCGTGGCCAGCAGCTCGGAGGAGTGGAGGTCGAGCTCGCCGACCAGCTCGATGACGACCGTGTCCCCGTCGGGACGGGTCGTGGCGGACATCGTCTCCTGGTTCTCGGTCATCTGCATCCCGCGTGGGTCACGGTGCACTGCATGGCCACCTCGTCACTGCTCGTCTTCGATCGTGTCCACGCCAGCGAGGGCGGCGAGGTCCCTGGTCCACCGCAGCACGACATCGGGTGGCCCGGCGACCTGGCACGAGAGTACGAGGTGACCGGTGGACTTGCGCAACGTGACCTCGCCATGGTCGATCCGGTCGAGGGCAGCGATCACGGCGTCGGGTCCGGTGCCCGGCGTGAGGTGGACGAGGATCGCCTGTGCCCGCCGGGCGAAGCGGCGCGCCAGGTGATACCGCAGTGGCCGCAGGGCCACCAGGCCGACCAGGAGGACGGTGGTGGCGATCGCCGCGGTGACGGGGTCGCCCACCCCGCACGCCAGGCCGATGGCGGTCACCGCCCAGAGGCTGGCCGCCGTCGTGAGGTTCTTGATGGCGTTGCGCCGGCGGAAGATGACGCCGGCACCGAGGAAGCCGATGCCGACCGGGACGCTGGACGCCACGCGGCTGACGTCGACCTGGAGCAGGCTCTCGGCCCGGGGACGGTCGAACTCGACGAAGCCGAGCGTGGAGATGACCCCGAAGAGCGAGGCGCCGAGCGCCACGGCCAGGTGCGTCCGGACGCCGGCCTCCTGGTCGCGCACCTCCCGCTCCAACCCCACCATGCCGCCCAGGACCGCGGCGCTGAGGAGGCGGACCAGCACCTGGGGGTCGACGGCGTAGGAGGTGTCCCCGGTGGCACCGAGGAGCTCGACACCGGTCACCGGGGGGAGCCGGGCGAGCGCCCCACCGCCGGGCGGTCAGCCCTGGACGTCGAGGACCAGCTGCTCGTCGTCCTGGGTGAAGACGTAGCGGACGCCGCCGACCTCGCGGGTGACGTCGACGTCGAGGTCGACGACCCCGTCGTGGCCGGCCCACCGGTCGAAGACGTCCACCATCTCCCGGTGCTGGCGGGGGTCGTCGCTGGGGGCGAAGCCCAGCGACAGCGGCATCCCCCGGGGGACGCGGGTGTCATCGATGTCGAGCGCCTCGAGGGGCACGATGTCGAGGAGCACGCGGTCCCCCCGGTCGGTGAAGGAGATGAGCTGGCAGGTGGCCACCGTTCGCCCGTCCCGTCAGGCCTGGCACGTGGCTTCGACGTCGGCCAGCGAGGCTCGCATGGTGGCGAGGCTGGCGCGGAGCAGGCGCGAGACCTGCACCTGGCTGACGCCCACCAGCGAGGCGATGCGCGACTGGGTCATGCCGTGGAGGAACCGCAGCTCGACGATGCGGCGCTCGCGAGGTGGGAGGACGTCGAGGAGCACCTCGACGGTGGAGGTGGCCTCGACCATCCGGAGGCCGTGGTCGTCCTGGCCGAGGTGGCGGAGGCCGTCGGGCTCGCCCCCCTGCTCGTCATCGGTCCCCCCGTCCAACGGGGCGTTGCGGTAGCAGCGGGCCGCCTCTAGCGCCTCCAGCACGTCCTCGACGGGGACGCCGGCGTGCTGGGCGATCTCGGGAACGGTGGGCGACCGGCCGAGGACCTGGCCGAGGTGGTCGACCGCCACCTTGACGGCGTGCTGGAGGTCCTTGGCCCGCCGCGGCACGTGGACGGCCCAGGTGGTGTCCCGGAAGTGGCGCCGCAGCTCGCCCACGATGGTGGGCACGGCGAAGGTGGCGAACGCCGACCCGTAGTCCGGGTCGTAGCGCTCGACCGCCTTGAGCACGCCCAACATCGCCACCTGCACGAGGTCGTCCAACGGCTCGCCCTTGTCGGCGAACCGCTTGGCGCAGTGGATCGCCAACCACCGGTGGTCGGTGATGAGCGCGTCGCGCAGACGCCTGTCGCCCGTGGCCCGGTACTGCCGGAACCGCTGGCGATCCTGCTCGCGCTGGTCGTCGGCGGTGGGCCGGCTCGGCGTCGGGGGACGGGTAGCGATGGGCACTGGTACCTCCAGGAGCGCTCGCGGTGGTCAGCAGGGTCGAGCTTCCCGGGCCGCCCGCCGTTCACACAGGAACGTCGACGACGGGGAGGCGGGTCACTCGACCCGGAGCTGGCTGGTCAACTCCTCGCGTCGGGCCTCGAACTCGTCGAAGCCGATCCTTCCGTCGTCGAAGGCGGCGTGGAGCTCGGCGAGGCGACTGAGGACGGTGGCCTGGTCGACCTCGGACGCCGCGCCCGCGGCGTCCGAGGTGTCACCGACCCGTTCCGATCGCTCCGCCCGTCGCTCCTGCTTCGCCCGCTGCTTGGCCTGCTTGTCGCGGTCTCGCTGCAGCTTCCCGAAGGTGGTGCGGCGGCGTGACACGCAGTCTCAGACCACTCGGACGTTCTGGGCTTCGTCGCCCTTGCGGCCGGGCCCGATCTCGAACTCGACCTGCTGGCCCGCTTCGAGGGACCGGTACCCGCTGCCCTGGATGTTGGAGTAATGGACGAAAACGTCGTCCGCGCCTTCACGGGAGATGAAGCCGTAGCCCTTCTCGGCGTTGAAGAACTTGACCGTACCGACTGCCATGTGTTGCTGCCTATCTGTTCTGGGAAGCCGGTCGTGCGTTCCTCGAGCCACGACCGGGCACAGAGAGGCTACGCCCTCCGGACCCGGACCGCGCGCTTCGGGGGTCGACGGGCCGGCATCTGGGGTGCAGCCGGCTCGGGGGTGGCCGGCCAGCCGGTGGACCGGCCGCAGGGCGTCGTCAACGGTGGGCGGCCGGGACCGGTGGCGGCGCGTCGATGGCGAGCTCGACGAGGGGCAGCACCCGGTAGCGCAGCTGCTCGGTGAGGGCGATCTGGGTGGTGGTGCGGTCGATGCCCTGGACCTCGAGGACCCGCCCGATGACGCACTGGAGGTGGTCGTTGGTGCGGGCCACCAGCCGGCAGAGGAGGTCGCCCGGCCCGGTGACGGAGTGGATCTCCAGCACCTCGGGGATCTCCCGGAGGTGGCAGCACACGTCCTCGAGGTGCCCCTGGGCGATCTCGAGCGACACGAACGCCAGGACCTCGTAGCCCATGGCGCGGAGGTCCAGCTCGGGGTCGAAGCCGCGGATCACCCCCCGTTGCCGCAGCTTGTCCAGGCGGGCCTGCACGGTCCCGCGCGCCACTCCGAGCTGACGGGCCAACTCCATGACCCCGGCCCGCGGGGTGGAGCACATCGCCTTGATGAGCCGAGCGTCGAGTCCGTCGATCCCCGTGGGCAACATGAGCAGCGTGTCTATCACGACCCCGCTCTGACTGGCCGGTTTGCTAGGCCCCGAGCGAGGCCGCTCGCCCGGCGGCACTGGCGAGGTGGCGCAAGGGCCGCCGGGGCGACGCCGCTCCGGCGATGCCACGCCACGCTCTGCCAGTGGTCGTGTGCTTACGCCGGGTGGTGCCGGCCCGGCGGCTCAGGCGGGACCGCTCAGGCGCTGGACCACCACGACCGGAGCGTCCTCGAGCACGACGGCCTGCTCGGGCTCGGGGGCGGCGAACGCGAACCCGAGGCGGGAGGCCTGGACCGCGGCCTGTGCCATCGCCGCCTCGAGGTGCCGTACCAGGGCGTCGTGGTCCAGGCCGTCGGTGTCGGCCTCCAGGCGGGCCCGGGCCTGGGCGACGAAGGGCGCCAGCTCGGGGGTGAGGGGATCCGTGGCGTCGGGCAGGGGGAGACCTCCGTCATCGGCCATCGCACCAGGATACCGGCGACCGGCGGGACCGGGTCGGGTACGGGGGGACAGGTGGCCTGTGGTAGCGTGAGCCGCCCACCGGGCCGTTAGCTCAGTTGGCTAGAGCACCTGCATGACGCGCAGGGGGTCAGGGGTTCGAATCCCTTACGGCCCACCGTCGGCCCCCGGTCAGTCGACCGGGGGCCTGGGCGCCCACCCACGTCCGCGTCGAGCCGACGGCCTCTCCGGGGCCGGGGCCTGGCCCGACCCCCTGCCCTTGCCCGCCTGCAGGGCAGCAGCGTCCACGTCGCGGCCGACGGCCACGCCGGTCAACACGTGTCCAGCATGGCGCGCAGGGCGGTCTCCTCGGCGAGCTGGAGGGTGAGCTGCCAGGCGTGCTTCGCGCCGACCCACAGCCGGGCGTAGGTGCAGCGGAACGCGGCACGGGGCGGCTGCCAGGTCGCCGGGTCGCGATCGCCCTTGGCCTGGTTGACGTCGTCGGTGACGGCGAGGAGCTCGGGTGTGCCGAGGGAGTTGGCGAAGGCCTGGCGCCGATCGGCGGTCCAGGTCGCCGCGCCGGAGCGCCATGCCTCGGCGAGTGGGACGACGTGGTCGACGTCGATCTCCGTGGCGGAGGTCTCGGTGACGCCGTCGTAGGGGCTGAACCAGGTCCCCGAGGTGGCACGGCAGCCGGCGTCGGTCGTGACCCCGGTGCCGTCGCGGCGCAGGACCACCTCCCGGGTGTCGCAGGTCCCCGAGGCGGTGGACCAGTGGGGGAACAGGTCGCGGGAGTAGCCGTCCAAGCTGCCCTCCGCCCGGACGGCGAGGGCGTCGAGCTGCGCCCGGGCCGTGGCGACGTCCGGGATGCCCGGCGGCAGGGCGCCCGCCGGTGGCGGCGAGGCGAAGAGCATGGCGACGGTGAGCACCAGGCCGGCGAGGAGCGCGGCGGGGCGGCGGCTTGCGAGCGACGGGCGGGCGGCGGGGGGTGACGGGGTCACGAGGCCTCCAGGACCAGGGAGGGGCGGGGCGCCAGGACGGTCCCCCCGCGGCATGGCGGCTCCCTTGCCGGCCGGTGGCGCGACGGCCACCGCCGGGCCACCAGTCGGTGCGGGGGCTCCCGTCGGTGCGGGAGCCCTTGCCGGTGCCGGGGGCTCTCGCGGTGCAGGAGCCCTTGCCGGTGCCGGGGGCTCTCGTCCGTGCGGGGGCGTCGCCTCGCCGCCTGACCCGTTCGCGGGTCGAGGCCTCGCCGATCGCCCGGCCGCCGGCCGCCGGCCCTGCACGGCCCGACCCGCACGCTGCGGACCGCACGGCGTGGACCAGACGGCCCGACTCGCACGGCGCGGACCGGGACCCAGCCGGCCCTGCCACCGCGGCTCTCACCACCTGCCGACGGCCGCATGGCGACGCCCGTCGCGAGCTACCATCGGCACGAGGCGTGTCGGGGGGCGCCCACCGTGCGGGCCTCCCACTGGGCGCCGTCCATCGGTCCGTGGGGAGAGCGACGAGGCAGATGCATCCGGACCTGCCGTCCGAGCAGGCCTACTTCGACCGGGCGTTGGCCCTGCGAGACCGCCAGCAGGCGGGCTCGGCCCGGCCTGCCACCCTGGCCGCCAACCCCCGCGCCACCCTGGAGCTGCGGAAGCGGGTCAGCCCCCTGGGGCTGGCCGACCCCGACGAGGCCATCGCCTTCGGGCGCATCGATGCCGCCGACGGCCGGTGGTACATCGGCAAGGGTGCCATCTGGGACGACGACAACAGGCTGGTCGTCGTCAACTGGCAGGCGCCCATCGCCGCCCCCTTCTACACGGCCACCCCCGAGGACCCCGAGGGGCTCGATGCCCGGCGCCTCTACCGCTGCACCGGCAACCAGATCCGCGAGATCGAGGACCTGATGTTCCAGGAGGCGGCCGAGGCCGTCACCGAGGGCCGGGCGCCCGAGCCGGTGCCGGGCGACGCCCTGCTGGAGGCGCTCGGCTCGGCCCGGTCGGGAGAGCTGGCCGACATCGTCGCCACCATCCAGGCCGCCCAGTACGAGGTCATCAGCCGCCCCCTCGACGAGCTGCTCGTCGTGCAGGGTGGGCCGGGCACGGGCAAGACCCTCGTGGGGCTGCACCGGGTGTCGTGGCTGCTGTTCAACGAACGTGGCCGCCTCGACGCACGCGACGTCCTGGTGGTGGGGCCCAGCCGGGCCTTCGTCCGCTACATCGAGGCCGTGCTGCCGGCGTTGGGCGACGACGCCGTGGTCCAGCTACCCCTGCAGGCCCTGGGCCCACCGGTGAGGGTCGGACGCGTCGACCCCCCCGAGGTCCGGCGCATCAAGGGCGACCGGCGGCTGCTGCGGCTGATCCTGCGGGGTGTCCGCAACCGGCAGCGGGTCGCGGCCACGCCCCTCCGGTTCACCGTCGAGGGTCGTGCCGTCGAGCTGGACGGTCGTCGCGTCGCCACCCGGGCACGCCAGCTGGCCGGTCGACCCCACAACGAGGGCCACCGCATGCTGCGGGCCTTCCTGGTGGCCGAGGTCGAGGCGGCCTTGGCCGAGGGCACGGCGGCGGACCCGCCGCGGCTCCCGGGGGACGCCCTGGGCGAGATCGAGGACCACCTGGCGCTCGTGTGGCCTCGGCTGACCCCCCAGTCCTTCCTGGTGGAGCTGCTCTCCTCCCGGCGGCAGCTCCTCGCCGCCGGGGCCGGCACCCTGTCCGAGGCCGAGCTCGACCTGCTGGCCATCCCCGCAGACGCCCAGGTCGGGACCTGGCAGTGGTCGGTCGACGACGTGCCGGTCCTCGACGCCGCGGCCGCCGTCCTCGACGGCGTGGCCGCCACCTACGACCACATCGTGGTGGACGAGGCGCAGGACCTCTCGCCCTTGCAGCTCGAGTCCATCCGGCGCCGCTCACGCGCCGGCTCGATGACCGTGCTCGGCGACCTGGCCCAGGCGACGTCGCCGTGGGCGCCGACCTCGTGGGAGCCGGTCGTCCAGGTCTTGCGGCACGAGCGGGTCACGGCCGAGGTGGTGGAGCTGGAGCACGGCTACCGCCTGCCGGTCGAGGTGCACGAGGTGGCCATGCGCCTGTTGCCGGAGATCGCCCCGGCCGTGAGCCGCCCCCGGGCGCTCCGCAGCTCCGGGCACGGGGTGGACGTGGTGCCGGGGTCGGCCGGGGACCTGCCGACCCGGGTGGTGGCCACCGTGCGGTCGCTGGCGGGCGACGGCATCGTAGGGGTCATCGCCCCCGCCGCCCTGCGGGCGGCGCTGGCCGCCGCCCTCGACGAGGGCGGCATCGCCTGGTCGGGGGAGCTGAGCCCCGGGGGGGAGCCCGTCGTGCTGCTCACCCCGGACGAGGCCAAGGGCCTGGAGCTCGACTCGGTGATCGTGGTCGAGCCGGCCGCCATCGTCGCGGCGTCGGACCGCGGCCTGCACTCGCTGTTCCTGGCCATGACCCGGTGCACGAGCCGCCTGGCGCTGGTCCACGCCCGACCCCTGCCGCCGATCCTGGGCCTCGGTGGGGCCGACGTTGGCGGTGGGCACTCGTCGGAGGCCGGGACCGGACCGGGCGGCGAACGCAGGCTCGACCCGTCACGGAACGGCCGGGCACGGTCGCGGCTGCGCTGGCCGGACGTGCTGTCGCCGGGATCGCCCCGTGCCGCCGCCGGGTCCGCCGCCGCCCCTCCCGGTGCCGTCGTCGGGGGCGGGGGACGGCCGTCACCTCCGACCCCGGTGCCCGCGGGCGACCCCGTGCCGGGGCAGGACCCCGTGCCGGGGGGAGATCCCGTGCCGCGACGGGGGGACCCGGTCGGGCTCACCGCCGGTCCGCTGGTGCCGGCGCGGGCCGCCGAGGTGGCGCTCGGCCGGGCGGGCCAGCTCGACCAGGCCATCGCCGCTGCCGTGGCCGGGACCGTCGCCGACCGGATCGTGCACGCCGTGCGGCCGGCGCTCCTCCCCATGGTGGCGGCAGAGCTCGCCCGGGCGCTGGGCGCGGTCGAGGAGGACGAGACCGGCGAGGTGGACGGCGTCGGCGCCCCACCGCCGTCCCCACCGCCCCGCCGCCCGCCCACGCGCTGAGCTGCGCCGGATCAGGGGCCGGGGTCCTCGCCCACCTCACGCAGGGCGGCGGCCAGGGCCGCCCGCAGGCGCCGGGCGGTGGCGGCGGTCAGGTGGGCGGCAACGCCGGTGCCGTTGGCGCCCTCGTCCTCGAGGCTCACCTCGACCCGCACGTCGCCGCACGCCGTGCAGTCGTCCGTCGCCGCCACCACCCAGGCGGTCCGCGCCTTGTCGTCGTCGGCGGCAGGGTGGTCGTCGAAAGCGAAGTCGATCGATCTCCTCATCCGTGCCTCCATCCGTGCCTCTCGAGCGGCGAGGGCATCCCCGGCGCGGCCCGGCCCCCGACCGGCCGGGGGCCGGTGCGGCGGCGTGCCGTGGCGGACCCCGGTGGCCG
>DASUJB010000094.1:0-7624 GCA_036279475.1 Acidimicrobiales bacterium | reverse complement strand
CAGACGATGCCCCTGGCCGTCTTCCTGGCCCTGGAGTCCGACCGGGAGGCCGCCATCGCCCTCTCCCTGGTGCTGGTGGCGGTGTCCCTGGCCGTCCTCGTGCCGCTCCGCCACCGCTGGCTGGCCGGCTGAGGTGCTGGAGGCCGACGTGGCCGTCCGGCTCGGCGGCCTCGACCTCGACGTGTCGGTCGAGGTCGACGACGGGGAGGTCGTGGCGGTGGTGGGGCCCAACGGCGCCGGGAAGACGACCCTCCTGCGGGCCGTGGCGGGGCTGGTGCCCATCGACGCCGGCCGCATCGCCCTCGACGGGGCGGTGCTCGACGATCCGGCAGCCGGCGTGCTCGTCCCCCCGGCCGACCGGCCGGTGGGGCTGGTGTTCCAGGACCACCTGCTGTTCCCCCGGCTGACCGCCCTCGACAACGTGGCCTTCGGGCTGCGGGCCCGCGGCATGCGCCGGGCGCCGGCCCGCGCCCGTGCCGCCCAGGCCCTGGCCCGGGTGGGCCTGGCCGACCGGGCCGGCGCCCGCCCCGCGGCCCTCTCCGGCGGCCAGGCCCAGAGGGTGGCGCTGGCCCGCACCCTCGCCACCGAGCCGGCGGTCCTGCTGCTCGACGAGCCGCTGGCCGCCCTCGACCCCCGGACGCGGTCGCGGACCCGGGCCGAGCTGCGCCGCCACCTCGACGGCTTCCCGGGGGCTCGCCTGCTGGTGACCCACGACCCGGTGGACGCCCTGGTGCTGGCGGACCGCCTGGTGGTGCTGGAGGCGGGCCGCGTCACCCAGTCGGGCTCCACGGCCGACGTGGCGCGACGTCCCCGCTCGCCGTACGCCGCCCACCTCGTGGGGGTGAACCTCCTCCCCGGCTCGGCCGCCGCCGCCCACACCGTGCGCGTGGACGGCGGCATCGACCTCGTCGTCGCCGAGCCCGTCCCCGCCGCCCGCGTGGCCGTGGCCGTCCGCCCCCGCGCCGTGGCCCTCCACCGCTCGTGCCCGGAGGGCAGCGCCCGCAACGTGTGGGCGGCCCGCGTGCTGGCGGTGGAGGCGGCGGCACCGGACCGGGTGCGGGTGGAGGTCACGGCGGGCGCCTCGGCGGCGGTGGTGGCCGAGGTCACGCCGGCGGCCGTCGCCGACCTCGGCGTGGCCGAGGGCATCGAGCTGTGGGCGTCGGTCAAGGCCGTGGACGTCGACGTGTACGAGGCCTGAGGTACGAGGGCCCGCGGCGCGGGACCGGGGCGCGGTCGCGACCGCGCCGTGTGAACCACTCGGCGTAGTCCGTGCCCACGCCGTGTGGCACGACGTAGCCTCGGCCCGATGCGCATCCTCGTCACCGGCGCCTCCGGGTTCGTGGGCCGCCACCTCGCCGACCGCCTCGTCGCCGAGGGGCACGACGTGGCGGCCATGACCCGCCGCCCCGGTAGCTACGCCGGGGCCGGGACCCCGGTGGCCGGCGACGTGACCGATCCGCCCAGCCTGGGAGGGGCGCTGCGCGGGGTGGACGTGGCCTACTACCTGGTGCACTCCCTGGCCGAGCCCGACTTCGAGCGGCGCGACCGGGCCGCGGCCCGCGCCTTCGCCGCCGCCGCCACCGATGCCGGCGTCGCCCAGGTCGTCTACCTGGGCGGGCTCGGCGACGACGCCGACGACCTGTCCCCCCACCTGCGCAGCCGCCGAGAGGTCGAGGGGATCCTGCGCGACGGGGCACCCACCACCGCCCTGCGGGCCGGCATCGTGGTGGGCGAGGGCAGTGTGAGCTGGGAGATCCTCCTCCAGCTCGTCGAGCGGCTGCCGGCCATGGTCACCCCCCGCTGGGTGGAGACCCGCACCCAGCCCGTCGCCCTCGACGACGCCATCGCCTTCCTGAGGGGCGTGGCCGGCAGGACGGCCACGACGGGCCGCACGTTCGAGATCGGGGGCCCCGACGCCGTGACCTACCGGGAGATGCTGTCGACCGTCGCCGACATGACGGGGCGGCGCCGCCCCATCGTGCCCGTCCCCGTGCTGTCGCCCCGCCTGTCGTCGTGGTGGCTCCGCCTCGTGACGGACGTCGACCTGGGCACGGCCCGTGCCCTCGTCGACTCGATGACCAACGAGGTGGTGGTCACCGACCGCTCGATCGAGGACCTGGTCCACCGCCAACCGGTGCCGTTCCCCCGCGCCGCGGCCGCCGCCCTGGCCGAGCGGGCCGAGCGGCGCGCCGCCCGGCGGGACGCCGGCCGCCGGCGTCCCGCCTGACGGCACCGTGGCCCGCCCTGCCGGCGTGGCGGCGGAGCTGGCCCGCCTGCTGACCCCGGCCCCCGAGGCGCCCTTCCCCGAGCCGCCGGCCGCGGCGCGCCGGCGGCGGGTCGTCGTGGCCGTCACGCTGGTGGTGGGCACCGGCCTGCTGGCCGCCACGCTGGCCGTCCCCGCCGGCTCGGGGCGGTTCACGGCCCTGGGCCTAGCGGTGGCGGCCGCCTGGGCCGCCGGCAGCCGGTTGTCCGGCCCGATCCCGTGGCGGGGGCGGGTGCCGGCCGGCACCGCCGGGCACGCCGCCCTGGCCCCCGTGGTGCTGGGCGTGCTCGCCTACCTCGCCTTCCTGGTCGCCTCCCTGCTGGCCCGCCAGGTCCCCGGCCTGGCCGGCGCCCTCGACTCGATCCTCGACAGGGCCGACGCCGGTCCCCTCCTCGTCCTCCTCGTCGTGGCCCTGGCCAACGGCGCCGCCGAGGAGGCCTTCTTCCGCGGTGCCCTGCCTGCCGCCCTCGGCGGCCCCCACGGCCCCCGCCACGCCACGGTCGTCTACGTGCTGGTGACGGCGGCGACGCTCAACCTGGCCCTGGTGGTGGCGGCCATCGCCATGGGGACCCTGCTGGCCCTGGAGCGCCGGGCCACGGGGGGCGTCCTGGCGCCGACGGTCACCCACCTCACGTGGTCGGCGCTGATGCTGGTGGGGCTCCCGCGCTGAGGCGGCCGCCATCCCGCTGCCACCGTGCGGGCTCGACCGGGGGCCTCGCTCCCTAGGATGGCGGCGTGCCCGACCGTCGCCCCCCTGCCGAGCGGCCCGTCGCCATCGTCCCGTCCGTGCTGTCGGCCGACCTGTCGCGCCTGGGCGACGAGGTGGTGGCCCTGGAGAAGGCCGGTGCCGATCGCATCCAGTGGGACGTCATGGATGGCCGCTTCGTCCCCAACCTGACGTTCGGCCCCGCGGTGGTCGCCGCGTGCCGGCCCCACGTCACCGTGCCCTTCGAGGCCCACCTCATGGTGGAGGAGCCCGACGAGCTGATGGGCCGCTACGTCGAGGCGGGCTGCGCCACCGTGATCGTGCACGCCGAGTCCACGCGCCACCTCCACCGGTCGCTGGGCCGGCTGCGCGACCTGGGAGCGCGCCCGGCCGTGGCGCTCAACCCGGCCACCCCCGCCTCCGCCGTCGAGGACGTCCTCGACCTGTGCGCCATGGTGCTCGTCATGACCGTCAACCCGGGCTTCGGCGGCCAGGACTACCTCCCCACCATGGAGGCCAAGGTGCGCCGCATCCGGCGGATGATCGTCGACGGCGGGTACGACTGCGACATCGAGGTCGACGGCGGCATCGCTCCCGGCACCGTCCGGGCGGCGACGTCCGCCGGCGCCAACGTGCTGGTCGCCGGCTCGGCGCTCTACCGGGACCCGCAGGGCCTCCACCACGCGGTGGAGGAGCTGCGGGGCCTCGCCGTGGCCGCCCGGCGGCAGCCCACCGACGGCCGGGGTTGAGCCGCTCGACCCGGCCCGCGGGGCGACGGGTGGTGCCCGGGCTGCCGGGTCGGGCGGCCCGGGCCGGTGCGGGCGCCGGGCGGCGCAGCCGGCCCGTCAGGCGGCGCCGTCGGAGCTGACCTCGACCCGCCGCACGATGACGTCGTCGATGATGCCGTAGTCCTTGGCCTGCTCGGCCGTGAACCAGCGGTCGCGCTCGGAATCCTCGGAGATCTGCTCGACGCTCTGGCCGGTGTGGAAGGCGATGCGCTCGGCCATGAGCTGCTTCACGTAGAGGAGCTGCTCGGCCTGGATGGCGATGTCGGCGGCCTGGCCCCGGAACCCGCCCGAGGGCTGGTGCATCATGATCCGGGCGTGGGGCAGCGCGTAGCGCTTCCCCGGGGCACCGGCGCACAGCAGGAACTGGCCCATCGACGCCCCCAGGCCCATGCACACCGTGGCCACGTCGGGCTCGATGAACTGCATGGTGTCGTAGATGGCCATGCCGGCCGTGACCGAGCCCCCCGGGCTGTTGATGTACAGCCAGATGTCGCGGTCGGCGTCGTCACCGGCCAGGTGGAGGAGCTGGGCGCAGACGACGTTGGCGACGTCGTCGTCGACCTCCGTGCCGAGGAAGATGATGCGCTCGCGCAGGAGGCGGTTGAAGATCTCGTAGGTGGGGTTGGCGAGGGTGCCGTTCTGGGCGGTCGGGAGGATCAGGCTCACGGCCGCCGAGGGTAGCGGCGTGGCGGCGTGGTGCCGTGCCCCCCGGGGAGAGCGACGGGAACCCGGCGGGATCCGCCCGCCTATCCTCCCCTCCACGGTGCCGGCGTAGCCCAACGGCAGAGGCACGAGCTTTAGGAGCCCGTCAGTGTGGGTTCGAATCCCACCGCCGGCACCACGCCACGCGTTCGCTATCGGCCCGGCCGGTCGTCCCCGTCCCACCTCCCGGCCACGGGCAGGAGGCCGGCGCCGCCCTCGACCGGCACCGACCGCACGGCGCCGGGAGCCTGCGGCTGGGGCAGCTGGGCCACCCCGGCGTCGCGCCGCACCACCCCGACCTCGTCGCGACCGTCGCCGTCCCAGTCCCCCACCACGGGCAGGACCGGGGCTCCGGCGGGCAGCGGGGCGGGCGGTGGCAGCGCCGCGCCCTCGTCGTCGAGGCGCTCGACGGCCCCGTCGCCCTGGCGGTACACCCCGAGGCTGTCGCGCCCGTCGCCGTCCCAGTCGCCCACCAGCGGCACCGCGTCGAGGCGCCCCGGCGTGCCCGACGCCACCGGAGCCGACTCCTCCCCCCGCCCGACGAGCACGGTGAAGGACGCCTCGGCCTGGCGGTAGAGGCCCACGGTGTCGCGGCCGTCGCCGTCGAAGTCGCCTGCCACGGGCCACACGTCCGGGCGCCCGGGCTCGCCCACCACCACGGAGGGGAGGGGGGTGCCCTCGTCGTCCCACAGGGCGAACGTGGCGTCGACGCGCCGGTAGAGGCCGAGGGCGTCACGGCCGTCGCCGTCCCAGTCACCCGCCACGGGCACGGCGTCGCCCCCCGGCCGGGCCGCGGCGACCACCGGCAACGGCGTGCCCGACAGGCGGCGGCGGGCGAACGTGCCGGTCGCCGCCTCGTACCAGCCGATCCCGTCGGCCCCACCGATCCCGCCGGCCCCACCGCCCCCGTCGGCGACCGTGGCCCGCGACCACGACCGCAGCCAGCGGTGGGGGTCCACGGTGCACGGCTCGTCGCTGGTCGTGCGGCCGCACACGTCGACCTGGAAGTGGACGTGCGGCGCCGTCGTGCGGGCGTTGCCCGTGCGCCCCACCCTGGCGACCAGCTGCCCCCGGGCGACGCGCTGGCCCTCGACCACGAGGTTCTCCCGGTTGTGCGCGTAGTAGTAGGCGACGCCGGAATCGCCCCGCAGCCACAGCGTGACGCCGCCGAGGCCACGGTCGACCGGGCTGGCCCGCACGATCACCCCGGGCTCGACCGCCACCAGGGGGGTGCCCTCGGCCGCCATGAGGTCGTTGCCCTGGTGGCGGCGGGCGCAACCGTCGCGGCAGTCGTGCCAGGTGTCGGCGAAGGTCACGGGGTGGGGGGCGGGGACGGGGAAGACGTTGTCGGCGGGGGGCTGCGCCTCCCGACCCGCGGGCCGGCCCCCGGCCGCGGTGGCGACCGGGGAGGCGACCAGGAGGGCGGTGGTCACGGCGGCGGCGACGGCCCGGAGGGATCGTGGGGACCTCCGTCTCGATGACCGCCGGGTGTGGCCTGCCGGCACGTGCACCTCCTCCACGGCCGTCGGCCGGGGCCGGCGCCGTGGCCGCCGACTGGCGGGGCGCCGCTGGTCCTGCCACCGCCCGACGTCGCCGCGAGCTGGCACCACCAGACCAGCCCATCGCACCGCCCGGCGCAAGGGTCCGGCCACGCCGCGCCCCGCCGAAACCACCACGGCCGGCTACGGTCGCGCGATGGCCGGGCGGCAGGACGTCGAGCTCGTCGAGGCGGCCGGGCGCACGGTCCCGGTGACCAGTCCCGGCAAGGTGTACTTCCCCGCCCTGGGGGCCACCAAGCTGGACCTCGTCCGCTACTACCTCGCCGTCGAGCAGCCGATCATGCGGGCGATGGGCGGGCGACCCACGCTCATGCAGCGCTTCCCCGAGGGCGCCACGGGACCGTCGTTCTTCCAGAAGCGGGTGCCCGACAGCGCTCCCGACTGGCTGGAGACCACGGTCGTCAGCACCGTCAACGGGACCACGTCCCGGGCCCTCGTCGCCCGGGACGTCGCCCACCTGGTGTGGGCCGTCAACCTGGGGTGCCTCGGCTTCCACGTGTGGCCGTACCGGTCCCGTCCCGGCGAGGACCGGGCGGTGGGCGCCGGCGAGCGGGGCGCCCGCCCGGGGCCGGGGTTCGAGGGCCCCGCCGAGCGCCGGGTCGACGAGCTGCGACTGGACCTCGACCCCCAGCCGGGCACGGGCTTCGCCGAGGCGGTGGCGGCCGCCGGCGAGCTGCGCAGCCTCCTGGGCGAGCACGGCATCGTGGGGTACCCGAAGACCACGGCCAGCCGGGGGATCCACGTCTACGTGCGGCTCGAGCCGCGCTGGACCTCGTACCAGGTGCGGGCGGCGGCCGTGGCCCTGGCCCGCGAGCTCGAGCGGCGCCGGCCCGACCTCCTCACCGCCGCCTGGTGGAAGGAGGAGCGCGGCGCCCGGATCTTCCTCGACTACAACCAGAACGCCCCCCACAAGACCGTCTTCGGCGCCTGGTCGGCCCGGGCGCGGGTAGGGGGCCAGGTGTCCACGCCCCTGTCCTGGGACGAGCTGGCCGAGGTCCGGCCGGACGACCTGACGATCGCCACCGTGCCGGGGCGGGTGGCCGCCACCGGGGACCCCTGGGAGGGGATGGCCGGTGACCCGCAGCCGCTCGGGCCGTTGCTCGAGATGTCGGAGCGGGACATGGCCGCCGGCCTGATGGACGCGCCCTGGCCACCCGTGTACCCCAAGATGCCGGGCGAGCCGATGCGCGTGGCCCCCAGCCGCGCCCGCCGTCCGAGCCGCGGAGGCGAGTGACCCGGCGACCGGCGGGGACCACCTTCGCCGGGAGCCCGGCCCGCCCGCGCCCACCTGCGATCGGCCCCGCCCGCCCGCGGTCGGCCTGCCCCGCCCCGGGGGCCGGGGCACCGGCCGGGTCGCCCGGTGATCTCCTAGCCTGCGCCCCCGTGTTCATCACCAACCACGCCCTCGCCGGGGCCCTCGCCGGCCGGGCCGTCGCCCGGCCGGCCACCGCCTTCGGCGTGGGGGTCGCCTCCCACGTCGCCATGGACATGGTCCTGCACTACGGCCGCGAGGGCATCGCCTGGGACGACTTCGTGGCCATCGCCCGGGTCGACGGCCTGGTGGGCCTGGCCGCCTGCGCCGCCACCCTGGCCGCCACGCCCCGGT
>DASUJB010000093.1:0-27390 GCA_036279475.1 Acidimicrobiales bacterium | reverse complement strand
ACCCGGTCGTAGAGGCCCAGGTCGAGGAGCCGGACGAGCAGGTCCTGACGGCTACGGGGCTTGTCGTGGAGGAAGCGGGCGAACTGGCCCTGCGGCAGCGAGACGCAGGTGGTGAAGTGCTCGAAGCCCAGTCCCAGCAGGTCGGTCACGGCCGAGGTGACCTCGTCGGCGGTGCCGGCCACCACCCGGCCGCCACGCTCGAGGCGCGCCTCGCGGGTGGTGGCACCCCCGTGGCGCGTCGCCCGCACGACCCGTACCGCGGTGCACGCCTCACCGGCCACCGTGAAGTCGAGGCGGACCCGGGCCTCGGTCAGGTTCTGGCTGATGACGGGGGCGACCGCCCGCCGGTCGTCCAGGCGGGGGACCGAGCCGTAGAGGGCGAAGGTGAGGGCGTCGATGACGCTGGTCTTGCCGGCCCCCGTGGGCCCCACCAGGGCGAACAGGTCGGTCTGGGCGAAGTCGACCACGGTGGGCGAGCGGAACACCGTGAACCCGTCGAGGTGGAGGCGGATGGGCCTCACGGCTGCTCCCCGGGCGCCTCGGCCGCCAGCTCCTCGACCAGCTCGTCGAACAGGGGCACCAGCCGGGGGTCGTCGACGCCGTGCTCGGCCAGGTACTCGGCCACCAGGTCGTGCGGGGGGCGGCGCAGCCGGTCGGGCGGGGCGGCGGCCCGTAGTGCCGCGACCTCCCGGGGGGCCAGCGCCACCTCGACGGCGGCCGGGATGCGCTGCCGCACCTCGTCGGCCAACCCCGCCCGCGGCGCCTCGTCGAGGACGACGCGGAGGTGGTCGGGCCACGGGGGGGAGCCGTCACCCGGCCCGGCGCCCGGCAGCCCGCCCGCCACCGTCCCCTCGGTGGAGGGCGACGACCCGTCGGCGGCGGCCAGCACCGCGGCCAGCGTCCCCCGGAGCGTGCGAAGCCGGGAGCCGGCGGTCAGGGGCACGGCGGTGACGGCGGCCGGCCGGCCGGGGTGGACGTCGACCACGTTGACCACGGGGTCGTTGGCCGCCTCGCCGAAGTCGAGCTGCAGCGGCGACCCGCAGTAGTGCAGCGGTGCCGGCCCGGGCAGCTGCTGGGCCCGGTGCAGGTGGCCCAGGGCCACGTACTGGGCGCTGGGCGGGAAGGCGGTTGCCGGCACCCAGTAGTCGAGCACGGTGTGGGCACCTCGCTCGCCGCCCCCCATGGTGCCGCCCATCACCATGAGGTGGGCCACCACCAGGTTCACGGTGTCGGCCCGGAAGCCGTCGGCCAGCCGGCGCACGATGCGCACCACCCGGTCGGCGTACTCGGCGTGGGCATCGGCGGCGTCGCCCGCCAGCAGCACGTCGGCGGTCACCACGTAGCGCTGCGACGGGAAGGGCAGGAGCGCCAGGCGGGCGACCTCCCCGCCCGCCCGCACCTCGACCACGCCGCCGTCCTCGGGCGGCCGGACCGAGGAGGCCACGGTGATGCCGCTGGCGGCGGAGAGGGGGGCGACCGCCGCCAGGCGGGCCGCCGAGTCGTGGTTGCCGGCCACCACCACCACCGGGCGGCCTCCGGAAGCCAGGTCGAGCAGGCCCCGGTACACGATGCGCTCGGACTCGGCGGTGGGTGCGGCCGTGTCGAACAGGTCGCCCGCCACCACCACGAGGTCGACGTCGTGGGCGCGGGCCACGCCGGCGATCTCGGCCAGGACGGCACGGTGCTCCTCGGCGCGGGACCGCCCGCGGACGGCCTTGCCGACGTGCCAGTCGGACGTGTGGAGGAGCCTCACCGCGGCGGCTCCGGGCACCGGCGTGGCCGAGGCCCGCTCACGCGACGCTCACGGCGGGGGGAAGCCGGCGAAGGGATCGGGCGGGGGCGGCCCGCCGGCCGGCACCGGGTCCCCGTCCCGCCGGGGAGCCCACCCGCCCGGGGCGCCGACCCCGGGCCCCGGCCCCTCGTCGCCGCCGGGGCCCGGCGCCGTCCCCCACGAGGTGGAGGTGGCCGCCCCCCCACCCGGCGCCACGCCCGCCTCGGCGGCGCGGGTGGCCCAGGCCGGGAAGGGGAACTGCACGACGAGGGGCACCGGCAGCTCGGGCTGGGCGACGAGCATGGTGCCGGGCTTGACGATCGTGGCCCGCTGGCGCTGCACGGGGGGCAGGAACCCGTACTCCCCCCGGGACGCCTCGGCCGTGTCGAGCCGGCCCACCACCCGGATCGCCGAGTTGGCCACGATCCGCCGCTCGACCTCGCTGGCCGTCTGCTGGGCTCCGATGAGGACGATGCCCAGCGAGCGCCCGCGCTCGGCGATGTCGAGCAGGATCTCCTTGATGGGGCTGGACCCGTCGCGCGGCGCGTACTTGTTCAGCTCGTCGAGCACCACGAACTGGAGCGGCCGGGCCTGGCCCGAGCGCTCCTTGCGCTCGAAGGCCCGCCGCAGCACCACGCCGACGACGAAGCGCTTGGCCCGGTCGTTGAGGTTGTGGAGGTCGACCACGGTGACCTGCGCGCCTTCCACGTCGATCCGGTGGCCGTCGGGGCGGACGTCGGCTCGGACGAGGTGGCGCAGGTGGCGGCGGGACCCGTGGAGGCGGCGGAGGAAGGCGTTGACGGTGCCGGCCCCGATCGCCCGGCCGGCCCACTGGTCGGGCCCGTCCAGGTCGACCTTGGCCTCGATGAGCTCGACCAGCTCGTCGAAGGTGCGCACCACCCGCCCGTCGACCGCCACCGCGCCGTCACCCACCGGCTCGGCGTGGCGCAGCCGGGCCACCACGTTGTGGACCACCATCGTGTACTGCTGGCGGTCGTCCTCGGCGTCGGCGAACAGGAACGGCAGCAGCTCCTGGCGGCAGAACTCCTCGATCGTCCAGAAGAACGACGTGACGTCGCGGGAGCGGGCGCTGACGTCCGGGCTGGCGTTGGGGTCGTCGCGCACGGGCGGGGCGAAGAGCGCCACCGACCCGAAGGGGCCGGCGGGCAGGCCCAGGCGGGCGTAGCGGGCGGCCTCGCCGTCGACGAGGTGGCGGTTGGCGTGGTCGAGGAAGAGCAGGTCCTCGCCCTTGACGTTGAAGACGAGGGCCTTGGTGTTGGCCGCCTCGGCGCCCAGGGCGCCCGAGTGGAACAGGCTGTAGAGCAGGAACGTGGCGTAGGTGGTCTTGGTGGCCACCCCCGACACGCCGCTGATGTTGACGTGGGCGC
This sequence comes from Acidimicrobiales bacterium, assembly GCA_036279475.1. Lineage (GTDB taxonomy): Bacteria > Actinomycetota > Acidimicrobiia > Acidimicrobiales > VFJN01 > ZC4RG19. The sequence continues at coordinate 24,231 of DASUJB010000093.1, read as the reverse complement.
CACGCGTCCCGTCGAGGAACTCGAGGTCGAGGTAGAAGGGCTCGTCGTCCCGGGACAGGCCGGCCGGCAGGAGGCTGCGCATCTGCGTGAACAGCAGTGCGTCGTCACGTTCGGCCCCCGTCGCCCTGCGCACCTCCTCCCCCGGGAGCGGCGGCACGAAGATCTCGGGCTCGACCCGGGTGGCCAGCACCTGGGCCGCCTCGCTGACCTGGGCCGGCAGCACCCCGTCGGCGACGAGGAACACGTCGCTGTCGAAGCGCGCCCCCTCGTGGGTGGCCCGCACCTGGGACACCACGCCGGCGATGCGCAGCGGCTGCCCGTCGGGCAGCACGCGGTCCACCACGACCACGTCGTCGAGCTGCAGGTAGGCGCCGGCCGCCACCCCGACCCAGAACTCGAGGGGCGTGGCCGGCTCGGTGCCGATGACGCGCCCGACCACGGGGGAGGTGGTGCCCGCAGCCGGCGGCCCGGCAGCCGTCGCTGCCGGCGGGACGGCGGGGCGCTCCATGGCGGTCGACGTTACCCAGCGGGTCCGACGGCCGGCGCGATGGTCCGGCCGCCCCCCACCGTGGCAGGGGCCGGGGCCGGGGCCGGGTCCGGGTCAGCCGGGCAGCAGCGACAGGCGCACCGTGCGGCGGCGGTTGTCGACGTTGAGGTCGACGAGGCACACGCTCTGCCAGGTGCCGAGGGCCAGGTGGCCGTCGAGCACCGGGATCGACGCGCTCGGGGCCACCAGCGCCGGCATCACGTGCGAGCGCCCGTGCCCTGGCGAGCCGTGCCGGTGGCGCCAGCGGTCGTCGGGTGGCAGGAGGTCGCGGAGGGCGGCGAGCAGGTCCTCCTCGCTGCCGGCACCCGTCTCGATGAGGGCCACCCCGGCGGTGGCGTGGGGCACGAAGACGTGCAGGAGCCCGTCACCCCCGCCGGCCACGAACCGGGTGCAGGCACCGGTGATGTCGACCACGGCCTCGGCGGTCCCCGTGTCGACCGTGACGGTCTCGCTGCGCATGCCCCCAGTGTGGGCGGTGGGGCCCGGGGTTTCCCACCGCCGGGGAACCCGCTTAGCGTCGCCCCATGACCACCAGCGACCCCGTCACCACCACCATCGAGGACGGGGTCGCCGTCCTCCGCTTCGACGACGGCAAGGCCAACGCCCTGTCGTTCGCGGCCGTCGCCGGGCTCGCCGCCGGCCTCGACCGGGCCGCGGCCGAGGCCGAGGCGGTGTGCCTCGTCGGGCGCGACGGCAAGCTGTGCGCCGGCTTCGACCTGTCGGTCATGGAGGGCGGGCCGGACGCCGCCCGCGAGCTGGTGGCGGCGGGCGGCGAGCTGCTCATGCGGCTCTACGGGCATCCCCAACCGGTCGTCGTGGCCGTCACCGGCCACGCGCTGGCGGCGGGCGCCCTGCTGGTGCTGGCCTGCGACGTGCGGATCGGCGCCGACGCCGACCCTCCCGCCAAGATCGGTCTCAACGAGACGTCGATCGGCATGCCCCTGCCGCTGTTCGCCCTGGCCCTGGCCGAGGACCGCCTGGCGCGCCGGTCGCTCGTCGCCGCCACCCTCGCGGCCCGGATCTACAGCCCGGCCGAAGCGGTGGAGGTCGGCTACCTCGACGCCGTCGTGCCTCCCGGGGAGCTCGAGGCGGCGGCCGTCTCCGAGGCCCGCCGGCTCGCCACCTACAGCCGCTCGGCCTACGCCCGGACCAAGGAGGTGCTGCGCGGGCCCACCCTCGAGCGCGTCCGCCGGGGTGGCGCCGCCGACCTCGCCCACTTCGCCGTCGAGCCGCGGGGCTGAGGGGTGCCACGGCAGCCACCGGCCCGGCCCCGTTGCCGAGCCCCCCGGCGACCTGGTCTACTCGGCGGGCGAGCGAGGACGGGACCGTGGGAAGGCGGACGATGACCGGAGAGACGTGGGGCTTCGAGACCCGCCAGATCCACGCCGGGCAGGTGCCCGACCGCGAGACCAGCGCCCGGGCCGTGCCCATCTACCAGACGACCAGCTACACGTTCCGCGACTCGGCGCACGCCGCCAACCTCTTCGGCCTCACCGAGGTCGGCAACATCTACACGCGGATCATGAACCCCACCCAGGCCGTCTTCGAGGCCCGGGTGGCGTCGCTGGAGGGGGCGCCCGACACCGCCCTCGGCATCCCCGGTGCCCTGGCCACGTCGAGCGGCCAGGCCGCCGAGACGCTCGCCGTGCTCAACCTCGCCGGCGCCGGCGACCACATCGTGTCGTCGACGTCGCTCTACGGCGGCACCTACAACCTCCTCCGCCACACGCTGGCCCGGCTGGGCATCGAGACCACCTTCGTCGCCGACCCCGACGACCTCGACGAGTGGCGCCGGGCGGTGCGCCCCACCACCCGGGCGTTCTTCGCCGAGACGATCGGCAACCCTCGCAACGACGTGCTCGACATCGAGGGCGTGTCGGCCGTGGCCCACGAGAGCGGCGTGCCGCTGATCGTCGACAACACGGTGGCGACGCCGTGGCTCATCCGCCCCGTCGAGTGGGGCGCCGACATCGTCGTGCACTCGGCCACCAAGTTCCTCGGCGGCCACGGCAACTCGATCGGCGGGGTCATCGTCGACGCCGGCACCTTCGACTTCGGAGCCAGCGGGCGGCACCCGGGCTTCACCGAGCCCGACCCCAGCTACCACGGCCTCCGGTACTGGGAGGCGCTCGGCCCCGGGGCGTACGTGGTCAAGGCGCGGGTCCAGCTCCTGCGCGACCTCGGCCCCGCCCTGAGCCCGTTCAACGCCTTCCTGCTGCTCCAGGGCATCGAGACGCTGAGCCTGCGGGTCGAGCGGCACAACGCCAACGCCGCCGCCGTCGTCGAGCTCCTGCAGGGCCACCCCCAGGTGCGCTCGGTGGCCTCCGCCGCGGTGCCGGGCTCGCGGTGGCACGAGCGCGCCCGGCGCTACGCCCGGGGCCGGGGCTTCGGGTCGGTCCCCGCCTTCGTCATCGAGGGCGGTCGGGCCGCCGGCCAGCGCTTCGTCGAGGCCCTCACGCTGCACAGCCACGTGGCCAACATCGGCGACGTGCGCAGCCTGGCCATCCACCCCGCCACCACCACCCACAGCCAGCTCAGCGACGAGGAGCAGCTCGCCGCCGGCGTCGACCCCGGCCTCGTCCGCCTGTCGGTGGGGCTCGAGTCGATCGACGACATCCTCGCCGACCTCGAGCAGGGCTTCGCCGCCGCCAAGGCCTGACGCCGCGGGTGACCCCGCCCGGGGAGCCGGCCGCCGCGGGCCCCGTCCACGTCGTGCTCGTGGGCTCCATGGGAGCGGGCAAGACCACCGTGGGCACCGGCCTGGCCCGGGCGCTGGGCCGTCCCCTGGTCGACAACGACCGCTCGCTGGCGGTCTCCGGCGAGAGCGCTGCCGGCCTGGCCCGGCGGGCAGGCCTGGTCGCCCTGCACCGGCGCGAGTGCCAGGAGCTGCGGACGGCGCTGGCCAGCCCGACGGCCGCGGTCGTGACCGCCGCCGCCAGCACGGTCGAGGATCCCGCCTGCCGGGCGGCCCTCGCCCCCCACCTCGTCGTGTGGCTGCGGGTCGGCCCCGACGTGGCCGCCTCCCGCCTGCCCGCCGGCGGCAGCCACCGGCCCGACCTCGGCGGCGACCCGGCGGCCGCCCTGCGAGCCCTGGCCGCCCGCCGTGACCGGTGGTACGCGGCGGTCGCCGACGTGACGGTGGACGTCGGCGACCGGCCGGCGGCCGCCGTGGTCGACGAGGTCCTCGACGCCCTCGGCCCGGCCGGGACCGGGGAGCGCGACCGCGGGTCGCCCTGAGGGAGGGCACGGCACGGTTGGCGGCCGTCGCCGTCGGGTAGCCGCCCCCCGATGCGCCACCCCACCGACGACCCGGGGTCCCCCTCCCCTCCCGACCGCGCCGAGCGGGAGCGGCAGCTGGCGGCGCGGGCGGCTTCGGCCGCCCGGTGCACGCGGTGCGACCTGTACCGCCGGGCCACCCAGGTGGTGTACGGGCACGGTGCCGTCGATCCCCACCTCATGCTGGTGGGGGAGCAACCGGGCGACCAGGAGGACCGGGCCGGCCGACCCTTCGTCGGGCCCGCCGGGCGGGTGCTCGACGAGGCGCTGCACGAGGCCGGCCTGCGGCCGACCGACGTCTACCTGACCAACGCCGTGAAGCACTTCAAGTGGCAGCCCCGGGGGAAGCGGCGGATCCACCAGAAGCCCGACGTGGCCGAGATCCACGCCTGCGCCACGTGGCTCGAGGACGAGATGGACCTGGTGCGGCCGGCCGTGGTGGTGTGCCTGGGCGTGACGGCCGCCCGGGCCGTGCTGGGCCGACCCACCACCATCTCGGCGGTGCGGGGAAGGGTGCTGGAGGGGTCCGCCCCTCGACCGGTGGTGGTCACCATCCACCCCTCGGCGGTGCTGCGGGCCCGGGAGGGGGACGACCGGGCCGCCCTCCGGGCCGGGCTCGTCGCCGACCTCGTCGTGGCCCGCCGGGCGGCGTGATCCTCGTCCTGGCCCCCGTGCCGGCGGCCGCCGCGCCAGGTGGGGAGGCTTCGCCGGCGACCCGACCTCAGGTGGGGTCGCCGGGCTGGCGCAGCACCTCGCCCGGCGGAGGAGCCACCTCGCCGGCCTGTCGGACCGGGGTGACCGGCTCCACCGGCACCGGGTGCCGCTCGATCCGCTTGACCCGGTCGCGGGTGGCGATCAGCAGCAGCCCCAGGCCGATGCCGGCAGCGGCCAGCGTCGTCGTCCACCACCGCTCGACCGCCAGGTCGGACGAGACCTCGTCGGGGTCGATGGCGGCGACGGCCGACACCACGCCGGCAGCGATGGCGAGCAGGGCGGCGATCATCCGTCGCCCGAGCAGGAGGGGCACGAGGACGACCACCGCCACGCCGACCTCGATGGCCCCGAGGGCGGCGGTGTGGTCGATCCCGGCCACCTCCACCACCGGCGAGTACCAGGTGCCGTCGACACCGGCCCGGGCCAGCGCCACCGCACCGGCCACGGCCAGCGCCACCGCGGCCGCGGCGGTGAGGAACCCGGCGGTGTCCCACCTCTTCATGTCGACCCGCTCCTCGACGACCACGGCGGGCTGGGGCGCGCCACCGGGCCCCGCCCCGCCCTGACCGGGACCGGCAGCCGTCGGAGCACCCGTCGGCGGACCCACGGCGTCCCCCGGGCCGGCGGCGTCCTGCCGGGTCCCGCCGCGACGCATCAGGCTCATGGCCCCTCCTCGATCGACATCGACGCCGCTCGGCTACCCTCGGGGGTGGCGGGCAAACCACCGCCCCCGGGGGTGGACCGCAGCGTGGGCAGGTCCTGCGCCCGCTCGGCGAGGCCGGCGAAGGGGTCCCCCACCCGGGCGAGCCGCGCCGGGACGTCCCCGACGGTCAGGGGGGCGAGGGCGGCGGCGTCGTCGAGCTCGGGCCACGCCAGCGGCACGGCCACGGGGGCGCCGCGGCGCCCGACGACGCCGTAGGGGGCGACCGGGCCCGGGCGGGTGGGCGACTGGCGGTGCACCAGGCGGGCCCCCCGGTCGCGGCCACCGTCGGGGGAGGGGCCCCGGACCAGGTCGGGGACGGAGGCGGCGATGGAGCGGACCAGCTCGCCGGCCCAGGCGGTCAGCTCGGCGCCGGTGGGACCCGGTCGCACCGGGATCCACACGGTGAGCCCGCCCCGCCCGTCGGCCGCCGCTCCGCCGACCACGCCGAGGTACTCGAGGGCGCGGCGATGGAGGCCGCCCAGGAGGGCCAGCTCCTGGGGGGAGGTGTCGCGGCCCGGCCGCACGCCGATCACCACCCAGGTGGGCCGGTGGGGCGCCACCGTGGTCGTGGCCCACGGGCGGAGCTCGACGGCGCCGTGGCCGACGGCCCAGGCCAGCGTGGCCAGATCGTCGACGACGAGCCGACGCCGGCCGGTGGCCGGGTCGGTCCAGCGACGCACCCAGCGGGGGGCGACGGCCACCAGGTCGCCCTCCGGGTTGCCGCCGCGACCGCGGGGCCCGGCGACCTCGACCGGCCGTCCCGCCAGCCAGGGGAGGAGGACGGGCGCGACCTCGGCGTGGTAGCGCAGCAGGTCCCGCCGGGTGACCGGTGGCTCGCGGCCGCGGCCGGCCAGCACGGGGTCGTCCAGGCCCGACAGGGCGAGCCGGTGGCCGCCCACCTGCCAGCGTCCGCCGTCCCCGAGGGCCTCGAGCCTCGCCAGCTCGGCGGGGGTGGCCGCCCGACGGGCGGTGACGGGGGCGCCGGCCGCCGCCGGGCCGCCCCGGCGCTCCAGCCTCTCCTCGGCGACCGACGGCGCCCGGTCACCGTGCCAGCGGGCATCCGGATCGGCGGCCACCTCGTCGTTGGTGCGGCCGGACAGCACCGACGCCGGGTGGTCCTCGGGGTCCCACCCGGGCTGCGCCACCTCGTCGTGCTTGTGCAGGAGCAGCCACTGGTCGCGGCCGCGGCCCCGGCGGGTGCGCACGAGGGCGAAGCGACCGGCGAGCTTGTCGCCGTCAAGGTCGAAGTGGAGCTCGCCGGCGGCGATGGCGGCGGCGGGATCGTCGGTGCCCGCCGGTCGCCACGTCCCCCGGTCCCACACCACGACGTCGCCCCCTCCGTACTCGCCGGCCGGGATCACCCCCTCGAAGCCGGCGTACTCCATCGGATGGTCCTCGACCTGCACGGCCAGCGTGCGCCGATCGGGGTCGAGGGTCGGCCCCCGGGGGACGGCCCAGCTGGCCAGCACCCCGTCCACCTCCAGGCGCAGGTCGTAGTGCAGGCGGCGAGCCCGGTGGCGTTGCACGACGAAGCGGCGCCCGGCGCTCCCCGGGACGGGGGCACCAGGGGCCGCGGGGGCGGGCTCCGGCGTGCGGGAGAAGTCCCGCCTGGCGTCGTAGTCGCCGAGGCCCCGGCGAGGGGGCGCGCCGGGCACGCCACCTACCGCCGGGCCCGTTGCCGGCGGCGGGCCCGGCGACGGGGAGCACCCTCGATGAGCTCCACGACGGCCGCCTCGATCTGCTCCAGCAGCCGGGGGGGCAGTCGCTCGACGGCGTCCCGGTCCGACGGGTCGTCGTGGGTGCCGCCGAGCCGCTCGCCGGCCACCGAGTCGACGACCGCGTCGTCGATGGCGGCCCCCACCGTCTCGCCGTCCTCCTCGAACCGCTCGATCACCCGGGGGTCGACGTAGGAGCCGCGGGCCACCGTGGGCGTGTTGCCCAGCTGGTGGGCGACGTCGCGGACCACCCCGACCACGGCGGCGTGGCGCTGGCGGTCGCCGGCCTCGGGATCGCCCTCGGCCGCCAACCCCACCGCGGCCAGCACGGTGGCCGTCCACGTGCGGAAGTCCTTGGCCGAGAACCCCTCGCCCAGGGCCTCCTGGAGGTAGGCGTTGACGTCGGCCGAGCGCACGTCGACCCAGCGCCCACGCCCGTCCTTGTAGGCCAGCAGCTCGGGGCCACCGCCCCGGCGGCGCTTCAGGGCTCGCACGACCTCGGCCACCCGCTCGTCGGCGATGGCCACCACCCGGCGCTGGCCCCCCTTGGCCGGGTAGTCGAAGCGCAGCTCGCCGCCGTGGGCCCGCACGTGGCCCTTGCGCAGCGTCGCCAGCCCGTAGGTGCCGTTGCCGTCGGCGTACGCCTCGCCCCCCACCCGGAACAGCCCGAGCTCGAGCAGCCGGACGGCGCAGGCCAGCACCCGGTCGCGACCCATCCCCTCGGACGCCAGGTCGCGCGCCACCCGCCGGCGGAGCCGGGGCAGGGCCTCGGCCAGCTCCAGCATGCGGTCGTGCTTGGCCTCGTCGCGCTCCGCTCGCCACTGGTCGTGGTAGCGGTACTGACGGCGACCGGCGGCGTCGACCCCCGTGGCCTGGATGTGCCCGTCGGGGTCGGTGCAGATCCACACGTCCCGCCACGCCGGCGGGATGGCCAGCGCCCGGACCCGCTCGAGCACCTCGGGGTCGGTGACCCGGTCCCCCTCGCAGTCGACGTAGGTGAAGCCGCGCCCCGCCCCCTTGCGCCGGTAACCGGGGCCCGACGGGTCGGCCCGGGTGACCGTCACGCCCGGGGTGGCCCGGCCGGCCTCAGGCCGGCGCCGATCGGTCGATCGGGCCGGGCGCCGGGGTGGGTTGCGGCGTCGGGGCCGGCGGTTCGGGGGGAGCGGGCCGAGGATCGCCGGGACCGCCCGGCGGTGGTTGCGGAGGGAGGGGCGTGACCGCCGTCATCGCCCACGCTCGTCGGTGTCGGGATCCCGCAGCGTGGTCCCCACAGACGGCCGGCCGTCGAGGTCCTGCGTCTCCCCCTCGATCTCGGGCTCCCGACCGCCGAAGTAGAGGGCCATCCCGGTGGAGCCGGCCAGGGCACCGCAGAGGGCGGCGATGAGGAGCCGCCAGCCCAGGGCCAGGCCGCCCCAGCTGATGAGGCCGAGGGGCAGGAACACCAGGGCACCGACGACGCCCCCCACCACGGTGCCGAGGATCGTGCCCCGGAGCTGGGCGTCGGTCAGCAGGCCGACGCCGAACCACGTCTGGGCGGCCTCGTCCTGCTGCTCGGCGCGCAGGGCCCCGGGATCGTCGCTGCGGGCACGGGCGCCGGTGGCGTACTTGCGCTCACCCGGGTGCGGCGCGGTGCGGTCGACCGCGTCCTCAGCGTGCTCGATGAACTCGGGACGGTTCGTCATGGCAGTACCTCCGCGGTCCTGCTTCCCCGGGCCGGGCGCCGCTAACCACCGGGGGCGCCGTCGAGCGCGTCGAGCACGCCCCGGGTCAGCTCGTCCCGGCCGAAGGGCGCCCCCGCCGGCGGCTGGGCTCCCATGCGGACGGCCACCACGCCCTCGGAGGGCAGCACGGCCACCACCTGCTCGTTGAGGCCGAGCGCCCACACGACGTCGGCGGGCGCGCCCGGTACGAGCTGGCCGTGGGCGACGTCCTCGCCGGGCCGACCGGTGGTGGCCTCCAGCGGCCCCACGATCGGTCCCGGGCGGTTGAGCCAGAACAGCCAGCCGTAGCCGGCGTTCAGCGGGGTCGACGGCGCCCCGGTGGCCCGCTCGACGAACCCATGCGACACCACCTGCTCGCCGTCCCACGTGCCGCCCCGCAGCACCAGGTAGCCGAACCGGGCGAGGTCGAGGCACGTCGTCTGCAGGCCCATGAAGGCGAGGGTGTTGCCGGCACCGTCGCGGCTCATCGCCGAGTGGGCCATGCCGATCGGCTCGAAGAGGCGGCGATCGGCGAACGCCGCGGGTGCCCCGCCGGTGGCGTCGGCCAGCACGGCCGACAGGTTCTGGATGGCCGAGTTGTTGTACGCCCACGTGGTGCCGGGTGGGGCGTCCTGGGGCAGGGCGGCGGCGAAGGCGTCCTTGTCGGGGGCGCGGAGCAGGTCGACGTAGTCGGTCGCCAGGTCCCAGTGACGGCCCGAGTCGTTGGAGAGGAGGTCCTCGACGGTCACCTCGCCCGCCGGGGTGCCCCTCCAGGCAGGGAGGTGGTCGGCCGCGGGGGCGGACAGGTCGAGGTCGCCGTCGTCGGCGGCGATGCCCACCAGCACGGAGGTGACCGACTTGGTGACCGAGAACGCCTCCCGGGGCGTGTCCGCTCCGGTGCCGGCCCAGTGCCGCTCGTCGACGAGCTCGCCGTCCCTGGTGACGGCCAGGCAGCTCGAGCCGCCGGCCTCGGCGGCGGCGGCGAGGCGGTCGAGCGCGACGGGATCGAACCCCGCGGCGGCGGGGTCCACCGTGGCCCACGACGACCCCGGGTAGGTGGCGTCGCCGGCGGCGCGACCACCCCCGGCGCCACCGCCCGCCGAGCAGGCGGCCACGAGGGCGACGCCTGCCACGGCCAGCACCGCTCCCCGTCCCCGCGCCACCGCCATGCCTGCCTCCTCCGGTCGGACCGACGCCACGCTAGGCGGGGCCGGGGCCCGGCCGGCAGCGCACCACGTAGACCGGTCGCCGGTCGTCCTCGGTGGCGCGGCGGGCGCACAGCTCCACGCCGTCGCCGGGGAGCACCCGCCAGCCGTCGTGGCGGGCGAGCCCCTCGAGGCCGGCCTGCAGGTCGGGCCACCCCGGGGGCAGGAGGCGGGCCGCCCGGGCGCCGATCACCGGTCCGCCCTCCACCACGAGGGCCGCCATCCCCCGGCTGAGGGCCAGAACCCGCTGCTCCCCGTCCACCACGAGGGCGCACGTGCCGGGGTCGTCGAGCAGGACGTCCACGACGGCCTCCAGGGCCTCCAACGACCGGGCGCACTCCTCGTAGGCGTCGGCCAGGGACTGGAGGTCGGCGGCGGCCCGGTCGAGCTCGGAGCGCTCCTCGGCGACCGGGTGGGGCGACGGATCGGGCGTCATGGGGTTCCGGGCGGTGATGCCGGTCCCCTACCCTCCGGGCCCGGCGGCGAGACGCAGATCGCGCGTGTCATGTCACGGCGCGCGGGAAGACCCCTCGTCGTGACGGCCGCTCGGACACGCCCCTCACCGATCCTTCGCCACCGGGCGGGCGGTGCCGCCGACCGCCTCCACGCCGCCCGCGACCGGGCCAGGGCGGTGGTGAGCGTGCCCCGCACCCCGGTGCGCCGTGAGTGGCTGGCTCCCCGCGCCACCCGGCCCTCGGTCGACCTCACCCTGTGGACCCGCCACGTGGCCTTCGCCGACCGGCAGGACCCCCGCGAGCTCGACGCCCTGGTGCACAGCTACAGCGGCTTCGCCACGGCCACGGCCAGGAAGCACTACCGGCGGGGCGAACCGGTCGACGACCTGGTCCAGGTGTCCCACGAGGCGCTCATGCTGGCCCTCCGCCGCTTCGACCCCGGCCGGGGCACGCCGTTCCTGGCCTACGCCACCCCCACCATCGTGGGAACGCTCCGCCGCCACTTCCGAGACCTGGGGTGGTCCCTGCGCGTCCCACGCTCGGTCCACGAGCTGGCCGGGCCGCAGCAGGACGCGGTGGAGCTCCTCAGCCAGGACCTGGGCCGGGCCCCCTCGCTGTCGGAGGTGGCCGACTTCCTCGGCGTCCCGCTGGCCCGCATCGAGGCCGTGGAGCGCGCCCGGCGGGCCCGGGCCACCACCTCCCTCGACAACCCCACCGTGGCGGCGGACGAGCCGCCGGGCCTGGCCTCGACCGACCCCGGCCTGGCGGGGGTGGAGGACCGCACCGCCCTCCAGCGGGGCCTGGGGCGGCTGGATCCCGCCGACGTGCGCCTGCTCACCTGGTACTACTTCGAGGAGGAGACCCAGGCGCACATCGCCCGGCGGCTGGGGGTGAGCCAGATGCAGGTGTCCCGCCTGTTGGCCCGGGCCGTCCGGCGCCTCCGGCCCTACCTGAGCCCCACCCGCTGAGCGGGGCGCCGCCGGGCCCCGGGCGCCGGCGGCGCCCCGCCTCACCCGGGGCTGACGGTGGCGGCCAGCTCGTCGTGGCCCATCGAGGACCGCCCGGGGATCTCCTGGGCCGTCGCCAGCCGGTGCAGCTCCTCGGTCGTCTTGTCCTGCTTGTCCGCCAGCACGGGGGCGCCGAGGTCGCGCTTGGCCGCCTCGAGGTCACCGGCCACGGACTCCAGCGCGCCGCGGTCGGCGGCCCGGCGGACCTGGGGGAACAGGTCCTCCTCCTCCTCGGCCGCGTGGTGCTCGACGTTCTCGATGACGACGGCCAGCTTGGCCACCCACTCGTCGTCGCCGGGCGCCAGCTGCCGCACCTCGCCCATCAGGACCTCCACGACGTGGTGCTCCTCGACGCCCTCGGCGACGACCTCGGCGATCTCCTCGGACAGCTCGCGGGCCCACGGGTAGAACACCCGCTCCTCGATGGTGGTGTGCCCCTCGATCTCGGTGTCGATCAGGTCGGCCAGCTCCGCCATGGCCTCGGTGTCGCCGGCCTCCTTGGCCGCGCCGAAGCGGGAGAACAGGCCGCGCACGCGGTTGTGGTCGGCGGTCAGCAGGGTCAGGGCGTCCAGCATCGTGGCCTCCTCCGGTCGGACGGCCCAGGCCTTCCCCGCTGCCGCCCCGTCGAACCGCGGCGACGGGGCGTTTGCCCTGCCGGCCCCATGGTTAGGGGAATGGGTGCCGACGGAGGGAGCGAGGGATGCGCGTGCTGATCACCGGGGCGAGCGGGAACGTCGGGACGGCCGTCCTCCGCTCGCTGGCCGCCGACGACGCCGTCACCTCCATCCTGGCCGTCGCTCGTCGGCCGCCCGGGAGCGGTCACGTCGACCCGCCCGGCGCCCCGGTGGCGTGGCACCAGCTCGACGTGGGGCGCGACGACCTCCGCCCCCACCTCCGGGGCGTCGACGCGGTGGTCCACCTGGCCTGGCTGTTCCAGCCGGAGCGGCGCCCCGACGTCACGTGGCAGGCCAACGCCGTGGGCAGCGCCCGGGTGTTCGCCGCCGCCGAGGACGCCGGCGTGGGCACCATCGTCCACGCCTCGTCGGTGGGCGCCTACTCGCCCGGGCCCGGGCACCGGGTGACCGAGGACTGGCCCACCCACAGCCGGCCCGGGGCCGCCTACGGGCGGGAGAAGGCGTACGTCGAGCGGGTGCTCGACGCCGTGGAGGCCCGCTCCCCCGACCGGCGGGTGGTCCGCCTGCGGCCGGCGTTCGTCTTCCAGCGGGCGTCGGCCACCGAGCAGCGTCGACTGTTCGCCGGCCCGCTCCTCCCGGGCCGGCTGGCCCGACCGGGGAGGTTGCCGGTCCTCCCGCTGCCGGCGGGGCTCCGCCTCCAAGCCGTCCACGCCGACGACCTCGCCGAGGCCTACCGGGCCGCCGTGGTGCGGGACGTCAGGGGAGCCTTCAACGTGGCGGCCGAGCCGGTGGTGGACGCCACCGTGCTGGGCGAGGTGTTCGAGGCACGGCCGGTGGAGGTGCCCCGGCGGGCGGTCCGGGCCGCGCTCTCGGTTGCGTGGGGCGCCCACCTGGTCCCCACCGACCCCCGGCTGCTCGACCTCGCCCTGGACCTGCCCCAGCTGGCCACGGACCGGGCCCGGGCCGAGCTGGGGTGGCGGCCCCGATACACGGCCGTCGAAGCCCTCCGCGAGCTGGCCCTCGGCATGGCCGCCGGGGCCGGGGCCCCCACCGCGCCCCTCGCCTCCGACTCGCCCTCGCGGCGCCTGGCCGAGCTGGCGTCGGGGCTGGGTCGCCGCCCCTGACCGCCGTCCGGGCCAGGCTGCTCCCGGCCCCGGCCCCCGGCCGACCTGTCCCGGCCCGGCCCCAGCCCCCAGCCGACCGCCCCTGGCCCAGCCGACCCGACCCGCTCAGCCGGCCACGGGCCGCCGGCGGCGGGAGGCGGCCCGGCGCATCCGCTCGAGGTCGAGGCGCAGCAGGCGCGACACCTGGACCTGGCTCACCCCGATGCGGCGGGCGATCTCGGACTGGGTCATGCCCTCCACGAAGCGAAGCTCGACGATCAGCCGGTCGCGGGCCGTCGGCAGGGCGGGGAGCAGCTCGGCGAGGATGGTCCGCGCCTCGGCCGACTCGTACCCCGCCTCGTCGACGCCCAGGGCCACGCTCTCGTGGGCATCGTCGCCGTCGCCCTGCTCGAGGGGGACGCCACGCTGCAGCGAGTGGACGTCCAGCGCCTCCAGCACCTCCTCGGGGCGCAGGCCGGTCCGCTCGGCCACCTCGTCGGCGGTGGGCGTGCGCCCGAGCGCCGAGGTGAGGTCGTCGACGGCGGCGGCCGTCGCCCGGCTGGCGTCCTTGACCCGGCGGGTGACGTGGATGGCCCACGTCCGGTCGCGGAAGTACCGGCGGAGCTCGCCCTCGATGGTGGGCACGGCGAAGGTGGTGAACGAGAGCCCGCGGCGGGGGTCGAACCGGTCGACGGCGTTGACCAACCCCACCAGGGCCACCTGCACCAGGTCCTCCCGGGGCTCGCCCCGGCGGGCGAAGCGGCTGGCGCAGAACGACGCCAACCAGGCGAAGTCCTCGACGAGAGCGTTGCGCACCTCGAGGTCGCCGGTCCGGCGCAGCAGCTCGAACCGCGGGTCGGACGTGTCGTCGTGGGAGCGGGACAGCGGTGTCACGGCGTCCTCCGGGAGCGTGGGCGGTTCGCGGACGACCCCTCGGCTACCCGGGCGGCGCTCGCTTCACACAGAACCGCTTCTCGGAGCGCCGGCTCCCGCACGCTGGGGAGCGCTTCCCGCTCGCCGAGCGTCCATCGCTCAGCGTCCGTCGCTCAGCGGCCCTCGTCGCGGGCCCGCGCCGTGGCCCGGTCGTTGGCCCGGGCGATGGCCCGGGCCAGCTCTTCCTTCGTCATCTTCGAGCGGCCCCGCACGCCCAGCTGCCGTGCCAGGTCCATCAGCTCGTCCTTGGTGCGCCCGGCCACGTCGACGCCTCCGTAGGTGGGTCCCGACGCCCGGCGAGCCGCTGCCCCACCTCGGGCCGCCTGGGGATCGGACGGTCCCCGGGACCGCTTCTCCTCCCAGTGGTCCCCGACCTTCTCGAACGAGTGCTTGAGGGCGGCGAAGGCCGTGCGGTGCGCCCGCTGGCCCTCGCCGTAGCTCTCGACGGCGCTGTCGTGGGCCTCGGACCAGGTCCGCTGAGCCTTCTCCGGCGATCGTCGCAGCGTGCTCGGGAGCTCGTCACGTGCCGGCATGGGATCCCTCCCCGGTCGCGGGTCCGTCACCGCGCGGCCTACCCGCTCCCCCCGGGAGGCAACCCCGCCGGGAGGCGACCCCCCGCACCGTGTCCGCTACCCCACGCCGGAGGGGGCGGCGTCGGGCCCGGCGGCGTCGGCGGAGGCAGTGCCGGAGACGGGCGCGGGCGAGGCCTCGGCAGAGACGGGCGCGGGCGAGGCCTCGGCGGAGGCGGGCGCGGGCGCGGTCGGGGAGGCGTCGCCATGGGACCGGCCACCGGCGTGCCGGACCATCCACACCCGGGTGGCGGACCGGTCGGCCACCACCCCCCACGAGTCGGACAGGCGCTCGACGAGGCGCAGGCCCCACCCGCCGTGGGTGCCCGGTCCCGCGGGCGTGATGGCGGGGAGGCCGACCTGGTCGCCGTGGTCCCCCACCTCCAGCCGCACCCCGTCGTCGGTGGCGGTGATCTCCACCTCGACGTCACCCCGGCCGTGCTGCAGCGCGTTGGTCACCAGCTCGCTGACGGCCAGCTCGAGGGCGGGCGCCTCGTGCCCGAGCCCCCAGTCGACCAGGGCCGACCGCACGAGGCGCCGGGCCCGCCCCACCTCGGCGGCGTCGCGCCGGAACCACCCGCTGGCGTGGCGACGCGGCCGCTCGTCCCTGGCGACGTCTGCGCAGATGACCCGCTCACCTCCACCTGGGGTGGCGACTCGTCACGGGTCGGTCCGTCGGGCCGGGCATCGCCGCGGTTCTATCCCATCGGTGCCGGCCGAAACCCCCGGCCGTCTGCGCCGGCCCGGCCCGGGTAGGCGCTGGTGGTGACCCGCCCGCGCCTGTGCATCATCGGAGACGCCCTGCTCGACGTCGACTGGGAGGGCGAGGTCCGCCGTGTGTGCCGCGACGCCCCGGCCCCCGTGGTCGAGTCGCCCGTCGAGCGGGTGCGGCCCGGAGGGGCGGCGCTGGCCGCCCAGCTGGCCGCCGGCGCGGGCGCCGAGGTGACGTTGGTGACGGCCCTGGCGACCGACGCCGACGGCCGACGGCTGGCCGGCCTCCTCGCCGACGCCGGCGTCGCCGTGGTGGACCTCGGCCTCGACGGTCCGACGCCGGTCAAGCTCCGGCTCCGCTCGGGGGGCCAGTCCCTGGCCCGGGTGGACCGGGGCTGCGAGCCCGTGGTCCCTCCCGGCCCGTGGTCGGTCCAGGCGGGGGCCGCCGCCGACGGCGCCCACGCGGTGCTGGTGGCCGACTACGGGCGGGGCGTGAGCGCACTGCCGGAGGTGACCGGGCTCCCTGCGGGGCCGAACGCCCCGCCGGTCGTCTGGGACCCTCACAGCGCCGGTCCCCGGCCCCCCCGGGCGACGGCCCTGGCGACGCCCAACGTGGGCGAGGCCCTCGACCTGCTGGGCGACGCCGACCCGGCGGCGGCGGCCACCGTCCCCGGCCTCGTCACCGTGGCCGGCGCGCTCGCCACCTCGCTCGGGAGCCCGGTCGCCCTCACGGCCGCCGCCCGCGGTGCCGTCCTCGCCGAGCCCGGGGCGCTGGCCGTGGTCGTCCCTACCCACCCCGCCCGGGGCGACGCCTGCGGGGCGGGGGACGCCTTCGCCGTCCACGCCGCCCTGGCCCTGGCGTGCGGGGCCGGGCGGCGCGCCGCCGTCGAGGCCGGGGTGGCAGGGGCCCGCCGCTACGTGGCGGGACGGGACCACACCGCACCGGCGGCCGGGCCGGAGGGGGCGACCGGCGCCGGCGGCACCGGGCGGCCGGGCGGGGACGGGCACGTCGTGCCCCTCGACGGTGCACCCGGCGGCGCACCCGGCGCCGCCGCCGTCCGACGGGCGGGAGGTGTCGTCGTCGCCGCCGGTGGCTGCTTCGACGTCCTCCACGCCGGTCACGTCCAGCTCCTCGAGCAGGCGCGACGGCTGGGCGACCACCTCGTCGTCCTGCTGAACGGCGACTCCTCGGTCCGGCGGTTGAAGGGGGCGGGTCGCCCCCTCAACCCCGTGGCCGACCGGGCGGCGGTCCTCGGGAGCCTGGCCTGCGTCGACGAGGTCGTGGCCTTCGACGAGGACACGCCGTCCCGGGCCCTGCGCGCCCTCCGCCCCCACCTCTTCGTGAAGGGGGCCGACTACGAGGGCGCGGACATCGAGGAGCGTCACGTCATGGCCCGCTGGGGCGGCCAGGTGGTGCTGGTCCCGCTGGTCGACGGCCGGTCCACGACCCGCCTCATCCGCAGCGCCGCCGCCGCCGGCGCGTGACACCCGCCACCGTGGTGCCGGCACACCGTTTTCGCCGCAGCACCGGCGGGTAGGCCCGGGGGGAGCGACCGACCAGGAGGACCCATGGCGCAGACAATCGCCGAGCTCATGGCTCGTGACCCCGTCACCTGCCCGCCCGACGCGCCCATCCGGAGCGCGGCCCAGCAGATGCGGGACCGCGACGCCGGTGACGTCGTCGTGACCGAGGGCGACGACGTGCGGGGCATCGTCACCGACCGCGACGTCGTGGTCCGTGCCGTGGCCGACGGTCGAGGCCCCGACACGCCGCTGTCCGAGGTGCTGAGTGGCGAGGTCGTGACCGTCGCCCCCGGCGACCGCGTCGAGAGGGCGGCCGAGCTGATGCGCGAGCACGCCGTCCGCCGGCTCCCGGTCGTGGACGCCGGTCGCCTCGTGGGCGTCGTCTCCCTGGGCGACCTGGCCATCGAGCGGGACGCCGACAGCGCCCTGGCCGACATCTCCGCCGCCCGCGAGAACGGCTGAGCCATGGCACCCGAGGAGACCCCCGCCGAGCGCAACGAGCAGGGCGAGGTCGTCGAACCGCCCAACAGCACCGTCGACGACTGGATCGGCCAGCAGGCGTCCGAGGACGACGAGGAGGTCGACCGGCTGCTCGACGAGACGGGCGGCGACGTCGACGAGGCCGAGCGGCGGTTCGCCGAGCGGTCCCACGAGGACCGGCCCGACCGGCTCCCCACCGACGAACGTCGGACCTGAACCGACGCCGAGGGCCCGGGCGCCGCCGGCTCAGGGCTGGCGCCGGCGCTGCACCAGCACGATCGTCGTGTCGTCGTGCAGCTCGTAGGCGCTGTGCGCCAGCACGGCGTGGCCGAGGCGCCGCAGCACCTCGGCCGGCGGCACCGCCTCGTCGAGGACGCGCTCGAGGACGTCCACGAACCGCTCCAGGCCGAAGCGCTCGCCCCCTCGGGCGCCGCCCTCGGTGACACCGTCGGTGTAGAGCACCAGGGAGTCGCCTGGCGCGAGGTCCACCTGGTTGACGGCGGGCACGCCGGTGTGGCGCAGGCCGATGGGCATCGTCGCCACGGTGGACGCCTCGCCCGTCACCTCGTTGCCGCGGACGACCAACGGCGCCGGATGCCCGGCCGACACCCACCGGAACGAGCCGGTCGCCGGGTCGAGGTGGCCGAAGGCAGCGGTGGCGAAGCGGTGGTCGGGGTACATCGACGCCAGGGTGGCGTCGGCCACCTCGTAGGACTCGACGAGGTCGAGGCCCCGCCGGCGGCTGTTCCTGAGGCTTCCCTGCACGAGGTGGGACACGAGGGCCGATGCCAGGTCGTGGCCCACCGAGTCCAGGACCGCCACGTCGAGCCCCGCCGCTCCGAGGGCGTAGTCGAAGCTGTCACCCGCCACCGCGTACGCCGGTTGCAGGATGCCGGCCACGGCCACCGCCGGCGTCACCAGGGCGTCCGGCGGCAGGTTCGACCGCTGCAGCTCGGCGGCCAACGTCATGGGCCGGCAACGGCGCGCCACCTCGAAGTCGTCGGTGTACTGCTCCTTGGCCACGAGCAGCTCGGCGGCCAGGGCCACCACGCGCTCGACCTGCGCCACCAGGGCAGGGTGGGGGCTCGGGGCAGGGAGGTCCACGGCCACGACGCCGAGGCGGGCGGTGCCGTCGAGCAGCGGCACCCACTGGCGGGCGGCGCCCTCCAACGCCTCGGCACGGGTCCTGCCAGCAGCGTAGGCAGCACCCGCCACCGTGCCGTCCACCTCGATCGACGCGCTGCCCGCGGCCGGGGGCCACAGGCGGTTCAGGCGTCGCTCGTCGTGGTCGATGAGGTGGAGCGCCACGTCGGTGGCACCGCACGCCGCCAGGGCCCGGGCCACGACCGGACCGAGCTCGTGGGGAGGCAGCAGGTGCGACGTGTCGATCAGCCAGGCGACGGGGTCGTCCTCGGGACCGACCCTCACGTGCACGCCCTGCCGGGCACGCCCGGCGGCGATCCCCTCCTGGCCTCTCGCATGGTCATGGACCCTCCCGGTCGCGCCGCACCGCCGAGCGGACCCTACCGGCTCGTCCCTCGCCCCCGACCCCCGGTCGTCAGCGTCGGAGGAGGCCGTCGGGACCGTCGGCGACGGTCCCCGGCCCCTCGTCGCCCCCCGGTGGCTCCGGCGCGAGCGGCCCCCGGTCCCGGGCGAGCGACTCGTCGTCGACCTCGAGAGGCGTCTCCGGCAGCTTCCAGCGGTCGGGCGGAGCGGACGGGGCCGACGGAGGCAGGGTGTCCAGCCGCTCCTCTATCCGCCGGAGGGCGGCCTCGACCTTCTCGCTACCGTCCTTGGACTCGGCGCTCCCCTTGTGGATGTAGAGGGCGGCCAGCACGACGAACGAGAACAGCTGCAGGAACTCCGACTGCCAGTTCTCCAGGGTCGACTGGGCGAACTCGGCCGTGAAGTCGCCGACCTCGGCCGACTCGCCGTGCTCGCGCTGCTCGTCCGTGTAGGTCTGCCACTGGGCCACGCCCTGGGCCAGCCACGAGGAGGCGAACAGGGCCATCAGGACGAGGCCTAGGCCGAACTCGCGCCACACGCTGCGACCCGGGGTCCGCTGCACGACGATGCTGCGCACGGTCGCCGCCACCAGGAACGCCAACGTTCCCACCGCGATGGCCGCCACTGCGACCATCGCCCACGCTCCACTGCTCATGTCGCCTTCCTACCCCCCGGACCGGCCTCCAGCCGCGCTGATCTCGCCCGCCCCGGAGGGGCGGCAGTGGGGCCCGACGCGTCGCCGGTGGATCCCCGCCGGCCTGCCCCGCCGGCCGATCCGACGCCGGCGCCGGACGTCCGCGCCGGCGGAGCCCTCCCCAGAGGGACGCGAGGGCTCCGCCGGCGGGGCTCACTCGTCGGGAGTGGGGACCTCCTGGGCCTGCTCCAGGGCGTCGGCCTCGGGGACCTCGGGATCCTCGGTGGCCGGACGGCCGCCGGCCGCCGCGCCCTCGGCGCCCTCGATGCTGGGCGACACCTCCCGCTGCTGGTCGAGGGCATCGGCCTCGGGGACCTCGGGGTCCTCGGGACCGCGGGCCACGTCGCTCATGCGAAGAGCCCCTGGATGCGGGCCACCGCCTCCTCGGCCTTGGCCGCCACGGTCTGCATCGCACCGCTCTTGACCTGGGCGCTGATCAGCTTGGTCCGCATGTCCTGGGCCCAGCCCACGTGCTCGTCCTCCTCCGGCACGACCCGGTCGACGGCCTCCTCCACCGCGGTGCGGATGTCGCCGGCGGGGAACTCGGGCGCCAGCTGGGCCAGCCCGGCCCAGTTGGCGTGGTCCTTGGCCTCGGCCAGGAGGACGGCGTCCAGCATCACCAGCTCCTGGGTCATCAGGTCCACGGACCCGGCCAGGAGGAACGTGGACTCCACCAGGTTGAGGGCGGCCCTCTCGGTGGCCCGGGCGGCCGGGCTGACGTAGCCGGGGTCGCCGCCCAGGCGGGCGACAAGGGTCTCCAGCACGTCGACGTGCTCGACGGTCTGGTTCCCGAAGTGCGTGTACCGCTGCTTCAGCACCGGGTTGTTGGTCCGTCCCGCCACGGAGCGGTAGAGGGCGGCGCCCCCCCGCTCGTGGGCGGTCATGTCGCTCAGCAGGTCGGCGACGAAGGGCCCGTTCAGGCCGCTCCCGGCCAGGAAGGCCTCCTTCTCGCTCCCGGGGAGGACCCGGACGGGATCGACGTGGGTCATGCCCTGGGGCTCGGAGCGGGCGCCGGACGCAGGGGTGGGGATGAGGGTCGGCATGGTTCGGTGTCTCTTCCTGTCTCGGCGATCTCTCAGCGGGCCTTCGCCGGCTGGCGGAGGTCGGGCACGGGGTTCTCGCCCTCGGTCTCGTCGCGGTAGTCGCGCCCGTCGCGGGCCCGGACCTCGTCGACGACCTGCTCGCTCGGGACACCTCCCTCGTTGACCGTGCGCTGGTACTCGAAGTACCGGTGGTCGGGCGGCAGCTCGCCGATCGGCACGTACTCGGTCCCGTCGGTGCGCAGGTCGACCGTGGTCGCCAGCACCTGGCGCACGTAGTCCTTGTTGGGCTCGAAGGTGATGGGCGTGGCGGGCAGGGAGCCGGGCAGCAGGTCGGCCGGGTCACGGCCCTCCAGGCGCCGCATGAAGTCGCACGCCACCTGGAGCTGCCCGAGCTCCATGTTGAGCCCCAGCTCCCAGATCGCCTTGATGCGGCGGTCGCTCTCGTGCTGGAGCATCGACCAGTACATGTAGACCTCGTGGTACTCGTGGCACACCCACATGGCGAGCCACGAGTCGAGGGGGTCGAGCAGTGACTCGTAGTGGGTCACGTGCTGCTCCTCGACCATGGCGATCTCGGCGTAGAGGCCCCGGGCGATGGGCTCGATCCAGTCGGTCCCGTGGTTCATGTAGAAGTTCATCGTCTGCTGCTCGCCGGCGATGATGGTCATCACGTGCATGCGGGTGAGCGGGTCCGCCGTGTGGGTCTCGAAGTGCGTCCTGACCTCGTCGTCGGGATGGCGGTGGTGGGCGAACGTGGGACGGCCCGGCGTGATCTCGGTCAGGTGCTGGGTCAGCTCGTCGGCGTGGCCCCCGTACAGCAGGTCATAGAGGTTGCTGTAGCGGTAGAGGTGGTCGAAGTCCTCGAGCAGGGCGAAGTCGAGGGCCTGCTTGATCTTGGGATCGGGCTCGTGGCGCGCCAGCCACGCCGTCAGGTCCACCGCCACCTGCTCGTAGCCGATGGTGGTCTCGAGGGGCGTCTGGTCCCCGGGGTTGAGCCCGTTGACCACCTTCTGCTGCTGGGCGTCGACCCGGCGGCTCCGGGCCAGCGCCCGCTTCAGCTCGAGGTTGTCGGTGTGCCGGGCGAACTGGTGCGAGAACAGGATGGCCTCGACCTCGATCCCGTTCATGAGGATCGCCCGGGTGCGCGTGTAGGGGTCCACCGTGCGCTTGTCGAAGGGCGTCACGTTCAGCTCGGACCAGTTGCGGAACTGGTCCTCGACGGGGATGCCCGGCTGCTCGAGGGGGTTGAACGACATGGTCTGGATCTCTCTTTCCTGCACGGGGTGGGTCAGGGTCTGCCCCGGCGGCGGCGGAACGGTCGCGAGCCGGGAACGGGGCGGGACGGGTCGGGTGGCGGCACCGGATCGGTGCGGGTGACCTCCGGCTGGTCGTGGGGGGAGCGGGGACGGGCCCGGGGCCCGGTGACGAGCCACGCGACGGCGGCGACGAGGGCCACGGCCACGAGCACGACGATCAGCTCGGCCACGTGGTCACCACCGGCGCCCGGCGGCCGGCGCCGGGAAGCCGTCGGGCGGGGCGCCCTCGCCAGGGGGCCCGGCGCGGGGAAGGGGGGGGGCGGGTGTCACTGGCCGGCCTGCTCGGCGACAGTGCCGGCCGAGGAGCGGACGTCGCCCTGCACGTTCTCCGCTGCCTCCGACGTGCGCTGCCTCACCTGCTCGGCACCCTCCTGTGCCGTCGTCCGTACCTCGTCGACGACCTGCTGGCCGGCTCGCGCCAACTCGTCGCGCAGGGGCGCCGCCTGGTCGACGACCTGCCCGGCCACCCGCTGCTCGGCCTGGCTCGGCGGCAGCAGGGAGGCCAGGAGAAGCCCGCCGCCGAAGGCGATGACCCCGGCGGCCACGGGGTTGCCCTGGGCCTGCTCCAGCAGCCTCTCCGGCGCCTCCCGGGCCGTGCCGGCCACCGAGCTGGCCGTGTCGCGGGCGCTGCCCGCCACCCCCTGGGCGGCGCCGGTGGCGGACCCGTAGGTGTCCTGGGCCCGGCCCATGACCCGCTCCCGCACCGAGCGCCAGCCGTCCGCCATCCGCCGGCGCCGGCGCTCGACGACGCGGCCCGGGCTGGTGCGGTCGGCGATGGCGTCGATCGCGTCGGACATCTCCCTGCGGGTCCCCTCGATCTCGGACCTCACTTCACTTGCGCTCTTGCCCATCGGGCGTCCTCCTTGAGGGTGTCGACGGTCTGCTCGGGGACGGGGCGCACCTCTTGCAGGCGGCGCCGGCCGGACAGGGCGAGGCCCGTCGCCACGGCCGCCACGACCACCCCCACGACGAGGAAGGCCCAACCGGCGTCGATGACCTCGGCCAGCCCCCAGGCGGCCGCCGAGGCCAGCAGGATGACGGCCACCACGGCGGCCACCGCCCCGCCGACCAGCATCCCCGCGGCCCGGCCCGCCTTGGCGGCCTCCTCGCGGATCTCCACCCGGGCCAGCTCCAGCTCCGACCGGACCAGCTGGCCCAGGTCCGAGGTCAGGGTGCCGAACAGCTCACCCAGGCTGGCCTGATCCACGTCCACCGGCCGGCCGGGACGGCCGGCGGTCTCCGCCGGCTCCCGGTCGAGGCCCCCGCGGTCGTGGGTGCTCATCGACCGCCACCCCGGCCCGTCTCGCCGGTGGCGCCGCCGTGGGGCGTCGGGGCCGGCGTGGTCCCGCCCTCCGGCCCGGCCGGCTCCGCCCCCGTGTCGCCGGGCTCGGGCCGGAACCCGCTCAGCTCGGCCGCCCGTCGCTGCTCATCGAAGGCCACCTCCCCGGTGGGGAGGGCGGTCGTCGTCCCGCCGGCGGCGCCCTGGCTGGAGCCGATCTGCCCGCCGGAGGCCGTCGCCGCCGTGCCGGAGCCGCCGCCCCTGCCACCGCCCGCCGAGGCTCCCGAGGTGCCGCCGTCGGCCCGGGCTCCCCGGAACAGGCGGCCGGCGGCGAACCCGGCACCGGCCGCCGCCGCCAGGAAGACGGCGGGGCGGCGGCGGGCGAAGCGCTGGACGTCGTCGACGAGCCCGTCCACGCCGCGCTCCTGCAGCCGGTCGGCCACGCCGCCGAGGCGGTCGCCGAGGTCGCCGACGTAGCGGGGCACGTCGCCGGCCGCCTCCGTGTCGCCCGCGGCGAGGGCCCGGAGCCGCCCGGCCACCTGGTCGACGGCCTCGGCAGCCCGAGAGGCCCCGTCGGCCGCCTGGCGACGCAGGGCCGTCCTCGCCTCCTCGGCCAGGGCCCGGACCTGGGTCCCCGCCTCGGACACGACCGCGGCCGCCTCGCTGCGGGCGGTGCCGGCGACCTCGCGCGCCTGGTCGCCAGCCGTCGCCGCGACCTCGGCCGCCTTGTCCTTCGCGCTGCGATCGCCGGTGATCGTCTCGTCTGCCACGGCGGCACCTCCTCGCTCGATGCGCGCCGTCTACCCGACCGGCGGGTCCCAAACACGGCTCCTCCGCGATTCCCCCCTCGGGCACGGCGCCGCACTGCACCGGGCAGCGCTCCGTGGTGTGGGCCGCCCCTCGGCGGGTAGCCCCCGCCCATGACGGATCCGCACGACCCCCAGGACGAGTCACCCTCCGCCGCCGAGCGAGAGGGCATCGTCGACCAGCAGGACGCGGCCCTGGCCGCCATCGAGGAGATCGAGGGAGCCGACGACGAGGAGGGCGACGGCGACCCGATGCGGGGCCCGGCACCCAGCGGGTGACCGAGCTCCCGGCCCCGGCGACGGAGCCGGG